>JAJYGH010000024.1 GCA_021785175.1 Chloroflexota bacterium | reverse complement strand
CCTCGCCGAGCTCGCGCTGGATCGCCTTGAGCTGCTCGCGCAGGATGTACTCGCGCTGGGTCTTGTCCATCTCGGACTTGACCTCGGACTGGATCTTGCCCTTCAGCTCGAGGATCTCGATCTGGCGTGCGAGGAACGTCGAGACGATCCGGAGGCGCTCCTCGACGTCGACCGTCTCCAGGAGCTCCTGCCGCTGCTCCGTGCTCATGTCCGGGCTGTAGGCCACCATGTCGGCCAGCAGCCCAGGCTCGGTGATGTTGCGGGCCGCGAGCGCCGCCTCCGGCGGCACGGGCGCACCCGACTGGACGTACTGCTCGAGCTGCGACTGGACGTTGCGCATGAGCGCCTGCACCTCGAGGCCCGAGGCCTTGACGTCCTCGAGCATCTCGATGTCGGCGATCACGTACGGGTCCGTCTGCTCGAACCCCACGACGCGCAGCCGCTGCTGACCCTGCACGATCGCACGCACGGTCCCGTCCTGCAGCTGGACGACCTGGGCCACCTTCGCGAGGGTGCCCACGGGGTACAGCTCGGCCGCGTCCGTGATGTCCTCGCGCTCGGCCTCGCGCTGCGTGACGAGCGCGATGGGCGACGAGTCAGCGACGGCCGCGTTCAGGGCCTTCACCGAGCGATCGCGGCCCACCTGGAGCGGGACGATCATCTCGGGGAAGATCACCGTCTCGCGCAGGGCGAGCAGCGGCAGCTGCCGGCGGGACGTGCCGGGCTCTTCTGTTGTCGGCCGCGCCTCGTCCGGGCTCGACGGTCGGTCTGTCATGACGGTTCTATCTCCTGCTGGAGGGTCGGGGTTCGAGGCGCCGGCGACGATGCCTGCGCCTCCTCCTCTTCGTCTTCGGTTGGCTCGGTGTAGAGGGCTTCCAGGATCGGCGTCCCCAGCTTCTCCTCGAGCTCGAAGAGGATGCGGATGCCGGCGAGGTTGACCCCCAGGTGCTGGGTGAGGTGCCGGATCCAGAGAACCCGGCGAAGATCGCGTTCGGAATAGAGGCGGATGTTGGTCGGGGTGCGGGCCGGGCACAGGAGACCCTCGTCCTCGTAGATCCGGAGCGTCCGTGGGTGTACCCGCACGATGCTCGCCGCGACGCTGATCACGTAGACCGGCTGGCTCGGATCCCGGACCCGGTCCCGCACTTCCCGTCCGCCTCGATCAGCGGCCGTCGGACGAGGCCGCGCCGGAGCTGGCGTCGCGCTTCTGTGCATCCGTGGTCGGCGAGATCCTGATCTGGCGCGGCCTGGCTTCCTCGCGCTTCGGCAGCGTGAGCGTCAGCACGCCGTGCTCGTAGTTGGCCTGCGCCCTGTCCGCGCTCACGTCCGCGGGGAGCTGGATCGTCCGGCTGAACCGGCCGCGCCGAAGCTCCTGGTACAGGTAGCCGCGCTCGTCTTCGCGGCGCTCCTCCCTGAACTCGCCCGAGATCGTGAGCGTGTCACTCTCGACGGTCACGTCGACGTCCTCCGGCTTCACGCCGGGGAGCGCCGCCTTCACGACCAGCGCGTCGTCGGTCCGGTAGATGTCGAGTGGCAGCGTGCCCTCGGTCTCGCCCCAGCGTCCGACGCCCGGGCGCACGAAGGAGTCCTCGAGCAGCCGGTCCATCGCCTGGCGAAGGGACACGAGCTCGCCGAACGGGCTCGTCCTGCGGATCATGGTCATGGTCAAACCTCCCGTGGCTTCCCGCCACTTCGTCTCGTCGATGCGGCCCCGGCTCCAGGCTGGGGGGGCGGTCGTCCGCTCACCCGCGCATCGCTCCGAGCATGATCAACTCTGACAATGCCATTGTCAAGAGTGTTGCCGCATCTTCATACGCATAGTTGGCGAGTCAGGGTTCAGGAAAGCTGTGTGAACGGCTGGCAGTCGCCGGCGACGCTCTCGGTGGGATCAGGAGCGGCGGCAGCCGATCGTCCGCGTCCTGGTCGACGGCGAGGACGCGCGCGACGAAGATTCGGGCTGAAGGCGTCTCGCAAACCCGGCATGATCCCGCGCTCCGCGGGCTGATCGGCGCAAAGACGCGCGTCGCGTTGCGTACGATGCCGGCATGTTGCGTCGCTCGGCCTCCGTCCTGTGACCGCGGTCGCCATCGAGGGGGAGGGGGCGCTCGTCCCCGACGGGCAGGCTGGCCGGCTCGTGCTCTCGCTCGAGGACGACGGGTTCACGTTCGAGCTCGGCGGGACGGGCGTCCGACGCGCCGTCTATCGCGACCTCGCCGTGATCGCGGCACAGCCCGGGTCCGCGCTGCTCGTGCTGGGCCACGGCCCCCACGCGCCGCGTCTCGTGTGCCGGCAGCTCGGCCCGTCGCTTGGTCTGCTCGTCCGGGAGCTGCGCGACCGGCGGCTGCGGCAGCGCCTGGGCGATCGGTTCGTCGAGTTGCCGGACGGCGAGCCCATCGAGCTCGTGGAGTACGAGGCGAGACACGCTGCGGTGGGCGAAGGCGCGCCTGCCGGTGCCGCCGGGCGCGAGGATCCGCCGCGGGCCGGGGTGGCGCAGCTGGCCTGCCACGACCGCGGGTTCGTGCTGGCACCGGTGGACGACGCCGCCGACTGGCACGTGGTCCCGCGGAGCGGCATCGAGCGCGTCGACGAGGTCCCGGAGGCGGGCGAGGTGCGCGTGGACTGCGGCGCGTGGGGACGGATCCGCCTCCTCCGGGTCGGACCGGCGAGCGCCCGGCACGCTGCCCGACTGCGGCGACTTCGCGACGCGGCCGCGGCCGATGCCGCCGCGCTGATCGCGGCCCTGATCCCCGACGCCCCGTTCCCTGCCCGCGATCGCGCCGCCCGTCTGCTGGTCGATGGGCACCCCGCGACCCCGGACGATCTCGGCGACGCGTGGGTACCGCTCGAGCGCGCCGTCCTCGTCACGCCGCCGTTTGCCGACAGCTACCGCGACCTCGTGGCCGCTGCCGGTCCCGACCCGCTGCGCTGGCTCGCGATCGCCCCGGAGCGCCCGGGATCGCCGGCGGTCCGCGCCTGGTTCTTCGTGGCGCTGCCCGGCAACGTCGTCGCGATGGAGCTCGTCACCCAGGGCGCCCACGCGACGTACTGCTTCTCGGCCGTGCCGCCGTCCACGTTCCGTGGCGAGGCGCCGCAGGCCCTTGCGGAGGCGTGCGACGCGGCCGTCGAGTCGGTCAGCCGGACACTCGTCGACGTCCGCTTCCTGCGCGAGCCGATCGCGCTGCCTGAGCCGGCACTGGCGGGTCCGGCGTACGCGCGGTACCGCCTCGCGATCGCCGCGCTGCCATCGCTCGCCGTCGCGCGGCGGCGGTTCGTCGCGCGGCTCGTCCACGACGAGGGCTGGTCTGCCGCGGTGGCGGACCTCATCGCGTGGCAGGGCCGGTGCCGGGACGATGCGGCGGTGTGGCCGGGGCGCGCGGCGCAGGAGGCCGCGATCGAGGGGGCGCAGGAGGCCGCGACCGCGGTGTCGGGTCGACCGGCCGGGTCGGAGGAGTTCGAGGGCCGGCCGGGGTCGGCCGGGCCGTAACGGCCGCCACGTCGCAGGGAGAGGAGCGAGATGCCGCAGTACAAGCACCCGTGCCCGCGCTGCGGGAACTTCATCATGCGGGACGTCGCCGTCTGCCCCTACTGCGGCACCGCCGACCCCTTCACCCCGGGCCGCTGCCCGCAGTGTCGCGCTCCCATCGAGGACCCGGCCTGGGTCGCGTGCCCGCGCTGCGGTCAGAGTCTGCGGCCGCCGGCCGCGGCGGGGGCCGTCTCGACCGCGCCGGTGGGCGTGAGGACGGTGGGCACGGGGCCCGCGGCGGACGCACCGCGAGCGGCGTCCGGATCGTCCATCGGGTCACCCGTGCCGGCGTCCGGGACGTCGTCGGAACCGCCGCCGGCGGCCGGCTCGGCGACACCGTCAGCGGGAATGCCGGGATCGCCGGCGCCCACTGCCTGCCCGACGTGCGGCACGAGCCTCGCTGGCGACAGCCGCTTCTGCACGGCGTGCGGCACGCTGCTCACCTGAGGATCGCTTCGACGCGCCTTCGGGCTCCCCGGCGCTCCTTCCCCGCGCTTCGCCGCGCTGCCCGGCAAGCGGGCCCTGGCGCTGCCGAGGATGGCGCTCGGGGCGGGCCGCGGAAGGCGAAACCCCGCACCGGGGAGCCGGAATCCCCCGCGCGTTCGGCCTAGCCGACCTTCGCGCCGCAGTTTCCGCAGAACCGGGCCCCGGTGGCCAACTCCCCGCCGCACTGCGTGCAGTGGCTCGTCCCGAGGGCCGTCCCGCAGTTCGCGCAGAACTTCTCGGA
>JAJYGH010000006.1:0-12500 GCA_021785175.1 Chloroflexota bacterium | reverse complement strand
GCGGAGCCCGTCGAGACCGAGCCCGTCGAGACCGAGCCCGTCGAGACCGAGCCCGTCGCGGAGGCCCCGGTCGCCGCCGCGGAGCCCGTCGAGACCGAGCCTGTCGCGCCTGCACCGCAGCCCGTGCCTGTTCGTGACACGCGGCCCGAGCCGACGACGATGGAGGAGCTCCTGCAGCAGCAGGAGGCCGACATCCGCTCCTTCAAGCACGGCGACGTGGTCGAGGGCACCGTGGTCCGCGTGGACCGCGACGAGATCCTCGTCGACATCGGCGCGAAGAGCGAGGGCGTCGTCAGCAATCGCGAGCTGTTCGGGCGGCACGCCGAGAACCAGCCGCAGCCCAATGTCGGCGACCAGGTCCTCGTCTACGTCCTCCAGCCCGAGTCGAACGAGGGGCATGCCGTCCTCTCGCTTCGCCGCGCCGGCCTCGAGCGCAAGTGGCGCGCGATGCAGGAGCAGCTGGAGGCCGGTGCGATCATCGAGGCGCCCGTCATCGACCACAACAAGGGCGGCCTCATCGTCGATTGCGGCATCCGCGGCTTCGTGCCGATCAGTCAGATCGTGGACTTCCCGCGCCGACCGCAGAACGAGCAGCCGCGTGACGCCGCGCAGGAGATCGCCGAGAAGCTCCAGCCGTACGTGGGACGCCGCCTGCGGTTGAAGATCCTCGAGGTCAACCGCAAGGCGAACCGCCTGATCCTGTCGGAGAAGGTGGCGCTCTACGAGGAGCGGCGCGAGAAGCGCGACGAGCTCTTCAGCAGCCTCGCCGTGGGACAGAAGGTTACCGGCAGCGTCCGGTCGATCGCTCCGTTCGGTGTCTTCATCGACCTCGGCGGGATCGACGGGCTCGTCCACAAGAGCGAGCTCTCCTGGAACAAGGTCAACAACCCCGAGGCTGGATACAAGGTCGGCGACGCGGTCGACGCCGAGGTCATCGACATCAACCACGAGCGCGGGCGGATCAGCCTGTCGATCCGGCGACTGCAGCCGGACCCCTGGCACTCGACCGTCGCCGATTTCAAGGTCGGGGACGTCATCGACGGCACGGTCACGAAGATCGTCAACTTCGGCGCCTTCGTCCGCGTCCGCGATGGCCTCGAGGGCCTCATCCACATCAGCGAACTGTCCCATCAGCGCGTCGCGCATCCGAGCGATGTCGTCCACGAGGGCCAGACGCTCAAGCTCAAGATCATCTCGCTCGACTCCGAGCGCCATCGGCTCGGGCTCAGCCTCAAGCAGGCGGAGGAGCCGCCGGCCCGGCCCGCGCCGGAGCCGCGCGAGCGGCGTCCCCGCGGCGAGCGCGGCTATGACCTGTCGCAGGCCGTGCAGGAGCCGGAGGGCGGGATCGACAACACGCTGGCGGCGGCGTTCGCGCAGGTCCGCCAGCAGGTCGCCGCGGCGGAGGCCGCGACTTCCGGCAACGAGGAGGAGAGCGGCGAGGGGTAACGCCTCCGCGCCCGACTCCACGGCCCGCCGGTCACCCGGCGGGCCGTTCGGCGTCCTCGGCGTCCTCGGCCGGGAGACCTTTCCGTCGGCCGCCGGGTGCTCCATCACCCGCCCCGGGCGGTGCCGCGGGATGCGGCCGCGGCGATCGGGCGTAGCGCGGCCGCTACGGGTCCACTGGTCGACACACCCGAAACCGACACCTCTCCGATCCCGAATCGTTATCCCCCGGGAGCGGCTCGTACTGGCCCACCGGAAGCCTGGTGCTACGATTGGCCACAGGCGGGCACCCCGAATATCCCCGCTGGAAGGGCACCGTCGACTCCATGGTTGATCGCTTCGACAAGTTCACCGACCGCGCGCGCAAGGTCCTCACCCTGGCTCAGGACGAGGCCCAGCGCTTCAACCACAATTACATCGGGACCGAGCACCTGCTCCTCGGGCTGGTCCGCGAGGGGGACGGTGTCGCGGCGCGCGTGCTCGAGAACATGGGCGTCGAGCTCCCGAAGGTCCGCACCGCGGTCGAGTTCATCATCGGCCGTGGCGACCGACCCGTCGTCGGCGAGGTGGGGCTCACGCCCCGCGCCAAGCGCGTCATCGAGCTCGCCATCGACGAGGCGAGACGCCTCGGGCACAACTACATCGGCACGGAGCATCTGCTGCTCGGGCTCGTCCGGGAGGGCGAGGGGATCGCGGCGGGCGTGCTCGAGTCACTGGGCGTCAACCTGGACAAGGTGCGTCACGAGGTCATCCGGGTCCTGTCGCAGTCGAGCTCGGTCGGTCCGACCGCCGAGCCGAAGCGCGCGAGCAAGACCCCGACCGTCGACCAGCTGGGCGTGAACCTGACCGACGCGGCCCGCGCCGGCAAGCTCGACCCCGTCATCGGGCGCGAGAAGGAGATCGAGCGGGTCATCCAGATCCTGTCGCGGCGGACGAAGAACAACCCCGCCCTGATCGGAGAGCCGGGCGTCGGCAAGACGGCGATCGCGGAGGGCCTCGCGCACCGCATCGTGTCGGGCGACATCCCGGAGTCGCTCTCGAACAAGCGGGTCCTGACGCTGGATATCGGGTCGCTGGTCGCCGGGACGAAGTACCGCGGCGAGTTCGAGGAACGCCTCAAGAAGATCATCGAGGAGCTCCGGAACACCAATGACGTCGTCCTGTTCATCGACGAGCTCCACACGCTCGTCGGTGCCGGCGCGGCAGAGGGCGCCATCGACGCGGCGAACATTCTCAAGCCCCCGCTCGCGCGGGGTGAGCTCCAGTGCATCGGGGCGACCACGCTCGACGAGTACCGCAAGTACATCGAGCGCGATGCGGCCCTGGAGCGGCGGTTCCAGCCCGTCATGGTCGACGAGCCGACGCTCGAGCAGACCATCGACATCCTGTTCGGGATCCGAGAGCGCTACGAGCAGCACCACAAGGTCCGCATCACGGATTCCGCGGTCCGCGCCGCGGCAGACCTGTCCATCCGCTACATCACCGACCGCCACCTCCCCGACAAGGCGATCGACCTCATCGACGAGGCGGCCAGCCGGGTGCGGTTGCGCCACAGCTCCTCCCCTCAGGAGCTGAAGGACGCGACGAAACACCTCGAGGAGGTCACGAAGGAGAAGGACGAGGCCATCAACCGCCAGGACTACGAGGTCGCGGCGAACCTCCGCGACGCCGAGGCGGTTGCGCGGGAGGATCTCGACCGGCAGCGCGCCGAGTGGCGTGCGCGGCTCGACGCCGAGATCCCCGACGTCGGCGAGAACGAGATCGCCGAGGTCGTGGCCATGTGGACCGGCATCCCGGTCACCCGGATCGCGCAGGAGGAGTCCGAGCGCCTGCTGCACATGGAGGAGGCCCTGCACGCGCGGGTCATCGGCCAGCAGGAGGCGATCCAGACGATCTCGAAGGCCGTCCGGCGTGCCCGAGCCGGCCTCAAGGATCCCAAGCGCCCGATCGGCTCGTTCATCTTCCTCGGCCCCACGGGCGTCGGCAAGACCGAGCTGGCGAAGAGCCTCGCGGAGTTCATGTTCGGCTCCGAGGATTCGCTCATCAAGATCGACATGAGCGAGTTCATGGAGCGCCACAACGTGAGCCGCCTGGTCGGCGCGCCGCCCGGGTACGTCGGGTTCGAGGAGGGCGGGCAGCTGACCGAGGCCGTCCGCCGCAAGAGCTATGCGGTCGTGCTGCTCGACGAGATCGAGAAGGCGCACCCCGAGGTCTTCAACATCCTGCTGCAGATCCTCGAGGACGGGCAGCTCACGGACGCGAAGGGCCGCCGGGTCGACTTCCGGAACACCGTCATCATCATGACGAGCAACGTCGGCGCGACATCGCTGCTGAAGGACACGAGCCTCGGCTTCCAGCCCGTCCGGCTCTCCGCGTTGGAGCGCGCGGAGCAGCAGTACGAGCGGATGAAGAGCAAGGTCCTGGATCAGCTGAAGAACCAGTTCCGGCCCGAGTTCCTGAACCGCGTCGACTCGGTCGTCGTGTTCCGGTCCCTGACCGTCGATGAGATCCGCCAGATCGTCGACCTGCTGCTCGAGCGGGTGCGCAACCAGCTGCGGACGCAGGAGATGGCGCTCGACGTCACGCAGGCGGCGAAGGACCACCTGATCAAGCTCGGATACGACGCGGACTATGGCGCCCGCCCGCTCCGCCGCACGATCCAGAACCTGATCGAGGACCCGCTCGCCGAAGCCCTGCTCGTCGGCCGGTTCGAGCCTGGCCAGACGATCGTCGTCGACAAGTCGGACGACGCCGGGCTCACGATCGAGCCCGTTGTCGAGAAGACACCCGCCGCAGCCGCGACCTGAGATGCCGCGCGGCGGCCGCGCGGGTGGGGGTGGGCCCACCAGTCGCTACGTCTGCCAGGCGTGCGGCAGCGCGTACCTCCGTTGGGAGGGGCAGTGCCGCGGCTGCGGGTCGTGGAACACGCTCGTCGAGACACTCGTGCGCGAGCCACCCGGCTCGCGCACGTCCGCGTCCGGGGCCGGCGAGGGAGCCGAGCTGAAGGCCCTGCGCGACCTCGACGAACCCGAGCTGCTGCGCCTGCCGACCGGCGTCGGCGAGCTGGATCGGGTGCTCGGGGGTGGGCTCGTCCCCGGCAGCCTCGTGCTGCTCGGCGGCGAGCCGGGCGTCGGCAAGTCGACGCTGGTGCTGGAGGCCGCGGCGGGGATCGCACGCACCGTGGCATCCCAGGGTGGCGGCGCCGGCGTCACGTCGCGTGCCGCCGCTGGCAGCCCACCCGGCACCCGGGCTGTCGGCCCGGCCGTGCTGTACGCGAGCGGTGAGGAGTCGACGGGGCAGCTGCGACTCCGCGCGCGACGGCTCGGGCTGACCGACGGGGTCGCGGCCGACGCGATCCTCGTGTTCTCCGAGACGGACGTCGAGCGGATCGTGGAACGGGCGCGCTCGGTGCATCCGGCGACGCTCGTCGTGGACTCGATCCAGACGGTCTCGCTCGACGCGTTGGACGGTCCGCCGGGCTCGGTCGGGCAGGTGCGCGAGTCGACCCTCCGGCTGCTCGACTTCGCGAAGGGCGATGGGATCCCGGTCGTTCTCGTGGGGCACGTCACGAAGGACGGGAGCCTGGCCGGGCCGAAGACGCTGGAGCACCTCGTCGACGCAGTCCTCACGCTCGAGGGCGACCGGGGCGTGGGCATGCGGCTGCTCAGGGCGACGAAGAACCGCTTCGGGTCGACCGAGGAGGTCGGGGTGTTCGCGATGGGCGAGGACGGCCTGCGGGAGGTCGAGGACCCCGCGCGAGCGTTCCTCGCCGACGCCGGCGGCGCCCCGGGCTCCGCGATCGCCGCGACACTGGAGGGCAGTCGGCCGCTCCTGGTGGAGGTCCAGGCGCTCGTCTCGCCGGCCGGGTACGGGACGCCGCGTCGAACGGCGAGCGGCATCGACCAGAACCGGCTCGCGCTCCTGCTCGCCGTGCTCGCGCGGCGCGCGGGGGTCTCGCTCACCGCCCACGACGTGTACGCGAGCGTCGCCGGCGGGCTCGCGATCGACGAGCCGGCGCTCGACCTCCCGCTCGCGCTCGCCCTCGTGTCGTCGCTGCGCGATCGGCCGATCCTCCAGCGCACCGTCGCTGCGGCCGAGATCGGCCTCCTCGGCGAGCTGCGGCCCGTGTCGGGTCTCGGCTGGCGCCTGCGCGAGGCGGAGCGCCTGGGGTTCGAGCGGGCGATCGTGCCGGCCACGGGACGATCGGCGGACGCGACTCCCGATCGCGTCGGCAGCCTCCGCGTCATCGCCTGCCGTTCGCTTCGTGAGGCCGTGTCGGTGGCGCTCGAGCCCGAGCAGTCCGCAGCGCGCCCGGACGAGGTCGCGCCGCTCCCGTTCTGACCCGCGGGCCGAGCCCTTCCGGGCGGTTCGGCGCCGCGATGCCGTGTGGTAGGCTCGGCTGCCGATGTCCAGATTCGTACGTGCGCTGGGCGCCATCCTGGGCATGCTGGTGGGGATCCAGCTCGCCTCGATCGACGTCGGCGGTCACCCCCTGTTCAGCGAGTCTCCGAGCGGCAACTTCCTGCTCGCCCTGTGGGTCGTCGCGTGGCTGGTCGTCGGCCTGCTCATCCTGCCGTACCTGACGATCGAGCCGGCCGGGTGGCTCATCCGCGGCGTCAGGGCGCTCTCCACCGGCGAGTTCGTCACCGCGATCGCCGGGCTGCTCATCGGTCTCCTGATGGGGTTGCTGCTCGGCCTTCCCCTCGCCAGGTTCCCGGACCCGTACGGGCGCTACCTTCCGATCGGTGTCTCGCTCGTGCTGGGCCTCGGGATGCTCGGGCTGACCGTCGCGAAGCGCCACGACCTGGCGGACGCCATCACCGCGCTCGGCCTCGTCCCCGACAGCCGCGAGGCGACGTCGCCCGCCGGCGCGCCGTTCATCGTCGCCGACACGAGCGCCATCATCGACGGTCGGATCGCCGACGTCGTCGAGAGCGGATTCCTGTTCGGGACGCTCGTCGTGCCGCGCTTCGTGCTGGCCGAACTGCAGTACATCGCCGATCAGTCGGACGCGCGGAAGCGGGCCCGTGGCCGCCGCGGCCTGGACATCCTCAACGCGCTCCGCCGAAACGACAAGATCGCGGTCGAGATCAGCGAGGCCGACCCGCCGGGGATCCCGGAGGTCGATGCAAAGCTCGTGGCGCTGGCGAAAGCGCGCGGCGCCGCAATCCTGACGAACGACCTGAACCTCAACAAGGTCGCGGAGCTCGAGGGGCTGCGCGTGCTGAACGTGAACTCGCTGGCCAATGCCGTCAAGCCGGCGTTTCTCCCCGGCGACCAGATCCGCGTGCACGTGATCCAGGAGGGAAAGGAGCCGGGCCAGGGCGTGGGGTTCCTGGACGACGGCACGATGGTGGTGGTCGAGGGCGGCGCGCGCCGCATGAACGTCGAGGTGTGCGTCGGCGTGACGCGCGTGCTCCAGACGGTGGCCGGGAGGATGGTCTTCGGCCAGCCCGTGGACGAGTGAGGTGACGCCGGGTTCCGTCGACGCGGTGATCGTCGCCGCCGGGTCGAGCACGCGGATGGCGGGTGTCGACAAGCTGACCGCGACCCTCCGCGGCCGGCCGCTGCTGGCCTGGTCGCTCGACGCCATCGCCTCGGCGCCCTGCGTCAGCCGCATCGTGCTCGTGGCCGCGCCTGCCCGCGTCGAGCGGCTGGCGGCGGAGCCGTGGGTGCGCGAGCGGGGCGCGCTCGTGGTGGAGGGGGGCGTCCGCCGACAGGAGTCGGTAGCGGCGGGTGTCCGCGCGACCGCCTCGGCCGTGGTGCTCGTGCACGATGGGGCGCGTCCGCTCGTGACGGCCGGGCTCGTCGAGGCCGTCGCGGCCGAAGCGGACCGGACGGGCGCCGCGATCCCCGTCGTCCCCGTCACGGAGACGCTGAAGCTCGTTTCGGCGGGGCTCGTGGGTGCGACGGTCGACCGGACGGGGCTCGCGGCAGCGCAGACACCGCAGGGCGCCCGCCGGGACCTGCTCGAGCAGGCGTGGCGGACGTTCCCGCCGTCGGGCGCTCGCGAGTTCACCGACGAGGCCGCGCTGCTCGAGGCCTCGGGCGTGCCGGTCGTGGCGGTCCCGGGCGATCCCGCGAACCTCAAGGTGACGCTTCTCGAGGACCTCGCGCGCGCCGGGGCGCTGCTGGCGGCGCGAGAGGCAGGGTGGGCCGGCGGAGCCGAGCTCTCGATCCGCGTGGGCCACGGCGCCGACGAGCACCCGTTCGGGCCTGAACGTGGGCTCGCGCTCGGCGGCATCGTGCTCGAGCACGCGCCGCGACTGCGGGGGCACTCGGACGGCGACGCCGTGCTGCACGCCGTCGCGGACGCGCTGCTCGGCGCCGCGGCTCTCGGTGACCTCGGTCGCCTCTTCCCTGCCGGAGACCCGCACACGCGCGGGATCGCGAGTGGTGAGATGCTGCATGTCGTCGCAGCGCGGCTGGCGGATGCCGGATGGCGCGCTGCAGCCGTGGACGTCACGATACGGGCGGGCCGGCCGCGACTCGGTGGCCGCCGTCTCGACGCGATGCGCGAGGCGATCGCGGCGCTGCTCGCGCTCCCCCCGGACGCGGTCCAGGTCAAGGCGTCGAGCGGCAACCTGATCGGATACGAAGGCGCCGGGCGTGGCATCGCCGCGACGGCGATGGCGACGGTGGTGCGACGATGACGCGGTGGAACCGATGACGCTGCGATTGACCAACACCCTGACGGGACGGCAGGAGACGTTCGTGCCACTGGAGCCCGGACGCGTCCGGATGTACAGCTGCGGGCCGACCGTGTATGCGCCGGCACACGTCGGGAACTTCCGCAGCTTCCTGTTCGCCGACCTGCTCCGTCGGTACCTCGGATGGCTGGGGCTCGAGGTGACGTGGGTGATGAACATCACCGACGTCGACGACAAGATCATTCGGGACGCGCGCCGCGACGGCGTGCCGATCGCCGAGCTGACCGCGCGGTACACGGCGGCGTTCCTGGAGGACGCCGAGCGGCTGCGGATGACGCGGCCCGACGTCATGCCACGGGCGACCGAGCACATCCCCGACATGGTCGCGCTGATCGAGACACTCCTCGCGACCGGCCACGCATACCGCACCGACGACGGCTCGGTCTTCTTCCGCCTCGCGAGCTGGCCCTCCTACGGACAGCTGGCGCGCCTGGACCCGACGCAGCAGCGGGTCGGCGAGCGCGTCGAGGCCGACGACTACGGCAAGGACGACGTGCGCGACTTCGTCGTCTGGAAGGGCCCCAAGGACGGCGAGCCGAGCTGGGAGACAGCGGTCGGGCCGGGACGTCCCGGCTGGCACATCGAGTGCTCGGCGATGAGCATGCGGTACCTCGGGACGACGTTCGACATCCACACGGGTGGCGTCGACCTGATCTTCCCGCACCACGAGGACGAGATCGCGCAGTCGGAGGCGGCCACGGGCAGGCAGTTCGTCCGCACGTGGATGCACTGCGCCCACCTGCAGATGGGCGGTCAGAAGATGGCGAAGCGGACGGGCAACATCGAGCGGCCTGCCGACGTGTATGCGCGAGGCTATGGGCCGCGCGCGCTCCGCTACGCGCTCATCGGCGCCCACTACCGGGCACCGCTCGAGTTCGGCGACGACTCGCTGCGGTCGGCGACGGCGGCCGTCGACCGGCTGGACAACGTCCTCGCCGCGCTCGACGCCTACCGGTCCGACGCTCCGTCTGACACGACGATGCCCACGGCGCTGGCCGAGACGCGCGAGCGGTTCACGGAGGCCCTCGACGACGACCTCAACATTGCGCCCGCGCTCGCCGCGGTCTTCGATCTCGTGCGCGAGATGAACCGGCGGCTCGACGCGGGCTCGCTGTCGACCGAAGACGCGGGATCGGCCGCAGCGTTCCTCCGGGATCTCGACCGGGTGCTCGGGGTGATGGACCAGGGCGACGAGGCGCTCGATCCGGATCTCGCGTCGATGCTGGAGGAGCGCGCCGCGGCGCGGGCGGCGCGGGACTGGGCGACGTCGGACCGGCTGCGCGATGCGCTCGCCGACCGGGGCATCGCGATCGAGGACACGAAGATGGGTCAGCGCTGGCGGCGGCTGGCGGAGGTGCGGCGTGCCTGACAGGGGCGGGGATCGCCGCGAGCCGGGCGACCATCGGAGCGACGGGCCGGGCCGCGGCCAGGGTGGGTTCGGCGGCCGCGGGGGCCGCCCGGGCGGACCTCCGAGAGCGGGCGGCGGTTTCGGGGGACGCGGCGGGCGTCCGGGCGGACCCGCCGGAGCGCAGGGCGGCGGATACGGCGCCGGCCGAGGCGGCGGACACGGCGCCGGCCGAGGCGGCGACAGACCGCCGGGAGGGCCCCGCGGCGACGAAGGCCCCGGCGGTCGGCGGTCGGTCGAACACGGAGGGTTCGACAGCGGAATCGGCGGCGGTGGCCCTCGCGACGTCGGCGGCCCATCGGGCGGCGGGGGGGGCCGCGGGTACGGGCGTGGCTCCCCAGGTGGAGGTCGTGACCGCGATCGGGACGCTCGCTTCAGCGGCGGGCCCGGACGCGAACGACCCGGTCAGGGCGATCGGCATGCCGGCGCCGACGCGCGGCGCGGATTCCGCGGACGCGCCGGGCAGCCGCCGGCCGAGCGCCCGTGGGAGCAGCGGAGGCCGTGGCAGCCGCCGGCCGAGGGTCCGTGGGAGCAGCGGAGGCCGTGGCAGCCACCCCGCGGACCGGAGCGGCGCGAGGACGAAGGCTCGCGCGATCGCGGACCCGGGGGGGATCGGCCGTGGCGCGGGACCGGAGGCCCGAGGCCGCCCGGCACCGGGTTCGGCGGGGAACGCGCCGGTGAGCGGGGTCCGCGGGGCACGGGGCCCGGAGGCCCGCGTGCATGGCAGGCGCGCGGCGAGCGACCATGGGGGCGCGAGGTGCAGTCCGGCCCGGGGGAGCACGAGCCGTGGCGCGATCGCCGCGAGCGGACCGGTGACGAACGGGAGACCGGCGGTCATGGTCCGGGCGCGACCGGAACCGGGACCGGTCGGGGCGAGTGGCCGGACCGCCGGCACGAGCGGGCGTGGCCTCGCCGCGGGCCGGGGACCGAGTCGCGGCCGGCGTGGCGGCCACCACGTCGCGAGCAGTCGCCGATCAGGGAGCCGGAGACGGCCGCGCTCGGGGCGACCGGGGAGATCGGCTCGGAAGAGATCGAAGCCGCGCCGTCGCTCGTCGGCCCGGATGAGGAGATCGTCGCGGGCCGGCGACCCGTCGAGGAGGCCTTCGCCGCGCGGCGCGTGGCGCACCGGTTGCTGGTCGTGCCCCAGCGCCGCGAGGCGCTCGAGGCGCTCGTGCTGCAGGCCACGCGGCTGCGGATCCCCGTGGTCGAGGTCGAGGGCGGGACGCTCACGGCGATCGCAGGCTTCGACGGTCACCAGGGCGTCGCGCTCGTCGTGGCGCCGAGACGCTGGGCCGGACTCGACGACGTGCTTGCGGCGGCCGCGACCCGCGGCGAGCCTCCGTTCGTGCTGGTGCTCGACTCGCTCGAGGACCCGCAGAACCTCGGCACGGTGCTCCGGAGCGCGGACGCGTGCGGGGTCCACGGCGTGATCTTCCCGACGCGGAACGCGGCGCCGCTCACGCCGTCCGCGGTGAAGGCGTCGGCTGGCGCCGTGGAACACCTGCTCCTCGTGCCGGTCGACGACCTGCCGGGCTCGCTGGCCGATCTCCGCGCCCGCGGCCTCCGTCTCGTCGGCACGGACGCCGAGGCCGCGCTCTCGTACCGCGACGCCGATCTGCGGGGGCCGGTCGCGCTCGTCATCGGCAGCGAGGGGAAGGGCATGACCGGCCCGGTCCGCCGGCGCCTCGACCTCCTCGTCCGGATCCCGATGCGCGGGCGCGTCGCGTCGCTGAACGCTGCGGTCGCCGGCTCGGTGCTGCTGTTCGAGGCGGCCGCCCAGCGACCGGAGCCTGCGCGGCCCACCGGGGAGCCGACCCTGCCGGAACCACCGCCGACCGCCGCGCCGCGCGGGACGGTCCGCCAGGCGACCCGGCGCTCGCGACCGACCTCTGCGGGCTCGTCAGGCCGCGCAGGCGCGGGGAGCCGCGAGCGCGGGGAGGCGGCGCCGGAGGCGGCGTCGTCCCCGGAGCCCGTGGCGCCCGACGCGGATGCATCGCAGGGCCGGGCGCCGACCGAACAGGCGGTCGTGGAGGCCGAGCCGGAGACCACGGCGTCCGCTGCCACCGAACCGGGAGTCGAGACGGGTGGAGCGGAGGAGGCAACGGAGGTGGACGCCGCGGTCCGGCAGGAGGGCCGCCCCGGAGACGAGGCGCAGCCGGAGGGCGAGGCGCCCACCCCCGCGGGGTCGAGCGGGCCGGACGTCGACGCCGGGGACGGGGAACCGCCGGCGGCTGGACGCGACGAGCAGGACGACGACCTGCTTCCCGACCGCTGACCGAGGACGCCCGCCGGCTTGCGGGGCCGCGGGCCGCCGCGGGCCGCGGCGTCGACGCTCCGGCGCCGTCGATGGGGCGGTCCGCGCCCGCGCCCAACGGCATTCGTCGTGTACCATACGCGTTGCGGGCGGGGCTTCCCTGAGGTAGATTCCTGCCTCGCGTGCCGACGTAGCTCAATTGGCAGAGCAGCGGTTTTGTAAACCGCCGGTTCCGGGTTCGAGTCCCGTCGTCGGCTCCAATTCGAAGAGGACGCTGCGTTCGACCCTCTTCACCACGCCGGGACGATCCCGGGAACGCAGTCGACCGTGGGTAGGTCGGACAGGTGGTGAGTCCAGCTGACTGTAAATCAGCCGCCTTCGGCTGTAGAGGTTCGATTCCTCTCCTGCCCACCAGCAACTTCACCGGGCCCACATAGCTCAGCCGGCAGAGCACTTCCTTGGTAAGGAAGAGGTCATCGGTTCGAATCCGATTGTGGGCTCCAGCCCCCGTTCCGGCGGCAGCGTCCGGCGACGCATCCGCCACCTGAGGAGTCGACGGCGCACCAGATGGCCAAGAAGAAGTTCGAGCGCACCAAGCCCCACGTCAACGTCGGCACCATCGGCCACATCGACCATGGCAAGACGACCCTGACCGCGGCCATCACGAAGTACCTGGCCCTGAAGGGCG
>JAJYGH010000093.1 GCA_021785175.1 Chloroflexota bacterium | reverse complement strand
CCGGGCCGAGGCCGGGGTACGCGTCGCCGGCGCCCAGAGACCGGTCGTCGCTGCACCGCCGCGCCGGCGCACCCGTGGTTGGCGCCCAGAGGCCGGTGGTCGCTACACCGCCGCACCGGCGTACCCGCAGCGCGGGCACTGCGCGACGGTCGACCACACGACCAGCCCGCACCGAGGGCGCACGCGTCGCGGCCGCGGATGGGTGTCTGCGGACGAGCGAAACCACCGCGGAAAGCACGCCGAACACGATCAGCAGCGGCAGCGCGATCGCGAACAGCACGATCATCGTGATGAGGATGAACAGGACCGTCACCATTCCCGCTCCTGCGTCCCTGCGTGTGCAGCACGCTGCGCGGGCCCGCGCGGGAGGCGACGGCGACGTTCGGTCACGCGCCGCTGCCGGCAATGCCCGTCGCGCCAGTCTTCGCGCTCCGCGATGGCGCGTGCATTCGCCGGTGCCCAGCCGTCGCTTTCCCGGCGTCGCCCCAGGCCGTCGCGTGCATTCGACGCGCCCCGCCCATCGCCCCAGGCCGTCGCGTGCATTCGACGCGCCCCGCCCATTGAGCGTGCCGTCGCGCTCCGCGACGCGCGGTGCCGTGAATTCGTCGCCTTCGCGGCATCGCATCCCGGCCGTCGCCTTCCCGGCATCGCCCCAGGCCGTCGCCTTCGCGGCATCGCATCCCGGCCGTCGCCTTCGCGGCATCGCGTCCCGGCCGTCGCCTTCGCGGCATCGCCCCAGGCCGTCGCCTTCCCGGCATCGCCCCAGCGCCGCCTCGGACGCCGGCACCCCACTCGTACGAGATACCAGCATCGTCTCCCGCCAGATATTCGCCGGCGTGCTGCTACGCGGCGTCCCACTGCCCACCGCAGTCAGACCGCCCTGCACGACCCTCGGGCGATCCTCGGCGAGCGCCGCGTCGAGCACGGCTGGGAGTCGAAACGAGTCCGAGGACACGGCCACGACGTTCGACCAGCACGCCCGGCCCGGGCGCCGCGGCGCCGGCGGGAAGGTGGCGCCGCCTGACAGCACGGACAGGAATATCCGGCAGGCGAATCGGCCTCGAGTGCCGATAACAGCGCCGGGGCGGATATCCAGCGGGCGACGCGCGCAGCTTGCCGGTCCGACCCGCCGCGTCGTGCACGCGCCGGCCTCCCCCCCTCACGTCACGGCGCCGCACGCACACATCGGCGCCTCGCCGCCGAACTCGTCGCCTCCTCGCCGCAGGCCCCCGGCGGCCTCGGCCTGTCACCGCGCCGCACGCACCCGCCGCCGAACCGGCTTCGCCGCCGCGTCGCCAGCAAGTAGCATCATTCCATGACTGCCGACGAGATCGACATCGAGCGCCGTCACGTTCCCGAGGCCACCCCGGCCGGGCGCGTCTTCTCGCGCGTCCTGACCCGCCCCCTGCCCGTCGCCGTTCGCGGCAGCGGCGCCGAGATATGGGACGCCGACGGGAAGCGCTATCTCGATGCGGCAGGCGGGGCGATCGTGGTGAACATCGGGCACGGCCGCGAGTCCGTCGCCAGAGCGATGGCCGACCAGGCATCGCGGATCGCGTTCGCGCACGGGTCGGCGTTCACGAGCGAGCCCCTCGAGGCGTACGCCGCCGAGCTCGGCCCGTTCCTCCCCCTCCACGAGCCCGCGATCTACCCTGTCAGCGGCGGGTCCGAGGCGACCGAGACGGCGCTCAAGATGGCGCGCGCGTACCACGTCACGCGCGGCGAGCCCGGGCGGCAGATCGTGATTGCGCGCTGGGGCAGTTACCACGGCAACACGCTCGGGGCGCTTGACCTGTCCGGCCGCAAGCCCCTCCGGCGGCCATACGAGGGCTGGCTCGGGCGCTTCCGCCACGTCAGCGCGGCCTACCCGTATCGTGCCGGGGAACCCGATGCGCACGCGCTCGGGACGGCCGAGGATGCCGCGGCCGAGCTCGACCGTGTGATCTCGACCACCGGTCCGACCGAGGTCGCGGCGTTCGTGGCCGAGCCCATCGTCGGCGCCACGCTCGGCGCGGTGTCTCCCCCGCCCGGGTACTGGCCCGCCATCGCCGAGGTGTGCCGGCGGTACGGCGTGCTGCTCATCGCCGACGAGGTCATGACGGGCTTCGGGCGCACGGGTCGCTGGTTCGCCATGGACCACTTCGGCGTCCGCCCCGACATCGTGATCGCCGCGAAGGGGGCCACCGGCGGCTACTGGCCGCTCGGGTTGGTGGCGGCCGACCGGCAGGTGTACGAGACGATCCGGTCGAAAGGGTCGTTTGTGCACGGCTTCACGTACTCGCACTCCGTCGTCGGCGCGGCGGTCGCGCGCGAGGTGCTGCGGATCCTGCGGAGCGAGGACCTCGTGTCCGCGGCGGCACGGCAGGGCGAGCTGCTGTCGGCCGAGCTGCACGCGGCGTTCGACGATCACCCGAACGTCGGCGAGGTCCGGTCGACCGGGCTGATGGCCGCGATCGAGCTGGTCGGGGATCGCGAGACGAAGCGGCCGTTCCCGCGCTCGCGCCAGGTGGCGGAGCGGACGCTGGCCGCCGGCCGGGACGCCGGCGTCCTCTTCTACTCAGGGACGGGAAACGCCAACGGGGTCGACGGCGACATCATCATGGTCGGCCCGCCGTTCGTCGTGTCCGACGGGCAGGTCCGCGAGATGGCGACGACGATGCGCGCGGCGGTCGACCGGGCGATCGAACAGCTTGCCTGAGGGGAAGCCGTCCCACGCGACGATGCGCGTGGCGGGCGCCGGACGATCGAACAGCCCGCCTGAGGGGAAGCCGTCCCACGCGACGATGCGCGTGGCGGGCGCCGGGCGATCGCCGGAGGGCCCGAGCGCCACGGGCCGGCGACCCGGGCGGCCGACGGTGACCCCCAACGGTGACCACGAGCCCCGCAGCGTCTCCCGCCCCGGAGGATCAGCGGCTCCGGCAGCCGCCACTCCCGTGTGCGCTATGGGCGAGCGGGGCGCCTCCGACCCGCGATGATCAGCACGATGCCGAGCGCAATGACGATCGCGGGCGCGACGTAGGCATCGAGCCCGACGAGCGCCGGCAGCTCCGCGACCAGCTGCGCGATCCCGATCAGCACGAACAGCCCGGCAAGAAGGAGCGGCCAGGATCCTGCGTGCCCCCGCGTCCGCGTGGCAACCCAGGCCGCGGCGAACCCGACCCCGATGCCGATCGTCGTCCAGCCGTTGCCCGTGATGACGCCAAGCCCGACGAGCAGCCGCGCGACCCCGTAGCCGAGCAGCAGCATCCCGGGCCACAGTGACAGGCCCGAGCGGCGCGTGACCCATGCCCCGACGAGGACCACGCCGAGCCCGAGCGTGACCAGCGCCCAGCCGTCAAGCGCGGGGACCACCTGGTGCACGAGCAGGGCCACGCCGAGCAGCAGCAGGATCGCGCCCGCCCATGGGAACGCCGGCCGGCGCTCCGCGTCCGCGCCCGGCCAGCTGCCCCAACCGACCGACCAGCCGCCCCCCGACCCGCCCCCGTGGATCCACGCGTCGGGCGCGTCGGACACCCGCCACGCCTTTCCCTCGCTCGGCCGTTCCGTGTCGCGGCCGCCCGGTTCGCTCACCGGTTCAGGCTATCACCGGCCGCCGGATCGCCTGCGCCGCGATCACCGGCCGCAGTCGAACCGGTGTGGCCCGACCGTGAGGCGACACGACTCCGAGCGGAGCCGGGACGTGCCGGCTGCATGCCCCACACCCAGGCCATGCCCGGATCCCCGTCCGAGCCGCGCACGAGCCCGCGCGCACCCAGCCCGCTTCCGCGTCCGACGATCGCCGCCAGCCCGCGCCGCTCGACCTCCCCGAGCACGTGGCGCGCCTCGGCCAGGGTCGCCACGGCCATGTCGAGCGCCTCGCCGCGGAGCTTGCCGATGGATCGCGAGGACCCGAGTGCGCGCCCCGCACCCGCGGCCGCCGTCAGCGCCTTCGCCTCCCCGATGCGCTGCGCTTCCCCGCCCCAGCCGCCGTCGTCCGCCTCGAACACGATGCCCAGGTCGGCGCCGCCGGAGACGCAGGCCGCGAGCAGGCCCGCGAGGCCCGGGCCCACCGCGTCGGCGACATCCCGTTCGATCACGAGCCGGTGGCCCGGGAACAGCAGCGTCCGGAGCGCGACCTCGACGAGCGCGCGCAGCGGCCGATCCGCCTGCGCGGCGAAGGGCGGGCACGCGGCCAGATCGAGCCGGTCCCCCGGAAACCCCGCGTGCATCGCGAACGCGCGGCTCAATGCCTGAAGCGCGAGCGCGCGCCCGCCGGCTTCGGCGCGGCGTTTCGACGCCGATGCGTCCCGCACCCCTGGATCGGCGTCGTCCGCGGCAACGATTCCGGCCTCCGCGATCGACGACCCGCACCCCAGCCCCAGGCGCACATCCGTCCGCGCGAGCAGCGCGTCGGCCGCCGCGTGGTCCGC
>JAJYGH010000010.1 GCA_021785175.1 Chloroflexota bacterium | reverse complement strand
GGGCTGGCCGCGGGGCCGGCCGTCAGGACGCGCGCGCTCGCGCGGGTGCACCGCGGGCCGCAGCCCGGCGCCGCAGTTCCTCGACCTCGTCGCGCCGGATCCCGCTGACGACGCGCAGCCGTCGCGGGAGCTGGGCCGACTGGGCCAGTTGGATCGCGCCGCCCGCCGCGCCGTTGTCAGGATCCGGCGCGGCGAAGACGAGCGTCTCGATGTCGGCCTGCAGGAGCGCGCCGACGCACATTGCGCACGGCTCGAGGGTCGTGAAGATCGTGACGTCGGCGAGACGGTCCCGGCCGAGGCGGCGGGCCGCTTCGCGGACGGCGGCCACGACCGCATGCGCGGTCGGGTCCCCCGTCTCGCGCACTCTGTCGCGGGCCCGGGCCACCATCGCCTCGTCGACCACGGCGACCGCGGCGCAGGGCGGTTCGCCATCGTCCAGCGCCAGCTGAGCCTCGGCGAGCGCCTCCCCCATGAACAGCTCGTAGTTCACCGATCGATGATACAGGCGGGTTCCCGCAACCGGTACCATGCTGTCCGCACACACGACCAGTCTGGCGCGGCGCGGCGTCCGCGCGGGACCGTTCCGCCCGCGCGTTCCCGGAAGCACGGCCGCCCGAGGAGAGCATCACCGTGGCAACGCATCGGATCGGCATCCTGACCGGCGGCGGCGACGTTCCCGGCCTGAACTCCGTCATCAAGAGCGTCACCTTCCGGGCGACCGAACTCGGATACGAGGTGTACGGGATCCGCCGCGGGTGGCAGGGGCTCACCCACATGCGTCCCGGCCCCGAGCTCGATCCCGACTACGTGATCCCGCTCGATCGCCACAACACCCGCACGATCGATCGCACCGGCGGCACCTGGCTCCACACGTCACGCACGAACCCCCGGAAGATGTCGCGTACGGTGCTGCCGTCGACCGTGCCACAGGAGCGCCTCGCCTCCATGGAGGTGTCCGAGGGCATCTTCGACCTCACGCCCGTCGTCCTCGACAACATCCAGCGGCTCGGGATCGACTACCTGCTGCCGATCGGCGGCGACGACACCCAGAGTTTCTCGCACGCGCTGGTCAAGGCCGGCGTCCCGCTCATCGGCATCCCGAAGACGATGGACAACGACGTCCAGGGCACCGAGTACTGCATCGGGTTCTCCACGGCGATCGATCGCGCCAAGGAGCTCATCAACCGGCAGCGGACGACGCTCGGGTCTCACGAGCGGATCGGCGTCTTCCGGATCTTCGGGCGCGACGCCGGCTTCACCGCCCTCCTCACGTCCTACGTGACGTCCACCCGATGCCTGATCCCCGAGGCGCCCTACGACATCGACCAGCTGTGCCAGCTCCTCGTCGAGGACAAGCGCGACAACCCGAGCCACTACGCGATCGTCGTCACCGCCGAGGGCGCGATGTGGAACGGCGGGACGCTCGCGGAGTACGGCGAGACCGACAGCTTCGGCCACCGGCACAAGGTCAACGTGGGCGAGGCGCTCGCCGACGAGATCCACCGCCGGACCGGCGAGGACGCAGTGGCGAGCGAGCTGACCTACGACCTGCGGAGCGGCGACCCGGACGGCGTCGACACGATCGTCGGGATCACGTTCGCGAACATCGCGATGGACCTTGTCGAGGCAGGACAAACGGGCCGCATGGCCGCGATCCTCGACGGCACGTTCACGCACACCCCCCTGCCCGACCCGAAGCTCGGGCCGCGCAGGGTGGACGTCCCGAGCATGTACAACGTCGACCGCCTCCGCCCGCAGTACTCGGATCGCCAGGGACGCCCGCTGATGCTCGTCACCGCCTGACGGTCGCTGCGCCTGCCCGTCGTCGCCCGTCGGTCGCCGCGGCCGCAGGCACGGCCCGGTTCGGCCTGACGGCGGCCGCAGACGCGGCCCGGTTCGGGCCTGACGGGTGCCCGGGGCGCGCCTGCCGGGTGCTATGATCCGGGCCGCGCGGAGAGGTCGCATAGAGGCCTAGTGCGGCGGTTTGCTAAACCGTTGAGTGGGGTAACCTGCTCCGAGGGTTCGAATCCCTCCCTCTCCGCCATCTCTGTCGGGCGCCCGTAGCTCAGTGGATAGAGCGTCAGGTTGCGGACCTGAAGGCCGTGGGTTCGAGTCCCGCCGGGCGCGCCAGACCTCGTTGATCCCCCGTGTCAGCATCCTCGCTCCGGTGCGCGTGCACTGGCTCGGTCGCGAGGTCGCGAGCTTGCCGCGCACACCGCGGTCGCGCCCGGGCCCCTGATCCGGTACGACGGGCACGAGAGGATGCCCAGCCACCCACACCACACCACGCTCACGGGAGACGGCGGGCCAACGAAGGACGAAAGGGGAATCGGCGCGGCGGGCCCCCCCAGGCCCGGCGGCGCCATGCCGTCGTTCGCGTCCCCCCAGGGTCGGTCGACGGCCAACCGTCCCGCCGCTCGCTCGAGACCAGCCCCCCCGACTGGCCTCGACCCTGACGCTCGCGACTGGACCTCGGGGCAGTATTGCGCGATGTTCACTTTGCGTCAAGGCTGTCAAGGTGCCGATTGGCCTGTTCCAGAACGACTCCCGGCCCCCGTTCGGGCAAGCCCGGGATCGGATCGGACTGGCGTCCCGGCCCGAGAGGAACCCGGGCGCTCTGTCGGCCAGGACCGAGAGGAAGACGACAGGACGAGGTGGCAGGACGAACGGCGAGACGGACGGGTCAGCCCGGCCCGCGCCGGGGGGCCGTCGTTGACACTGGCTCGCCCCGTCCCGTACTGTTCCCCCACGATGCGCGGCCGCTTCTACTTTTACGTGAGCCCGGCATGATGGCTCGGAGGTCCTGAGGGCCCCGGGCAGTCGTGCCGGGTGGGCAGAGGTCTTGGACCTCTGCCTTTTTGTTTATCCCGATCCGGTGGCGCGCCGCGTCGTCGCCGGGCAAGGTCGGTCGCCTCCCGCGGCGGCCAGAGCCTGAGAGGTCGATCCGATGTTCGTCGTCATGGCCGTGGGAGCCGGCGAGGAGGAGATCAACGCCGTCAAGGCGCAGGTCCTCGCGGAAGGGCTGCATCCGCACGAGAGCCCGGGGACCGATCGCGTGGTCATCGCGGTGGTCGGCGACGTCGGGCCGCGCAAGCAGCTGCTGATGAACCGGTTGTCCGCGCTCTCGGGCGTGGAGTCCGTGACGCCCATCACCCGTCCGTTCAAACTCTCGAGCCGCGAGTTTCACCCGGCCAGCACCGTCATTCGCGTCGGGAACGCGACGATCGGCGACGGCTCGCTCACGGTCATGGCGGGGCCGTGCTCGATCGAGAGCCGCGAGCAGCTGATGGAAGCGGCGCACGCGGTGGCCGCCGACGGCGCCACCATCCTCCGGGGCGGCGCCTTCAAGCCGCGTACGAGCCCCTACTCGTTCCAGGGCCTCGGCGTCGAGGCGCTCCGCTACCTGGCCGAGGCGGGCCGCGAGACGGGGCTCCCGGTGATCACGGAGGTCATGGAGCCCGGGCAGGTCGACATCGTCAACCGCTACGCGGACATCCTCCAGATCGGCACACGGAACATGCAGAACTACTCGCTGCTCCAGGCGGTCGGGCGGGTCGAGCGCCCGGTCATGCTGAAACGCGGGTACGGCGCGACGATCGAGGAGTGGCTCATGGCGGCCGAGTACATCGTGTCCGCCGGGAATCCAAACGTCATCCTCTGCGAACGTGGCATCCGCACCTTCGAGACGTACACGCGGAACACACTCGACATCGCGGCCGTGCCGCTGCTGCACCACCTGACGCACCTGCCGGTCATCGTCGACCCGTCGCACGCGACGGGCAAGCGCTGGCTCGTGAAGCCGATGGCCCTGGCTGGCGTCGCGGCCGGCGCGGACGGGATCATGGTCGAGGTGCATCCGCGGCCGGAGACCGCGCTGTCCGACGGCGAACAGTCGCTGACGCTCGATCAGTTCCGCGATCTCATGCCTGCGCTGCGCGCGGTCCATGCCGAGGTCGGCGGAGCGCGACGCGACCCCGTGCTCGATTCGGCCACGCTCGCCGTCGGCACCGGGCGCCACTAGCAGCGCGCGGACATGCCCTCCCCCGCCGTCGTCCGCCATGCCGCCCGGCTCCGCGGCACGCTCCGAGTTCCCGGCGACAAGTCGATCACCCACCGGGCGCTGATCCTGGCCGCGATCGCCGAAGGCGAGTCGCGGATCTGGGACGGCTCCGACGGGCTGGACTGCAACAGCACCGCTGGCGTGCTCTCTGCGCTCGGCGTCGAGATCGTGCGCCTGGGAGCGGCGGATGGAGGACGCGTCGACCGCATCGTGCGCTCGCCAGGGCGGGCGCGGTGGCGCGCGGCCGATGACGTGCTCGACGCGGGGAACTCGGGGACGACCCTCCGGCTCCTGTCCGGCGTCCTGGCCGGGACGCCCATGCGGGCCGTCCTCGACGGGGACGATTCATTGCGCCGCCGTCCGGTCGCCCGTATCATCGAACCGCTGCGTCGCATGGGTGCGACGCTTCACGCCCGCGCGGCCGACACCCTTCCGCCCCTCACCGTCATCGGACGGTCGCCACTCGAGGCGATCGTTCACAGGTCGACCGTCCCCAGCGCGCAGGTCAAGTCCGCCGTCCTGCTCGCCGGCCTGTCGGCCCGGGGCACGGTCGAGGTGCGCGAGACCGTGGCGACGCGCGACCACACGGAGCGCATGCTGCGCGATCGGGGGGTCGGCGTGACGTCGTTCGAGGACGGCGACTGGGTGATCAGGATGGAAGGTGGGGCGACGGTGCAGCCACGCGACGAGCGCGTTCCCGGCGACGTGTCCGCGGCTGCGTTCTGGCTCGTGGCGGGCGCCGCCCACCCCGACGCGGAGCTGACGCTCGAGTGCGTCGGGCTCAATCCGACCCGGCGCGCGATCGTGGAGCTGCTCCGCCGCATGGGCGCCGACATCCTCGTCGAGCCGCTCGCCACCGACGCATCGGAACCGGTCGGGACCATGACGGTGCGATCGAGCCAGCTGCGGGCGATCGAGGTCGACGCGGGCGACGTCGCACGAGCGATCGACGAGATCCCGGCGCTGTGCCTCGCGGCTGCCTGCGCCGAGGGCACGACGCGGATCCGTGGCGCGAGCGAGCTGAGGAACAAGGAGAGCGACCGCATCGCGGGGATCGCCAACGGACTGAGCTCGCTCGGGGCACGCGTCGCGGTCGAAGGTGACGACCTCACGATCGAGGGACGCGCCGGGGTCCGGGACTTCGGGTTGGCCGGCACGGCGGTCCGGACCCTCGGAGACCACCGGCTGGCCATGACGTTCGCCGTGGCCGGCCTCCTCGCCGATGGCGAAACCACGCTGGACGACCCGGGCTCCGCCGCGGTGTCGTATCCCGGCTTCTTCACGGACCTCGAGAGGGTGAGCGCATGACCAAGCGAGTCGTCCTGATCGGCCACCCCGTCGCCCATTCGTTCTCGGCTCAGATGCAGCAGGCCGCGTTCGACGCGCTCGGCATCGACGCCCGGTACGAGTTGCAGGACACGCCGACGCCGGCGCTGCAGGAGACGATCGAGGCGCTGCGCGGGGACGACTTCCTCGGCGCCAACGTCACGATCCCCCACAAGGAGCGCGCCGCCACGTTCGTCGATCGGAAGAGCGAGGACGCGTCGGCGACGGGCGCGGTGAACTGCATCACGCGGGACGGCAAACGGCTCGTCGGGCACAACACCGACGTCAACGCGTTCCGCGTCTCGCTCGACGCACTCGTCGGCAAGCAGAAGATGCCGCGCGCAGCCGTGATCCTCGGCGCCGGCGGAGGCGCCCGAGCGGCCGTCTACGCGCTCATCACGATGGGTTTCCAGCGGGTCATCGTGTTCAACCGGCACCTGCACCGTGGCGAAGGGCTCGTCAAGCACTTCAGCCGGAGCGCAGCGCACATGGAGCTGCGGGCGATGCCGTGGCACGAGTCCGTCATCGAATCCGAGCTGTCGCGGACGCGCGTCCTCGTCAACGCGACGTCCGTCGGCCTGGCCTCCGACGAGACGCCGATCCCGGCCGAACTGCTCGCGCCCGACCTCCTCGTCATGGACATGATCTACAACCCGCCCGAGACGCGCCTGCTGCGCGACGCGAAGGCGGCCGGGGCGACGGCGGTACAGAACGGCGAGCTCATGCTGCTCCAGCAGGGCATGGACGCGTTCCAGCTGTGGACCGGTCAGCAGGCGCCCGCGGACGTCATGCGGCAGAAGCTGACGGAGGCTCGCGAGGCCGGCACGGGACGCACGCCGGCCGAGATGGCCTGAGCCCGCCTCGACACCATGCCGTTCCGCTTCCTGACCGCCGGCGAGTCGCACGGTCCGGGCCTCGGGGCGATCCTCGAGGGTCTCCCGGCCGGCATCCCGGTCTCGGCCGACGCGATCGCCATCGACCTCGGGCGCCGGCAGCGCGGGTACGGGCGGGGCGCACGGATGCGCATCGAGCAGGACCGCGCCGAGATCCTGGGTGGCGTGCGGCACGGACGGACGCTCGGGTCGCCGATCCTGCTGCTCGTCCGGAACCGTGACTGGGAGAACTGGACGCGGGTCATGCAGGTGGAGGCACTGTCCGAGGCCGAGGCGGCCGAGCTGGCGGCGCTCGCCGAGGCCGGAAACCGGCGCGCGACCCCGGTGACGCGGGTGCGGCCGGGACATGCCGATCTGGCGGGGGCGCTGAAGTACGCCGCGTCCGACGTGCGCGACGTCCTCGAACGGGCAAGCGCGCGCGAGACGACCATGCGGGTGGCCGCAGGTGCCGTGTGCCGGGCGTTCCTCGCTGTTCTCGGGATCGACGTGTGGAGCTTCACGGCCGAGATCGGCGGGGTGGCGCTGGACCCGGCACGGGCGACGCGGACGCGCGACGAGGCCGAGGCAAGCCCGCTGCGGTGCCCGGACCCCGAAGGCGAGCAGGCGATGATGGCTCGAATCGACGAAGCGCGGTCGCGCGGCGATACGGTCGGCGGCATCTTCGAGGTGGTCGCGACGGGCGTCCCGGTGGGCCTGGGCAGCCACGTCCACTGGGACCGGCGGCTGGACGCGCGGCTGGCCGCGGCGGTCTGTTCGATCCAGTCGGTCAAGGGCGTCGAGTTCGGGCTGGGGTTCGAGCAGACGCGGCGGTTCGGCTCGGAGGTGCACGACGTCGTCACAGGCGTCGGCGTGGATGCCGCGGGTCCGGAGCCCGGCGACGTCCCGGTGCGCCGCTGGCTGCACGCCACGAACCGGGCCGGCGGCCTGACGGGGGGCATCACGAACGGGGAGCCGCTCGTCGTCCGCGGCGCCGTGAAGCCGATCTCGACCCTCGCGCGCCCCCTCCCATCGGCGGACCTCCGGACCGGCGAGCCCGTCGAGACGGCCCATTACGAGCGAAGCGACATCAGCGTCGTGCCGGCCGCCGGCGTCATCGGCGAGGCGATGGTCCTGCTCGTGCTGGCCGACGCCGTCCTCGAGAAGTTCGGCGGGGACAGCCTCGACGAGGTGCGCGACAACATGCGACGGTATCTGGAAGCGACCGTCGGACGGACGACGGCCCGGCCGTCCGTTGCGGGTGCGGCCTTCGAGACCACGGGCGCCGAAGCGGCGGAAGCCGGCGCGGACGACGCGAGAGCCGAATCGGGCGGGGACGACTGAGGTGGACGCGATCCTGATCGGGCCGCCGGGCAGCGGGAAGAGCGCGGCCGGTCGCCTGGTCGCGGCGCGACGTGGCATCCCGTTCGTCGATCTCGACGACGCGATCGAGGCAGCCGCGGGCCGGCCGATCCCCGCGATCTTCGAGTCGGAGGGCGAGGCCGGGTTCCGGAGCCGGGAACGCGCCGCCGTGGCCGCGACCGTGCGCGCCGGCCAGCGGGAGCAGATGAGCGCGGCCGGTCGGCGGCCGGCTCGCTTCGAGACCGGTGCCGGCCGCGACGGCGATCGGGATGGCGGAGCCATCAACCGGATCGTGGCCGTGGGCGCCGGGTGCATCGTCGACCCCGGCAACCGGTGGCGGCTGTTCCACGCCGGGCGCGTCCTCAGCCTGTGGGCGCCGCCGAACGTGCTGCTGCGTCGCCTCCGCGGCGCCGCCGCCCGTCCCCTGCTCACCGGCCGCGATCCCCGTCTCCTGCTCGACGGTCTCCTCGAACAGCGGGCACGCTGGTACGCCGCGGGCGAGCCGGTGGACGCGTCCGGGCGGCTGATCTCCCTCGCGGCGCGGATCGAGGAGCGTCTCTCGTCGACGCCTCCCAGCGGGACGTCGCTCCTCAGGGCGGAGACGCCGATCGGGCGGGTCACGATCGGGGATGGCGACGCACTGCCGCGCCTGCTCGAGGCGCTCGCCGGGCTCGACGCGCGCCGGATCGCCGTGGTGTCCGAGCCCGTCGCCTGGCGCCTGCACGGCGAGCGGCTCGCGTCGGCGCTGTCGGCCGCCGGCCTGGACGTCGTGACCCTGCTGATGCCGACCGGCGAGGCCGCGAAGACGGTGGGGGCGTACGCGCGCCTCGTGCGATCGATGGCCATCGCCAGGCTCGAGCGTGGCGATCCGATCGTCGCGATCGGGGGGGGAGCGCTCGGCGATGTCGCCGGGTTCGCCGCCGCGACGTACCTCCGCGGCGTCCCGTTGATCCACGTCCCCACCACGCTCGTCGCGCAGATCGACTCGGCGATCGGCGGCAAGACCGCGATCGACATCCCCGAGGGCAAGAACCTCGTCGGCGCGTTCCACCAGCCCCGTGCGGTGGTCGCCGACGTCGCGACGCTCGCGACGCTCCCAACCCGGCAGCGCCGCGCGGCGCTGGGCGAGGCGATCAAGTACGCGGCGCTCGGCGACGAGGCGCTCTTCGGGCTGCTCGAGCGGGAGGCCGGGAGCCTGGCCCGTGGCAGGCGGGCGTTCGGGTCGGGCGCGATGGCGGAGCTCGTCGAACGCTGTGCGTGGGCGAAGGTCGAGATCGTGGCGGCCGATCAGCGCGAGCAGGCGGGACGGCTTGTCCTGAACCTGGGGCACTCCATCGGACACGCGGTCGAGGCCGCGGCGGGCTATCGACGCATCCTTCACGGAGAGGCGGTCGCGCACGGGCTGCGCGGCGCGCTCGCCGTCGGGATGGCGTGCGGCGTGACGCCGCCGGAGCGGGCGGAGCGGATCGAAGGGCTGCTCGCGGCGGCGGGGCTCGCGCAGGAGCCGCCGGGCGTGACCGAGGACGCGGTCCGGAAGCACCTGTCGCGCGACAAGAAGCACGCGGGCGGGCGGCTCCGGTGGGTGCTGCCGACCGGATCGGGCGTCGTCGTGCGCTCAGACGTCCCGGAGGACGCGGTGTGGGCGGGGATCGGGGCCGCGCTCGCCGGTCGGCGCGGTTCGGGCGGCGCGGCATCGGTCGACAGGGCGGCGGACGCTGGGGGCGGCCCAGGATGCGCCGCCGGACGCGACTCCCCGCGGGCGGCGACGGCCCCCGCGGGGCCCATCCGATGACGCGGATCCTCGTCCTCCAGGGCCCGAACCTGGACCTGCTGGGGACGCGTCAGCCGGCGCTGTACGGCACCGAGACGCTCGACGAGATCCACGCCTCGCTCGCGCAGCACGCGGAACGGCTCGGCGTCGAGCTCGACTTCTTCCAGTCGAACCACGAGGGCGCGCTCGTCGACCGGCTCCACCGGCGCGACTTCGACGCGGTCATCGTCAACGCCGCCGCGTACACGCACACGAGCGTCGCGCTCCGCGACGCGTTCCTGGCCGTCGCGGTCCCCTTCGTCGAGGTCCATCTCACCGACCCGTGGCAGCGCGAGCCGTTCCGCCACGTGAACTTCCTGCACGACATTGCCATCCGGACGGTGGTCGGGCAGGGATCGCGCGGGTACCACGCCGCGCTCGAGACGCTGGCGGCTCGATTCCGGGAAGGCGATGCCTGAGACGCGCGCGGACAACCCGACGCCTTCGTCGGAGACGCCGTCGCTCGAGCTGCGCCGCCTCCGCCGGCAGGTCGACGCGATCGACCGGCGGATCGTCGCGCTGATGAACCGCCGGGCCAGGCTCGGTCTCCAGATCGGGGCCGTGAAGTCGGCCGCGGGGCGCCGTTCCGTGCTCGATGCCGAGCGGGAGCGCGAGGTGCTCTCGCGGGTCGCGGCGGCGAACCACGGTCCCCTGCCGGACAACGATCTGCTCGCGATCTACCGCCGGCTCGTGTCGGCCACCCGCCGGCTCGAATCCGCCGCACGCTCGGCGCTCGAGCCGGGCGACGGCTCCCCCTCAGCGCCGGCTGCCGGCCCTGAGCTCGCCCACGAGGCGGGCCATGCTGCGCACGTCGCGCCCCTCCGGACCGAGCGCATCGACGAGAGCGGACGCGACGATCACCCCGTCGGCGACGCGCGCCAGCCGGTGAACGTGGGCCCCGCGCGACACGCCGAAGCCGACGGCGACGGGCACGGGGCTGACGGCGCGCACGGCCCTGACGAACGGCCCGACCTCGGGCGGTAGCGTCGCCCGGGCCCCGGTGGTGCCCACGAGCGAGACGACGTAGAGGAACCCGCCGGTCCGCGACGCGATCCACCCCCGGCGATCCGGCGGCGTCGTGGGCGCCACGAGGTAGACGAGGCCGAGCCCGGCCTCCCGAGCGGCCGCCTCGACCGGCCCGCCCTCGTCGGGCGTCAGGTCGGCCAGGATCGTGCCGCTCGCGCCGGCCTCCGCCAGCCGCCGCATCGGGCCTTCCGGCTCGCGCCCACCCACCACCTGGTTGACGTACGCCATCGGGATGAGGGGGATCGAGGGGCGCTCGGCGTGCACGCGGCGGACGAGCTCGAGCGAGCGCTCCAGCGTCGCACCGGCCCGGAGCGCCGCCGCGGAGGCCCGCTGGAGCGTCGTCCCGTCGGCGAGCGGGTCGGAGTACGGCAGGCCGACCTCGAGCAGGTCAGCTCCCGCGTCGATCGCCGCCAGCGCGATCTCGAGGCTCGTCGCGGCGTCCGGGTACCCGGCGACGACGTATGGCACGAGCGCGATGCGGCCCTCCGAACGCGCCGCATCGAACGCGGCGCGGACGCGACCCGCGCCGGCGGTCCCGTTCGTGCCGCCCATGGCGCCGCGATCCGCCGTCTCGACGCTATCCCCCCCGTCCCGCCTGCCGGCGTCGGTGCCGACCGCCGTCGACGTCATGCCGACACCTCCTCGTCCCCGCCGAGCACGCCCATGTCCTTGTCGCCGCGGCCCGACAGGCCCAGGACGACGACGGCGTCGCGCGGCAGGGGCCTTCGCGTCGCCTGCGCGGCCCGGCGCACCTTCCCGCCCGCGGCGCCGGCGCCCTCGACGGCCCGGGAACCCCGCGCACCCTCGACCCGCGAACCCTGCGCACCCTCGACCCGGTCGCGACCTCGGAGCAGCGCCGGCAGCGCCGCGATCGCGTGCGCGGGCTCGAGCGCCGGGATGATCCCCTCGGTGCGCGTCAGGAGCGTGAGCGCCTCGATCGCCTCGGCGTCGGTCGCGTTCAGCACCTCCATGCGACCGGCCTCGTACAGCGCGGAGATCTGCGGGCCGATCCCCGGGTAGTCGAGCCCTGCGGAGGCCGAGATCGCCTCGATCACCTGTCCGTCCGCGTCCTGCAGCATGTACGACCGCGCGCCGTGCAGCACGCCCGGCGTGCCGCCCGAGAGCGCCGCCGCGTGGCGCCCGGTCTCGATCCCCTCCCCCGCGGCCTCGACGGCGACGATGCGGACGGCCGGTTCGCCGATGAACCGGGTGAACAGGCCGATCGCGTTGGAGCCGCCGCCGACGCACGCGACCACCGCGTCGGGCAGCCTCCCCTCCACCGCGGCCAGCTGCACGGCGGCCTCGTCGCCGATGACGCGCTGGAGATCCCGGACGATCGTCGGGTACGGGTGCGGGCCGACGGCCGAGCCGAGCACGTAATGCGTCGTCCGGACGTTCGTGACCCAATCGCGCATCGCCTCGTTCGTCGCGTCCTTCAGCGTGCCGCTTCCCGAGGTCACCTCGCGAACCTCGGCGCCCAGCGCGCGCATGCGCAGCACGTTCGGGGCCTGGCGGCGGATGTCCTCGCGGCCCATGAACACGGTGCACGGCAGATCGAGCAGCGCGCAGGCCGTGGCGGTCGCCACGCCGTGCTGCCCCGCCCCGGTCTCCGCGATCACGCGCGTCTTGCCGAGCCGCCGCGTCAGCAGCGCCTGCCCGATCGCGTTCGTGATCTTGTGCGCGCCCGTGTGGTTCAGGTCCTCGCGCTTCAGGTAGAGCCGCAGGCCGCCGGGCTCGCGGCCCGCCCGACGCTCGACTTCGGCCGCCAGACGGTTGGCGCGGTACAGCGGCGACGGCCGCCCGATGTAGTCGCGTCGCAGGCCGCGGAGGTCGGCCCAGTACCGCGGGTCGTCGCGCAGCTCCGACCACGCGTCCTCCAGCTCGCGGAGTGCGGCCACGAGCGTCTCCGGCACGTACCGGCCGCCGAACTGGCGCGTCGTCCCCCACCTGCCGCGCGCATCGGCCTCGAGGAGGCCGGGGTCGACCGGCGTCGGCCGCGACGGCGCGAGCGGCAGGTCCAGTCGCGCGGCCCGTGCCCGCTTGACGAAGAGCGCGACGCGGAACGGATCCTTGCGCGGACGGCCGATGGCTCTCGTCGACGACCGCCCGGCCGACTGCCGCAGCTCCTCCACACCGGACGCCACGTCCACGCCGATGGCGGGGATCGTTCGCAGCGCGCCGGCGACGTTGGCCGCGGTCAGGCCGCCCGCGAGCACGATGGGGATCTCGCGGGCCACCGCGGAGGCGACGCTCTCTCGCGCGCGGGAGCCGGTCCCGCCGAGCGCCACGGGGTCGGCGGCGTCCAGCACGAGGCGCACGATGCCCGGGCGGGCGAGCAGCTCCGTCCCCGCGCTGACGAGAGCGGCCGCGACCCCCTCGTCGCCGCCGACAGGGCCGGGCCGCGACGCGTCCGTCGGGGACCGGAGGACGGCGATCGAGGGCAGCCCCGGTCCCGCGTTCGGCAGCCCGTCCCGACCCGACCACTGGATGGCGTCGAGCCCGATCCGGGCCGCGAGCGACGCGGCCCCCGACGCGCCGACATCGCCCACGACCCCGACGACCGACGGCCGTCCGTCGGCGCCGCGGAGCCGGCGGGCTCGGGCCGCCAGGTGAACCGCTTCATCGGCAGCCAGGCAGCGCGGCGTCCCCTCGACGAGGTTCAGTCCCACGGCATCCGCCCCGGCGGCGACGGCGGCCTCGATGCCGGCCGCGTCGGTGATGCCACAGATCTTGATCCAGGGCGCGCGGTCCGACGCCGGCAGATCCTCGCCTGGTGCGGGCGGCCGGCCTGCGGCGACGAATGCGGCGGTCCGGGCCCGGATCGCGGACTCGGATGCGTCCTCGCGCATCAAGGCTTCGCCGACGAGAGCCGCGTCGAAGCCCAGGGCGCGCCAGGCCGCGAGCGTCGACGGATCGCGGGCCCCTGATTCGGCCACGACCAGGCGGTCATCAGGGACGAGCGCCCGGAGGCGGGCCGCTCGGTCGGGATCCACGACCAGTGATCGCAGGTCCCGGTTGTTGATCCCGATGAGCCGGGCCTCGCTCGCGAGCGCCCGTTCGAGCTCGCGCTCCTCGTGGATTTCGACGAGGGGCTCGAGCCCGACGTCGCGGGTGAGCCGGACGAGGTGGCGGAGCGATCGCGACGGGTGCAGCGCCGCGATGAGCAGCGCGAGGTCCGCGCCGGCCGCGCGGAGCACGGGCAACTGGCGCTCGTCGACGACGAACTCCTTGGCGAGGACCGGCACCGGCACCACGGCGCGGACCGCGGCGAGATCGTCGAGCGTGCCCGAGAACCAGTGCCGCTCCACGAGCACCGAGACGATGGCCGCGCCGCCGGCGGCGTACGCGCGGGCACGCGCCACGAGATCCCGCTCCGACGGGACGAGCGCGCCGGCCGACGGCGAGCTGCGCTTGGCCTCGGCAATGACGTGCAGCCCCGGGCGCAGCAGCGGCGCGACGGCGTCGCGCGGCGGCGGAGCCTGGCGGGCGGCACGCACGAGGTCGCGGAGCGATCGACCGTCGAGCTCCGCCTCGAGGTCGGCGCGGCGGCGCTCCGCGATCTGGCCGAGCACGCCGAGGCGCGCGGAGCGGTCCCGTGCGACGGGCGACGCGACGCTCATCGCGCGCCTCCGATCCCCGCGGTTCCAGCCGACGAGGCCGCGGGAGCGGCCGCACCGCGTGTCCCCGGCTCCGGCACGGCGCCGGCCTCCGACGCTCCGCCGCGGACGGGCGCCTCCGCTCGCGCGCGGAACGCCCGAAGCCGTTCGAGCAGCTCCCTCGGACGTTCCTCCCGGATCGCGAGCCGGGCCAGCTCGACGCCCTGCCGAAGATCCGTCACGCGGCCGGCGACCAGCAGGGCGGCCCCGGCGTTCAGCGCCACGGCGTCGTGGACCGGACCCTGCTCCCCCGCGAACAACGACTCCATCCGCGCGGCGTTCTCCGCCGGCGTGCCGCCGGCGAGCTCGTCCGTCGACGCGCGCGGCAGCCCGACCATCTCCGGCGTCACCTCGCGGCGCGTGACGCCGTCCGGCGTGACCTCGTACGCGACCCCCGTGCCGTCGAGGGGAAGCTCGTCGAGCCGCTCGCCGTGGACCACGAGCGAACGCTCGGTCCCGAGCGCACGAAGCACGTCCGCGAGGCGTGCAGCCGCCCCAGGGTCGGCGACGCCGACCAGCTGCCGGCGCGCACCCGCGGGGTTGGTCAGCGGCCCGAGCAGGTTGAATGCCGTGCGGATCCCGATCTCCCGCCGCGTCGGACCGGCGTGGCGCATCGCCGGACTGTATCCCGGCGCGAACAGGAACGCGAACCCGACCTCGCGGAGCATCTCGGCCGCGTCCTCCGGGCCGAGCTGGGTCGGGACGCCCAGCGCATCGAGCACGTCCGAGCTTCCCGAGGCCGACGTGATCGCGCGGTTGCCGTGCTTGGCGACGGGGACGCCGCACGAGGCGGCGACGAGCGCCGCCGCGGTCGAGATGTTGAAGGTCCCCCGGCCGTCGCCGCCCGTCCCGCACGTGTCGATCGCGCCGGGCGGCGCCTCCACTCGCACCACTCGCTCGCGCATCGCCCGTGCGAAGCCCGCCAGTTCCTCGACCGTCTCGCCGCGCATCCGCAACGCCACGAGGAACGCGCCGAGCTGCGACGGGGTCGCCTCCCCGTCCATGACCGCGCCCATCGCCAGGCGCGCCTCGTCCGACGAGAGCGTCCGCCCCTCGACCACGGCGGCCAGCGCGGCCCGCACCTGGTCACTCATCGCGCCGTCACCTCCGTGCCGATCCGTCCCTCGTGTTCGACCTCCGCCAGCGTTGCAGGCCGCGCGGCGCCCGGGCCATCACTGCCGGACGGGCTCGACACGCCGCTCGCCCCTGGATGCTCGCCCTGCCCGCGACGTCCCGCCGGCCGCCGCATGCCGCGCGTCGCGAACGACGCGGCCGCCGCCTCGTCGAGCACCTCCGGTTCTCCCTCGCCGGCGAGCCGGAGGAAGTTCGCCAGCACCCGCGGGCCCTCGGGGGTCAGCACCGATTCCGGGTGGAACTGCACGCCCTCGAGCGGCAGCGACCGGTGGCGCAGCGCCATCACGACGCCGTCGGCCGAGTGGGCCGTCACTTCGATGTCGGCCGGAAGCGTCGACTCGTCGACACACAGCGAGTGGTAGCGACCCGCCGCGAACGGCGACGGGATGCCGGCCAGGAGGCCAACGCCGGCATGCTCGATGGCGCTCGCCTCGCCGTGGACAAGACTCGGCGCGCGGACGACGGCGCCGCCGAACACCGCCGCGAGGCACTGCATCCCCAGGCACACGCCGAGCATCGGAACCCCGCGGCCCGCGGCGACTCGGATCGCGTCGGTCGAGACGCCGGCCGTGTCCGGGTTCCCCGGGCCCGGGGACACGAGGATGGCGCGGAGAGGGCGCCCGGGGAGACCGCGGTCGGCGAGGGTTTCGATCGCGTCCCGGCCGATCCGGTCGTTGCGCACGACGAGAAGGTCCGCGCCCGCTGTCTCGAGCGCCTGGACGAGGTTGAACGTGAAGCTGTCGTAGTTGTCGACGACGAGGATCATTGCGGCGTCCCCGCCACGCCTGCGGCAGTCGGCTCCGATCCGCGCGCCCCGAACGCGCCCGGCTCGGCGCGGAGTCCCGCCGACGACGTCCCGGCCGGCTCCGCCGCCAGCTCGAACGCGCGCCGCAGCGCTGCTGCCTTGTGCTCGGTCTCGTCGAACTCGCGCTCCGGCCGACTGCCGGCCACGATCCCCGCGCCGCTGTGAACGTGGACGACGCCGTTCGTGATGACCGCGCTCCGGATCGCGATCGCCGTGTCGAGGCCGCCGTCGTACCCGATGTACCCGACCGCGCCACCGTACAGGCCGCGACGCTCGCGCTCGAGGGACGCAATGAGCTGCATGGCGCGGACCTTCGGCGCGCCCGAGAGCGTCCCGGCCGGGAAGACGCTGCGCAGCGCGTCCAGGGCATCCAGCTCCGGCCTCAACCGCGCCTCGACGTGGCTGACCAGATGGAGGACGTGGCTGTAGCGCTCGACCTCCATGTACCGCGTCACCGCCACGCTCCCGGCACGCGCCACGCGGCCGAGGTCGTTGCGGCCCAGATCGACCAGCATGACGTGCTCGGCGCGCTCCTTCGGGTCGCGCTGCAGCTCTTCGGCGATCAGCTCGTCCTCGTCATCGTCGGCGCCGCGGGGCCGGGTGCCCGCGATGGGGTGGGTCGTGAGCCTGTCGCCCTCGACACGCAGCAGCAGCTCCGGGCTCGCGCCGACGACCTCGAACGACGGCGTCCGCACGAAGAACAGGTACGGGCTGGGGTTGACGCGCCGGAGCGCGCGATACAGGGCGAGCCCGTCGAGCGGCCGGCCATCCGGACCGGGCGGAGCGGGGAACGACTGCCGGCGCGCGAGCACGATCTGGATGGCTTCTCCGGCCGTGATCGCCGCCTTGGCCTGCACGACCGCGTCCTCGAACGCCGCGCGGCCAAAGCTCGTCGGGCCGTAGCGGTCGAGGCCGGCGTCCCTCGCGCCGGGCGGGACGACGAAGCCCGCGGCGGGGGACCCGTGGCGAGCGCTTGCCGAGGTCGCGGCCTCGTGTGCTCGCGACTGCCCACTCCCGGCCGACCCGCTCGCCCGCTCGAGCGCCTCGAACACCGCCCGCTCCGCGATCCGATACCGGCCCTCGAAGTCCGGGGCATCGGCGTGCAGCGACGCGATCGCGCTGAGGGTGTGCGTCAGGTGGTCGAAGACCAGGACCAGGTCGCTCTCGATGAACGCCGCAGACGGCGTGCCGACGGGATCCGCATCGGGCAGGGGGACCGGCTCGAACGAGGAGACGACGTCATAGGCAAGGGCGCCGACCGCGCCCCCGGTGAAGCGCGGCATCCCGTCGAGCGGCGCGACCCGCCGGCGGGGCAGGAACGATCGCAGCGCGGCCAGCGGGTCGGGAGCGGGCTCGACCGAGGCCGGCAGATCGGCCGCGTACGCGTCGACGCTCAGGGGTCGGGTCAGTGTCCGCGCGAGGCCGTCGCGAACCTCGAGCGTCCGCCGCGGGGAAACGCCCAGGAACGAGTACCGGCCGAGTCGCTCGCCGCCCTCGACGGATTCGAGCAGGAAGGCGGGTCCGCCGTCGTCGAGCGCGAGGAACGCGCCGACCGGGGTCTCGAGATCAGCCTCCCGCGACGCGCGCAGAAGGACGGTGTCGGCCCCGTCCGCGAGGCGGCGGGCCTCGGCGAGGCTGTACGGGCGAGCGAGCGGCATCTTGTGTGCCTCCGGTTGGGGCCCGTCCGGCGCGCCGGCGTGGATCGGCGTGACGGCGAGCGGGCAGCGCGTTCAGTGGGAAGAATCAGAACGACCTTCCGTCCCGCCGGGACGAAAGGTCGAAACCCTCCGCGGTGCCACCCGCATTCGGCGTTGCCGCCGCGCTCGCGTTGCCGACGGATCGGACGCGTCCCCGCGCCGGTCGATCGGTGCTGCCCTCTATCGCTGGCGCCCTGCGCCGGAGCCTACTTGGGCGACGTCGCGGTCTCCCCGCGCTGCACCGTTCGGTCCGGAGGCTCCCGGGTCCATTCGCCGCCGCCCTCGCACCGGCCTCTCACCACCGCCGGCTCTCTGGATCGAGGGGATGGCGGGTACTCGTCCCGTTCATCGCCCGCTGTTCGATTGGGCGCCAGTCTATGGGCGCGGGCGCCGGAGTGTCAACCACCCCGCCACACGTGTGTGGACGGCCCGCGAGACGTGGCTCGGCGACGTCCCGGCCGGGCCGCCGATCGCTTCGACGAGGGGGCGGGATTGCAGCGCCGGGTGGGCAACGGACAGACACCTGGAACAGGCGAGGGAGAAGCCGACTACGACGGCGGCGTGATCTCGAGGATGCGCTCGATCACGACCTGCCAGACGGCGCCGGCGACGACGCCGCCGGCGCCCCCAGCGATCGCGAGCGTCAGCCACGCGAGCCCCGCGAGGGGCGCCCAGGAACTCCCGGCGAGCTGCTGGGCCGCGCTGAGGCCGGCGACCGTGCCCACGGTGAGGAACGTCAGCCCGAAGGCGAGCGGTCCGAACAGCCGCGTCCGCCGCTCCTCGTCCGGATCACGATCGTCGCCAGGCTGCACGCCCCGTGCGCGGCGCGACCGATTGCGGTCGCGGCGCCTCATCTCCTCGGCCTGCTCGACCCAGACGCCGCCGAGGAGCCCGATCCCCAGGCCCGCGACGAGCCCGGCGCCGAGCACGGGCACGTCCCCCGTGAGGCCGACGAGCCGGAGGGCGACCGCGGCGACGAGCGCGAGCCCGACGCCGAGCAGGCCTCCCACGGCAGCAGTCAGCGACAGGAACCGGTTCAGGCGCATCCGACCACGTCGCGGAATCCTACCGGCACCTCCGTGCCCGCGCATCGCGATCGGGCGCATCGTGCGCCGGGACCGGCGCAGGGTCGGCCCGGCGATCAGTCGGTGTGGCGAGGGCGCCCCCTTGCGTTCGTCGTCCACGACACCGTCGTGGCGAACCAGCAGGCAGCGGCCGACGCGACGGCGCGACGCTGTAACGGCTTCGCGAGGCACGGCGCGTCGCGCCCGCCGCTCATTCCGCGCCATGGGGCCTTCACTTCGGGCATGTCGCTCGAGCCCGGCCGCGCCGACCCGCCCGGCGCCGACCCTCGCGGGACCGAGCCCGAGGCCGGGCACGGGATCCGTCGGCCCGGAAGCATGGGGACGCGCCCCGACCCGCTCGTCGCCTCCATCACGCGGTCCCGAACGGTGACGCCGAGCGGGTCGGGCGTCAGGGGGATCGGCGCGGCAGCCTTCGCGGCCATGCTCGCGGTCGCCGGGATCCTCGCCGCGGTCGCGCTCCTCGCACCGGACGGACTCGGCAACCTCGTCGGCTCCCCCGCGTCGCCATCGCCTGCAGCCGCGCTCGGTGCACCGTCGGCGGTCGCCTCACAGGGGCCGGCCGCCGCCATCCCCGCCGCTTCGGCCCTCGCATCCCCTGCCGCCTCGCCGTCGGCGTCACCTGCCGCGAGCGACATCCTGCCGGCCACCGCGTCCCCCACCGAGGTCGTCTCGGCGTTCTACCGGCTCGTCGCGGAGCACCGGTTCACGGATGCCTCGATGCTCTGGACACCGTCGATGCGCCAGCGGTACCCGCCCGCGGAGTACATCAACCGCCGGTTCGCCCACACCACGCGCGTCACGTTCGAGCAGCTTGCCACGACTCGCGTCTCGGGCACGAGCGCCGTCGTCTCCGTGCGATTCACGGAGTACCGCAACGTGTCTCCGACGTGGGTGCGGTATTGGGGCAGCTGGGACCTCGCGCGACTCGGGGGCCGCTGGCTCCTCAACGCCTCGAACTTCTGACCTCGCTGCCGGCGTTCGAGCTGCGCCGGCGACGGGGCCTCAACGAACACGGAACCATCCTCACGCCCATGCACCGACCCCACGCCGCCGCCTACTGCTCACCTCGTGTCGGTGCGTGCCGCTCGGGCAGGCGTGGAGACGCGCGCGCGACGGCGGGTGACAGACGGGCGAGGCGCGGAGGCGGAGTCGAATGAAGGACGGCACAGCAGGCCGCGGACCCTGCGCTCGACCGCAGCGATCCTCACGCTCCTGCCGATCCTGCCGGCGGGGTGCGTTCCCACGGCACGGGCCGGCACGCTTCCCGCGACGCTCTCGCTCACCACGATCGGAGGCGTTCCCGTTGCCGTCCAGGATGGGATCGCGGTGCCGTCGTTCGACTTCCAGCCGCGTCCGCGGATCGATCTCCGGTCGTGGCGCGTCGTTGACAGTCGAGATAGCGCACTTCTCCGAACAGACGTCGCTCACGGCGCGCCCGACATCGCTCCCAACCATCGCGCGGGACGCGGGCGGCCGCGAGGCCGTGCAGTACGGCGACTCGACGTGGAGGTCAGTGGACGTCCCCTGCGCGGTCAACCCGCCGCGCTCGAAGACGGGCCCGACAGGCGCCTGGTTCCGGACGACGTTCGAGATTCCCGCGTCGTGGGCCGGCCAGGCCATCACCCTGGAGTCCGGCGCCGTCAACTACATCGCCGATGTCTGGCTCGACGGGCGCTGGTGCCCTGGCGGGCCGGCTCGCCCGGGTGCCACTGCGCGATGCGATGCGGATGGGGGCCGGGGTCGGCCTCGCGCTGGGGCTCGCG
>JAJYGH010000016.1 GCA_021785175.1 Chloroflexota bacterium | reverse complement strand
CAGAGGGGGCAGCTGCCGACGGAGCAGCCACCGATGGGGCCGTGGTCGCGCCGGAGCCGCAGGCGGCGAACAGGATCGACGCTGCGACTGCCATGGCGAGGCCGACGCGTATCGTTCGCAAGGGTTCCTCCTCCTCCTCCGATCGCTGCGTCACCCGAGACGCGGAACGACCAACGCGCAGTGTACGCACGAGCACATGGCGGGGGACGGTGTGATTGCAGGTGTCGCTCGTCCGGGTCGGGATCGGCAGCGGTCGCGCGGTAGGGCCGCCCCGGCACTCGCGCGGGTGTCCCTGATGTCCGGTCAGAGCCGCGCGTCAGCGTTCGGGGTCCGCGGTCTCCGGTCGCGGCGCCGGGCGTCGGGTGTCGGCACGGTGACACACGGCGCTTCGCGGGGGCTGGATGGATCGGGCGAAGTGCCATCTGGCAGGTTGCAGCAGGCCCCACAGTCCAGTAATGGAAAACCGCCGCGGCCGGCTACGATGTGCCGGCATTGCCTCGGCCGGCCTGACCGCACCGAGGCGCTCGCAGAGATCGACCCGAGGTGCAGGCGTCCCGGGGGGAGTCGCGTGGACCGCTCTTCGTCGCGTCGGCAGAGCGTCGCGTGGATGGGTCCGGTCCAGGCGCAGGGTCGTCGGCTCCTTCCCCTCGTCATCGGGGCCATGCTTGCCTGGCCGGCGGCGTTCGCCGCCGACGACCGGGCCGTTGCCTGGAAGGCGGAGCTGATGACGGCACCGTAGGAACCGGACCACAGCCGGCATGAATGGCAGGTGCGCCGATGAGGAGATCGGGACCAGAAGGCACGACTCCCGTCGAGCACGTGCCGGGGCCGCATTCGCGGCGGCCCGGAGTGAGGTGCACGATGCGACGCCTGTTCGCCGTACTGGCAGGGATCGTGATCCTGTGGGCCGCCGGCGTGCCGCGAATGCCACGGCTCCGGGACCTCGGGAATCCACCCCTCCTTCGGGACCGGCGACCCGACCCATGGCTGGGCCGCCGGAGACCGAGGCAGGGCCGAGGAGCAGCGGGATGACCACGAAAAGGCCGATGCCCGTTCCCGGAGCGGCCTTTCGTGTACGGGGAGAGCGGTAGAAGAGGTCGAAGACCCGGTCGGCTGTGGAACGTCCCGCTCCGGTTCCACGATATCGCAACCGCGCCCGGCGGTTCCGGCCGCGCCCCCTCGGGCGGCGTGGTCGGTTGCCGCGCACGCGGTGCTCGACGACGCGGGCCCGCTGTCGCACCATCTTCGACGTGGCCGACCATCCCGCCGACGGGCTCGTGCAGCGACTCAACGCGATGACGGACCGGGAGCGCATCGAGTTCGCCCGGTGGGCCGTCGAGCAGCCGGCCCCGCCGGCCGTGGTCCTCGCGTACGGGCGGACGCATGCCGCGCGCGTCGCCGCGGAGCGCGCGGCCGGACGTGCGTTCGGGACGTTCCGCGGCGACGGAACGGTCGGCGACCTGCCGTGGGACTACGCGATCGAGGCGCATCCCGGCTCGGACTGGGGCGAGTGGGAAGCGGCCGCGGCGCTCGTGCGGGCGATGGCCGCCGCGCTCGTCGTCGGTGATCGCCTCGCGATCACCAGGCTCCAACCGGCGTTCGCGTACCTCGGCGTCGCACTTCCGCCCCACTGAGGCGCCGCGGTTCCTGGCGAGGCCGGGGCCGGCGGCCCGACCCGAATGTCGTCCCCGGGAGGAGCTGACGCGGTCGTCGCCCGCGCCGGTCCGCACGCGTCCCCACGCCCGGGAGGGGACCGATGGCCTCCCTCCGGCCCGTTGGTCCGATACTCCATATACTCCGGTGAACGCGATCATTCAGTCGATTGGAGTGTCTAGTGTCCGAGTGGTCCCCCGAGACCCGGCGAGTGCTGCGCGCGTACCTCCGCGCGGTGGCGTCGGGAGAGCCCCTGCAACGCGAGCTTGCACGGCGGTACGGCCTGTCGCTCGCGGACCTGCACGCGCTCCGCGCGCTGCGGGAACTCGGGGAGGTCCCGATCAGCCGGCTCGGGGCAGAGCTGGGCATCCGTCCCTCGAACGCCACGAACCTCGTCGATCGGCTGGAGGGCGCCGGACTCGTCGAGCGGGGTGCGGATCCCGCCGACCGCCGCGTGACGGTCCTCCGGCTCACGCCGGGTGCCCGGACCGCGCTCAGCGACCGGCAGGTCCTCGCGAGCAGCGGCCTGCCCGAGCGCGTCGAGCGCCTCGCGCCCGCGGAGCGGATCGAGCTGGCCACACTTCTCGAGCGCGTCCTCGAGCCCTCGTGGGAAGACGCCGCGACGGACGCCGAACCGGAGCAGGCGCCATCGGGTGAGTCCGCACCGGAGGGGGCGGGTTCGAGTCTGCCGGGATCGGGCCGGGCGGAAGCCGCGCACGGTGAGACGGTCGGGGCGGGTCGATGAGCGCGCCGCGTCCCGCGACCCGGAGCGGCCACGGCATCCCCTACAAGTGGATCGCGCTCTCGAACACCACGCTCGGCGGACTCATGGGCGCGATCAACGCCACGAGCCTGCTGATCGCGCTGCCGGCGGTCTTCCGCGGCATCGGCCTGAACCCGCTCGATCCGGCCAACTTCTCGTACCTGCTCTGGGTCCTGATGGGCTACATGCTCGTGACTGCCGTCGTCGTGGTCACGCTCGGGCGCGTCGGCGACATCTTCGGCCGCGTCCGCATGTACAACCTCGGGTTCGTCATCTTCACTCTCGGGTCGATCGGGCTGTCGGCGACGTGGAGCACCGGCACCGCCGGTGCGATCGAGATCATCGCGATGCGCATGGTCCAGGCCGTCGGGGGCGGGCTGCTCATGGCGAACTCGGCGGCGATCCTCACCGACGCGTTCCCATCGAACGAGCGCGGCATGGCCCTCGGCGTGAACCAGATCGCGTTCCAGGCGGGGTCGTTCCTCGGCCTGATCCTCGGCGGGGTCCTGGCAAGCGTCGACTGGCGCTGGGTCTTCCTGCTCAACGTCCCGGTCGGCATCGTCGGCACGATCTGGGCATACGTCGCGCTCCGGGAGCTCGGTGAGCGCCATTCGGCGCGGATCGACTGGGCCGGCAACGTGACGTTCGCGGCCGGCCTCGGCCTCGTGCTCATCGGCCTCACGTATGGCATCGCCCCGTATGGGAACGCCACGATGGGCTGGAGCAACCCGTTCGTGGTCTTCGCCGTCGCGGCGGGCATCCTGCTGCTCGTCGCGTTCCTGCTCATCGAGCGGCGCGTCGCCTCGCCGATGTTCAACCTCGAGTTGTTCCGGATTCGCGCGTTCACGATGGGCAACGTGGCCGGGCTCCTGAGCGCGATCGGGCTGGGCGGCCTCCAGTTCCTGCTGATCATGTGGCTCCAGGGCATCTGGCTGCCGCTCCACGGCTACAACTTCGAGGACACCCCGCTCTGGGCCGGCATCTACATGCTGCCGCTCACGGTGGGATTCGTCATCGCCGGGCCGATCTCCGGCTGGCTGTCGGACCGGTACGGCGCCCGACCGTTCGCAACGGCCGGCATGCTCCTCGCCGCCGTGACGTTCGCGCTGCTGCTCGTGCTGCCGGCGAACTTCACGTATCCGGCGTTCGCGATCGTGATCCTCCTCAACGGCGTGGCGTTCGGCATGTTCGCCTCGCCGAACACGGCCGCGATCATGAACAGCGTGCCGCCGAGCTACCGGGGCGCGGCCTCGGGCATGCGCGCGACGTTCCAGAACACCGGGATGCCGCTCTCGATCGGCGTGTTCTTCACGCTGATGATCGGGGGGCTCTCGAGCACCGTGCCGTCGGCGATGTACCGGGGCCTGACCTCGAACGGCGTGGCGGCGAGACTCGCGACCACGCTTTCGCACCTCCCCGCGGTCGGTTACCTGTTCGCGGCGTTCCTCGGCTACAACCCGCTGCGCACGCTGCTCGGGCCGAAGGTGCTGTCCGCGCTCCCCACGGCGGACGCCAGCCGGATCGTCAGCAACAGTTTCTTCCCGTCGGTGATCGCCGGCCCGTTCCACGACGGCGTCGTGGTCGTGTCGCTGTTCTCGATCGCGATCTTCCTCGTCGCCGCCGCGGCGTCGTGGCTGCGCGGCGGACGGTACGTGCACGACGAGCAGGAGGCCGAGTTCCCCGGGGCCGAACCGATGGCGGGTGATGCGCCGGCGACGGCACCGCCGGGATCACGCAAAGCCGGGCCGTCGAGCAGGCCACGTTCGTCGAGGCCGGCCCGAGCCGGCGCGGACGACGAGTAGGCGTACGGTGGCACGGGAGGGCTCCGCGTGAGCGCGGTCATCGAGACGGCGGAGCTGCGCCGGGAGTTCGGTCCCGTGGTGGCCGTCGACGCGCTGTCGCTGCGCGTCGAGCCCGGCGAGGTGTTCGGCCTTCTGGGGCCGAACGGCGCCGGAAAGACCACGACGATCAAGCGGGACCGCCTCGTTCCCGCTCCCGCTCGACTTCGGGGTGCTGGTGTTCGCACTGGTCGTGCTGCTGGTCATCGCCGCGCGGCTGTACCCGCGCCTCGCGATGTAGGGGGCCGCCGGTCTCCCGTCAGATCCCGGGCCGGTCCGAGCGGGCGACGAGCTCCTGCGCGACCTGCCCCCGGGCGAGCAGCCAGTAGACGCCGCCGCCGACGACGACGCCGAGCAGCCAGCTGAAGTCGCTCCCCTTGAACGAGGGGATCGCGTTCGACAGCGGCCCGATGAACGGCGGGACCGCGAACGACGCGTTGATCCAGAGCAGCGCCGCGACCATGCCGAGCACGAGCGCGATGATCGCCGCCGGCCGCACGCCCTGGACGTGCCTGCGGTCGCCGGCCGCCGGGTCGGCGAGCGCCCGCGCGTCATAGCGGCCGCGCCGCAGGGCCCAGTCGACGATCAGGATGCCGAACCAGGGCGCGAGCCACACGACGATGTACAGGAAGAACCCGGTGAGGTCGTTGTAGAAGTTGCCGTTGAACAGGACGAGACCCGTGACGATCGCGACGATCACGGTGTCGATGATGACGGCGCCCCACCGCCGGACGGGCACGCCGAGCGCCTGCAGCGTCACGCCTGACGAGTACAGGTCGAGCGTGTTGATGGCGAAGAGCTGGACGATCGCGAACAGCAGGAAGGGGACCACGAACCAGCTCGGCAGCACGGCCGGGATCCCGAGGCCCTGGATCGCCAGCGTCTTCGTGGTCACGGTGGCCGCCAGCGCACCGAGGACCTCGAGCAGCACCGACGGAATGCCAGGCCCGAACGTCGCCGCCAGGAATGTTCGCCGGCGGGGCGTCGTGCGCGGCAGGTACCGCGAGTAGTCGTTGCCGTTCTCCGTCCATCCGAGCCCACCGACGGAGATGATCACGACGAGGGCGGTCGTCCAGTCGGCCCACGAGGCCTTCGGCGCCAGCGACAGCGTGTGCACGTCGGAGACCACGAGAACGGCCAGGATCGCGAACAGCACGATGAACACGATCGAGAGCCAGCGCAGCACCCGTGTGATCGTCGCGTGCCCGAAGAACGGCATGAGCAGCTGCACGGCCGAGGCGACGATGACGACGCCGATCTTGCCGGCGGGCGAGAGGCTCGCGCCGTACGACGAGAACAGGAACAGGACGGTGGCCACGACGAGGAACACGCCCTCGATCTCGAAGCCGACCTGCGTGCACCAGTTGAAGAACGCGACGAGCCGGTTGCCGGTCCGGCCGAACGGCGCCCGGCTGATGACGAACGCCGTGGTACCCACCTCGGGGCCCTGCAGGCTCGCCAGCCCGAGGAACGCGTAGAAGAGGTTCCCGACCACGATCGCGAGCAGGGCCTGCCCGAACGAGAGCCCGAACGTGGAGATGAGGAACCCATAGAAGAAGAACTCGACATTGAAGACGGCGCCCGCCCAGAGCCAGAACAGGCCCGACGGGCGCATCCCGCGCTCCTCCTCTGGAATCAGGTCGATGCCCCGCTGCTCGACCCTGAACGCCGCGTATTCCTGCCCTGGACCTTCGACCACCACGCACCCCCTGGTCTCGATGTTCGCCGGTGGATCCGGCCGCCCGAGCATCCGGCCGAGTACCGATTCGACGGCAGCAGCCGGCCCCGTCGACGTCTGCGAGCGCTCCTGCGCCCCGCGTCAGTGCACGCGCAGCTCGTAGCCGCGCCAGAACGGCTCGCGCAACTCGCCCTTCAGGATCTTGCCCGTGCCGCCCTTCGGCAGCCGGTCACGGAACTCGACCCGGCGCGGCACCTTGAACCCCGCCAGCCGCTCGCGACAGTGCGCGAGAATGTCGTCAGCGGTCGCTTCGGCGCCGGGCTTCAGCACGACGACGGCCACCGGCACCTCGCCCCAGCGCTCGTCGGGCGCGGCGACGACCGCCGCCTCGAGGATGCCGGGGAAGTCGGCGAGGGCATTCTCGATGTCCACGCTGGAGATGTTCTCGCCGCCGCTGATGATGACGTCCTTCGCCCGGTCGCGGATCGTCACGTAGCCTTCCGGGTCGAGCGTCGCCATGTCGCCCGTGTGGAACCAGCCGTCGCGGATCGCGGCCGCTGTCGACTCGTGGTCGCGGTAGTAGCCGTCCATGACGACGTTCGAGCGGACGATGATCTCGCCCAGCTGCTCCCCGTCGGGGCGCACGTCCTCGCCGTCCGGCGTCACGACGCGCAGGCGCACGCCCGGCACGGCCCAGCCCGTCGTCGCCTGGCGTTCCAGGCGACGCTCGGGCGGCTCCGCGTCCAGAAGGTGCTGGCGCGGCCACGCGATCGACACGACCGGTGACGTCTCCGACAGCCCGTAGCCGACGAGCGCCTGGACGCCGAGGCGCTCCTCGAGCGCGCGGATGAGCGCCGGCGAGGAGGGCGCACCCCCGACGATGACGCGCTGCAGGCTCGACACGTCGCGGGTCGCGAGGTCGGGGGAGTTGAGCACGGCGTTGAAGATCGTGGGGACGGCGAGAAGATGCGTCACGCGGTGCTCCTCGACGAGCGCGAGGAGCGTCGATGGGTCGAACTTCCGCAGCATGACGTGGCGCCCGCCCACCATCGTCATCCAGTGCGGCGCGCCCCAGCCGTTGACATGGAACAGCGGCACGACGTGGAGGATGACGTCGGCATCCGTGATCCGCAGTGCCTGCGCCCCCTGGAGCCCGTGCAGGTAGAGCGTGCGGTGGGTCAGCGCGACGCCCTTCGGGCGCCCTGTAGTCCCGCTCGTGTAGAAGAGCTCGGCCACCCCGTTCTCGTCCACCTCGGCGGGCGGCTCGTCGGTTCGTCCGCCGGCCAGCAGCGCCTCGTAGTCGAGCGCGGTCGCCGGCGTCCGGCCGCGCTCCGCGTCGTCGGACGCGTTCGTCGCCGCCGGGCGCACGGCTGTGCCCTCCCCCTGCGGATCGCGCTCCATGACGACGAACGTCGGGCGATGCTGCAGGCTGGGCGCGATCCGCTCGACGAGCGGCGCGAAGTCGGCGTGATAGGCGACGACCGACGATGCCGAGTGGTCGAGGATGTACGCGATGTCGGACGGGGCCAGGCGGATGTTGATCGGATTGAGGATGGCGCCCGCCTCGAGCACGCCGTAGTACGCCTCGAGGAGCTGGTGCGTGTTGTACGTGATGAAGCTGACGCGATCGCCCGGCTCGACGCCAAGGCCGCGCAGCGCACTCGAGAGGCGATGGGTGCGTTCGGCGTACTGGGCGTAGGTGAAACGGCGCTCGCCGTCGACCACACCGATCTTGTCGCCAAAGTAGGTCGCGGCCCGATCGCGGAACTCGAGGACGGACAGGGGCACGAACATCGCGAGCCTCCGAGTCGGCCGGGCGTCCGGCGCCGTGCCGGGCGTGTCGAGGCGGCGAGCATAGCGCGCCGGTCGTCACACCTCGTCGGAACGGCGGATCAGGTCTCGCCGCCGGCCGGCGTCACCTGGCGCCGGAGCCGCGCACCGGGTGTCGGCTGCGTGGCCACGGTCCGGATGATGGCGGCAACCAGCAGTTCCAGCCCGAGCGGGATCGCCCGCCCGAGCCCGCGACGGCAGCACTGGCAGACGACGTGCGCGTTCGGCCGCGCCGCGAAGCCGGGCGAGCCCGATCACGGTGATCTGCGCCGCGCCGCCGACGCCCGCGACAACGCCCCAGGCGTCGATGGTCTTGCCGAGGGCCGCGTTCGGCCGCGCCGCGAAGCCGGGCGAGCCCGATCACGGTGATCTGCGCCGCGCCGCCGACGCCCGCGACAACGCCCCAGGCGTCGGTGGTCTTGCCGAGGGCCTCAACGACCTGCTGGAACCGCAATCCCCAGGCGATCGGCTGGCCGGAGTCAGTCGATCGGGTACCAGGGGGAGTCCTCGCTGAGCCCCCATTCGCGCGCCGCCTCATGGCGCGCGGAGAGGATGACGGGGGCGGGCGCGTTCCCGATCGCCAGGTGGTCGAGAGGACGCACGCCGTCGAGCTTCGACGACGGAGTCCGCAACCAGTCGGCGATCCCGCGGCCGTTCCGGACGTGCCCGAGCGCCACGATCACGGACACGACGGCCGCAAGGCGGTCGTTGGCCCCGATCGCCTTCTCGTGTTCGCCGTCCAGCCAGGATGACGCGTCCTCGACGGGTACGCCGAGCAGCTGCGCCCAGTCCTCGTCGCCCAGCTGACACGCGGGAAGGATGATGTGCGGGAAACGCCAGTACGGAATGGGGTTGGACATCGTGCCTCGGTAGTCGCCCCGCGATCGGCGAGCCCGTCGCGGGGACGTCCCGCGCGGTAGGTCCGCGCGGCGCGGGCGCCATTGTCCGGCGGGGCGCTGCGTCGGAAGCGTCGCAGCGCCGGTCGTGTCCCGACCGAACGCGCGGCAGGTGCTCGGGCCCCGGGCATACGTCTCCGGGACGCTGCAGTCCCCGGAAAGACGGGGCTGGACAGCCAGATTCCCGCCGAGCGTCGCTCGGGCACGAATCTCGCGGCATCCTGCGCGTGATCCGCGTTCCGGGCAGCCCGTCGGGCGGCTCACTGCCAGATTCCCGCCGAGCGTCGCCTACGCACGAAGCTCGCGGCATCCTGCCACCTCATCGGACGGACGGGGGCCGGTGTCGCGCCCGGGCACCCGGCTCCACGCTCGCATCGACGACGAATCGAGTCGTTCGAGCCCGGGCGGGACCTATCGCTCAGCCGGATCGCCGGCGCGGGGCAGTCGGAGCATGCGTAGTCGACACCGGGCGAGAATCTGGCAGGATGGGGCCGGAAGCGGCGAGATAGCCGACACGGGGCGGGAATCTGGCAGGAAGGGCGACCTCAGGGCCGGCCGGTCGGCGGGCGGGCGAACGAGCGATCGATGGCGCGGCGCGAGGCGGCCCGCGCGACCCTCGCCGGACACGAGAAGCGGCGCGAGGCGGCCCGCGCGACCCCCGCCGGACACGAGAAGCGGCGGCCCGGTCACAGGAGGCGGCCCGGTCACCCGGGCCGCCTCCCTGGATCATGCCGTCCCGGCGCGACGCGCCCCGGGCGGCGGACCAGCGGTTCAGAACACGCGGTACGCGACGTCCGCCGGCGCGAGCAGCAGGTCCTTCAGCTCGTCGTCGACCTTGAGAAGGGTCAGATGCGAGCCCGCCATCTCGAGTGAGGTGCAGTACTCGCCGACGTAGCTGCGGAAGACCTTGATGCCCTTGTCCGCGAGCTTCTTGTGCGCGATCCCGTAGAGCAGGTAGAGCTCGCTGATCGGCGTCCCACCGAGGCCGTTGATCATGAGGCAGACCTCGTCGCCGCTCTTGAACGGCAGGTCCGGGACGACCGCGTCGAGCATGATGTCGACGATCTCGTCCGCCGTCCCCATCTTGCGGCGCTCGCGGCCCGGCTCGCCGTGGATCCCGATCCCGACCTCCATCTCGCCGTCGGCGATCTCGAAGAGCGGCGTCCCGCGGACGGGCGGGATGCAGGACGAGAGCGCGATGCCCATCGTGCGGACCTGGCCGATGACCTTGTTGCCGATCCGCTCGAGCTCGTCCATCTCCGCGCCGCGCTCGGCGGCGGCGCCCACGGCCTTGATCACGAAGAAGTTGCCCGCCACACCGCGGCGCCCGATGGTCCAGGTCGAGTCCTTCACGGCCACGTCGTCGTTGACGAGCAGGTAGCCGATCTTGTAGTCCTCGGCCTCCATCAACTCCTTCGCCATCTCCCAGGCCGTGCGGTCCCCGGTGTAGTTGTTGACGATGTAGAGCACGCCCTTCGGCGAGTTCATGAGCTTCGTCGTCTCGGTGACGAATTCGACGGGCGGGCCGGCGAAGACGTCGCCCGGGCAGGCGGCGTCGAGCATGCCGCGACCGACGATCATCGTGTGGGCCGGCTCGTGTCCCGAGCCCGAGCCCTGGATGATCGAGACCTTGTTCGGGTCGGGCATGTCGGCCCGATAGATCAGGTGGTAGCGCGGGTCGAACTTGAGGGCGCCACCCGAGGCCAGGGCGACTCCCTCGAGGAACTCGTTGACGAACGTCTTCGGATCGTTCAGGAACTTCCTCACGCCGGTACTCCCTCGCCGTACTTCTCGCGCCACGCCGACGCGATGGCCTGGAGGATCACGCCGACCGCCGTGGCGCCCGCGTCGACGGAGCCGATGCTCCGCTCGCCCGTGTACGCCGCGCGCCCGCGCATCGCCAGCATGGATTTGGTCTCCTCGGCGGCCTTCGTCGCGACGTCGGCCGCGCGCTGGAGAGCGGCGACCGCGTGGTCGCCCTGCATCGCCGGATCGCTGATCGATGCCTCGAGCGCGTCGGTCGCGGGGACCAGCGCGTCGAGGAGGGTCTTCTCGCCGAGGGACGCGCCGCCGCGGGCCATGATCCCCGAGATCGCGGCGCGCAGCATCGCGATCACGTCCCCGGGTGCGAGCTCGGTCCTGTCGCCGGCGGTGATGCCCGCGCGGAGGAAGGCCGTGCCCCAGATCGGGCCCGAGACGCCCCCGACCTTGCCCGAGATGACCAGGCCGATCTTCTTGAGGATCGCCCCCACGCTCGACTTGTCGAACGTGTCGTAGTCGGCGAGGACGACCTCGAACCCGTTGCGCAGCGAGTATCCGAAGTCGCCGTCCCCGACGATCGAGTCGAGGTGCGCGAAGTACTCCGCGTTGTCGACGATCGTCTTCGCCATCGTCTTGATGACGAGGTCGACGTCGTCGATCGACGCCTGTGCCATCCCGGCCTCCTTCTATTCGCTGGCGAGGGAAGCGCGATGGAGCTGCGGGGCGAGGCAGGCCTCCAGGTCGGCGAGCGTCACGTACGCGCCGGGCCGTGCGGCCGAGCGATTCGCGATGACGGTCGTCCGCTCTCCATCCGGGTCCCCGAGTGACGAAACGACGAGGATCGCCTCGCTGAAGTCCTCCTTCTCGGTGTAGCCGTTGACCGTGACCAGGCAGCGCAGCCCCGCGGCGGTCGCCGCCTCCAGCCCGTTGCGCGAGTCCTCGACGACGAGCATCTCGTCCGACCGCACGCCGAGCCGCTGGAGCTGTTCGAGCGCGAGCAGGTAGATGTCCGGCGCCGGCTTCTTCCTGGGCACCACGTCGCCGGCCAGGAACACGTCGAACCGGTCAGCGCGCTCCCGGCCCACCGCGTACTCGAGGATCGCGCGCACCGAGGCCTCGGCCGACGTCGATGCGACGGCCAGCTTCCAGCCCGCGTCCTGCGCCTCGGAGATGACCCGCCGGATGCCGGGCCGGGGTGGCAGCTTCCCGGCCCCGACCAACTCCGTGTACAGCTGGGTCTTGCGCTTGTGCCACTTCGCGACTTCGGCGGCGAGCGCGTCGGCATCCTCGGGCAGGCCCGCGCGCCGGACGAAGTCGGGCGTGAGCTCGCTCGTCATGCGTTCCTTGCCGCCGCCGATCAGGAGCTTCTGCCCGTAGACCTCCTCCGACCAGTGGATCGGCAGGCCGAACTCCTCGAACGTCTGGTTGAACGCCGGCAGGTGCCCGTACCGCTCGGTGTCGGCAAGCACCCCGTCGCAGTCGAAGATCAGCGCGTTCACGTCCAGGCCTTCCCGGCGCTGCCGAAGAGCTGGATGTGGTGCTTCGCCATCTCCATGACCGCGGCGCGCTGCGCCTTGAAGATCTGCGGCGGGTCGTACTCGCCGGGATGCTCGGTCATGAAGTCGTAGCCCGACTGCATGAAGGCGATCTTCAGGGCGGTCGAGATGTTGACCTTCGCGCAGCCGCGCGCGATCAGGTCGCTGAACTGCTCCGGGGTCATGCCGGTGCCGCCGTGGAGCGCCACCGGGATCCCCGTCGCCTGCACGATGTCCGTGACGCGCTGGCTGTCGAGGTGCGGTGTCGTCTTGTAGGTGCCGTGCGCGTTGCCGATCGCCGGGGCGAAGACGTCGACGCCGGTGGATTTCACGAAGTCGACGACGGTCTCGAGCGACTGGACGTGCTCGGCCTCGTCGCCGGTCATCTCCTCGGTGCGCTTGAAACCCTCGATCTCGCCCTCGACGTCGGCGCCGTACTGGCGCGCCTCGGCGACCACCTCGATGCACTGGCGCTTGTTCTCCTCGACCGAGAGCTTGCTCGCGTCGAAGAGGACCGAGTTCCAGCCCTGGGCGAGGCACTCGCTGATGAGCTTCCGATCGGGGCAGTGGTCGAGGTGGAGCGCGACAGGCACCGAGACGTGCTTCGTCATCTCGCACCACATCGCGTACATGACGTCGACGCCCGTCAGCAGCACGTGCTTCGGGGACGTCTGGACGATCACGGGCGCGCGCAGCTCCTCCGCGGCCGCAAGCACCGCCTCCATGGTCAGGTCGTTCACGACGTTGATCGCCGCGACCCCGTAGCGCTCCCTGAACGCGCGGTCGAGGATGGACTTCGTCGATACGACAGGCAATCCAGCACCTCCCCCTGGGACGCTTGCTGATGTCCCCCCGACCCCGCACGATCGTCGCCGGTGCGGCTGGCGTCGCGCTCGGTGCCGGGGCGGCCACGCGGCCGTCACCTCACACGCGCCGGTCGACCACCTCCCCTGCCGGGACCGCCGCGCCACTCCCGGACCCGCCCGAGCCGCGACGGCCCTCGCCGAGCCCGTCCTCGCGCGCCAGCGCCAGCACGGCGCGCGCGTTCGGTTCGTCGACGACGAGGACGTCCACGACGCCCGACCGCAGGACGCCGAGCACGGCGCGCGGCTTCTCGACCTCGCTCACCACGGCGACCGCAGTCCGGATCCGCCGCAGGTCCTCGACCGTCAGCGCGATCAGCCGTTCCTGATGGGGCGACGAAACGGGCCGGCCGAGCATGTCGACGTAGTTGCCGAGCACGTCGCCGACCGCGCCCTGGCTTCGCAGGCGCGCCATCTCGTCCACGGACAGACACCCGCTGCGCACCATCGTGCAGTCGTCGTCGGTCCCGCCGATCCCGACGAGCGCGATGTCCGCGCCCGCAGCCAGCCGAAGCGTGTGCGCGACCGTCTCCTGCTGGCGGAGTTCGTCGCGGATCTCGGCGCGTTCGACGTACGCCGGCGCGTACAGGCTGACGGCCCGCCCCCCGCTGCGCTCGGCGAGCGCGCGCGAGATCTCGTTCGGGTTCGTTGGCGCGTCGACGTTCGGTGACCCGCCCATTGCGCTGACGAAGGTGCAGTCGATGCGCCGGTCGGGATGAAAGAAGCGCGGCAGCGCCCCCGTGTCGCGGCCATGGCTGACGGCGACGACGGACCCGTCGGCGAGGCGGCGCTCCAGGTACCGGGCGGCGCACCGCGCGACGGCCTCGCGCTGCGCCTGCGCATCGGGATACGGCGGACCGACGATCGCGTCCGTCAGCTTGAACGTCCGCCGGAGCTCGTCCTCGAGGTCGAGGTTGAGCCCGGGAGGGGCCTGGATGTGGATGTCGACGACGCCGGCACGGCGCGCCCGGTCCAGGAGGCGCTGCACCTTCGGCCGCGAGAGCCCGAACTCTCGCGCGATCTCCTCCTGCGTCGAATCGTCGACGTAGTAGCGGTGCGCGATCCGTGCCAGGAGCTCGTACTCCTCCTGGCGGAGGTCATCCGGCAACGCGAAGCCCTCTGAGAGCTGCGGTGATCAATTGCTCATCGATGGGCGCTTGCGCACTCTAGCACCCGTCCGCCGACCGAAGCAAGACGGTTTCGCCGGGCATGCATGCCGGCCCGGGTTGGGCCACAATCCGCTTCTCGACCAACCCCACGGATGCGCCATGCACGACTCGCAACCCGTACCCGGTCCGATCGCCCACGGCCCTGACGATGCCTTCGCCGCCTCCACCCTCGCGACCGCTCGCCCGGCCGCCCCGCCCGAGGTCGGGCCCGCGGCGGAGACGTCGCATGCGACGCCCGGGGCGAGCCCGTCGAACAAGCCGGCAGACGCGTCGCGTCGCCTCCCGACGCTGTACCTCGGGCACGGGGCGCCGCCGCTCCTCGACGACCCCGAGTGGCCCCTCCAGCTGGCCGCCTGGGCTCGCCGGCTGCCGCGTCCACGATCCATCCTCATCGTCAGCGCGCACTGGGCGACGACGCCGATGGCGATCGGCGCGACGACGCGCGTGCCGCTCGTCTACGACTTCTACGGGTTCCCCGAGCGCTACTACGCGCTCACGTACGGCGCCCCAGGCGCGCCCGACCTCGCGGCGCACGTCCGCGGCCTGATGCCAGCGAGCGAGCCCGTTGCCGAGATGCCCGGCCGCGGCCTCGACCACGGGGCGTGGGTGCCGCTCCTCGCGATGTACCCCGCGGCCGACATCCCGGTGCTGCAGGTCTCGATGCCGGACCTCGACCCCCGGCACCTGTTCGAGGTCGGGCGGCGCCTCGCTCCGCTGCGGGACGAGGGCGTGCTGATCGTCGGCAGCGGCTTCATGACGCACGGGCTCCCGTTCGTGCGCGAGTACATGCTCGGTCGGCCTGGTGCGCCGGCGTGGTCGGTCGACTTCGACCTGTGGGCGACGGAGGCGCTGCAGCGCGGCGACCTCGACACGCTGTTCGCGTTCCGCGAGAAGGCGCCCGGGATGCCGTATGCGCATCCCACCGTCGAGCACTTCGCGCCGCTGTTCGCGACGCTCGGCGCCGCGGTCACGGCCGACGAGGCGCCCGACTTCACGATCGACGGCTACTGGATGGGGCTCGCGAAGCGCTCGTTCGAGGTGCGTTGACCGGCTGCGGAAGAACCGCCGTCCGGCGAACCGGCCGCAGGGCGGCACCAGGCCGCAGGGCGGCACCAGGCCGCGGGGCGGCATCAGGCCGCGGGGCGGCACCAGGCCGCGGGGCGGCTTCCGTGCGCGTCTCCCGCGCCTGATCGCGCCGCGCCTCCCCTCATTCGGGCAGGATCGCCCTGCCGCGACCCCGCGACCGGGGCCACAATCCCGCCATGGAGCCGCGGGTGCTGCTCGTCGAGGACGACGCGTCGATCCGTGAGGTGACCGCGCTCGGACTGGCCGCGGGCGGTTTCGAGGTCGTGACCGCCGTCGACGGGCCGTCTGCGCTCGCGCGCTTCCGGGCCGACAGACCCGACCTCGTCGTGCTCGACCTCATGCTGCCGGTCCTCGACGGCCTGACCGTGTGCCGGACGATCCGCGCGGAATCGTCCGTCCCGGTCGTCATGCTCACCGCGCGCACCGATGCGATCGATGTCGTCGCGGGTCTGCAGGCCGGTGCCGACGACTACGTGCGGAAGCCCTTCGAGCTGCCCGAGCTGCTCGCCCGCCTGCAGGTCGCGCTCCGTCATGGCGCTCCCCCAACCACGACCGGGCACGCCACCGCGCCGCCCGCTCCCGATGGGGGCGGCGCGGCCGGCACCGCCGGCCCCCCGCCGCAACCGCTGCTCCGCCTCGGCCCGCTCGAGATCGACGAGGAGGCGCACGAGGTTCGCCGCGCTTCGCAAAGCGTCTCGCTGACCTCCACGGAGTTCCGGCTGCTCGTCGCGCTCGCCCGCCACCCCGGCCGCGTGCTCACGCGCGAGGTCCTCCTCGACGAGGTGTGGGGCTACGACTTCCTGGGTGATTCGCGGCTCGTGGACGTTGCGATCCAGCGGTTGCGGGCCAAGGTCGAGGACGACCCCGCCGCGCCGCGACTCATCCAGACGATACGCGGCGCGGGCTATCGGGCCGCCCCGCCCTCGATCCGGCCGACATCCGGCGCCCGCGGGCCCGGCGTCCCGTGACCCGGCCGTGACGCGCCACCGGGTCGTGACGCACAGCGTCCGCGGAAGACTGGCGCTCGCCGTCGTCGGCCTGGTCGCGCTCACCGCGGTCGTGCTCGGCGCCGGATCGTACGCGTACGTCGCGACATCGCTCCGCGGACAGCAGCTCCAGGCATCCGTCGAGCTGACCCGCTACAACGTGGCGGTGCTCGCCGTCGAGCGCCTCCCCGCCTCCCCGACCCGGTCGGACCTCGCCGCGAGCCGGCTGCTCGACGGGTTCGCGGCGCGCGGCATCCTCGGCACGATCGTCGACTTCGGCGACGGAGATCCCTTCGCGTCGAACATCTCGGCAGCGGCCATGGCATCGCGCCTGTCGCAGGGCCTGCGCGCGACCGCGGCGCGGGGGGACGTGGCCTGGGAGCGGACGAGCCTGGGCGGCGAGCCCGTGCTCGTCACCGCCGCGCGCCGCCCGTCCTCAGGCCCAACGTTCTACTTCCTGTTCGACGCGGGTCCCGTGGAGGATGCGATCCAGCGGCTCGGGACCGCGCTCGTCGTCGGCGGCTTGCTCCTCGTCGGACTTGCCGTCCTCGCGGCGGGGTTCGTCGCACGCGGACTGCTGCGCCCGGTTGCCGACGCGGCCGCGGCGGCTGAGCGCATCGCCGGCGGAGACCTGACGGCGCGGCTCCAGGCCGGCGCCGGAGACGAGCTCGGGCGGTGGGCGGCCTCGTTCAACCGGATGGCGGCCGCGCTCCAGCGTCACGTGGCCGAGCTCCAGGATGCACGCGCGAGGGAGGAGCGCTTCGTGGCGGACGTCTCGCACGAGCTGCGGACCCCGCTGACGGCGCTCGTCGCCGAGGCGTCGATCCTCCGCGCGCACCTCGACGCGCTCCCCGACGAGCCGAGACGGGTCGGCGAACTGCTGGTCTCGGACGTCGCGCGGCTGCGCGGTCTCGTCGAGGATCTCATGGAGCTGTCGCGTTTCGACGCCGGGGCTGAACGCCCCGAGGTCGCCGACGTCGACGCCGCATCGTTCGTGCGCGCGGTCGTCGGCAGCCGGTTGCCGGGAGCGGACGTGGTCGTCGAGGGCGCCGACGGGACCGCCGCGTCCGCCGTGCCGCTGGTCGTGCGGATCGACCCCCGCCGGTTCGAGCGCGTGCTCGGCAACCTGCTCGACAACGCGAGGATCCACGCCGAAGGGCGCGGGGTCGAGGTACGCGTCCGGATGATGCGCGCCGTGCTGCAGGTCGGCGTGAGCGACCGGGGGCCCGGCGTCGCAGAGGCCGAGATGCCGAGGCTCTTCGAGCGCTTCCACAAGGGCGACCCGTCGCGGCATGCGGGCGGCAGCGGACTGGGCCTCGCGATCGCGGCCGAGCACGCGCGCGTGCTGGGCGGAACGCTGTCCGCCGAACGCCGCGATGGCGGCGGGATGCGGTTCGTGCTCCGCGTCCCCGTGACACGATCGTTACCTTCCGGCGACGGCGCCGCGACGGACGAGGTCCAGCCTGCGTGGCTGTCAGGGACACGCAGGGAGGCAGATCGATGAACCCCGGACGGATGGACGGACGACGTCCGTCGTTGCTCATGTCGCTCGCATCGACGGCGCTCGCGTTCGCCGTCATCGTCGCAGGCTGCTCGGCATCGGGGGGCGACGCGGGCCCGGTCGCGCCCTCCGGCGCGCCGGCCGCGCCGGCGGTGTCGCCGCCGCCGTCCCCATCGGCGTCCGCCCCGCAAGGCTCGCCCGTCCAGCCCTCGTCACCGCCGCCGTCCGCCGCGGCCACGACCTCGCTGGCGGTCTACTTCCTGCTCGGCGAGCACCTGGTCCCCGTCCAGCGGACGGCTCCGAAGACCGTGGCCGTCGCTCGCGCGGCCGTCCAGCAACTGCTGGCGGGCCCGACCGCGGTCGAGTCGAACGGCGCCTCGCGGCTCGTCTCCTCGATCCCGTCGGGGAGTCAGCTGCTCGACATCGCCGTCTCGGGCGGCATCGCCACCGTCGACCTGTCCGGCCGGTTCGAGTCGGGCGGCGGATCGGCATCGATGTTCTCGCGGCTCGCGCAGGTGGTCTACACCGTGACCCAGTTTCCGACCGTCACCGGTGTGCGCTTCCGCCTCGACGGGCAGCCCGTCACGACGTTCTCGAGCGAGGGCATCGTGCTGAGCGGGCCGTCGACCCGTGCGGACTACCGCGACTGGCTCGCCCCGATCACGATGGACACGCCGGCGTGGGGTTCGACCGTCTCGAACCCGGTCCGCCTCACCGGCGTCGCGAACGTCTTCGAGGCGCAGTTCCAGGTCGAGATCGCGACCGCAGCAGGCAGGGTCATCGCGAGCCGGATCGTGACCGCGTCTTGCGGGACCGGCTGCTGGGGCACGTTCTCGACGACGGTTCCGTTCTCGGTCACGTCGGCACAGCGCGGGTGGATCACGGTCTTCGACCTGTCGGCCCGGGATGGCTCGCGCGAGAACGTGCTGTCGTACCCCGTCGTGCTCGTGCCCTGAGCCCTGAGGTCGTCCGGAGGTTCGGCTCGACACGCCCGTCGGAGGACCTCACAGAGGCCGTCGACGCGGTCCGGACGGCGCTCAGCGCGCCGGCGGCCTCCACTGCGGCCGCGTCCCGTTCGTGACGTCGTCGACGAACCGCCGCATCCGTTCGAAGTGCGAGCCGGGCCAGTACACGGCGCCGCACGTGTCGCAGCGACCGAAGGTGTCGTAGTAGCGCTTCGTCTTCGGCTCCAGCCGGGCCGCGACGCTCGCCATCGACACCGGCTCGATGCGTCCGTTGCACCGGATGCACCGCGTGAACGGCCGCGCCTCCGTGGCCAGCCCGTACCGGCGGATCACCTCGTCGAGCTGCGTGCGCGGGTCGTCGCTCCGCGGCAGGTACCCGTTCCGGACGATCGCCCGCCGGAGCAGCCCACGGTCGCGGGTCAGCAGGATCCGCGCCTCTCGTGCCGACACCTGCGCGAGCCACTCGTCGTCGGCGTCGGACCGGTACGCGGCGTCGAACCCGAGCATCCGGAGGTAGCGCGCGAGGCGCCCGAGGTGGCCGTCGAGCACGAACCGGGGCGGCGACGGGATCGGTGGCGTCAGGGATCCGTGCGCCGGCGCGTACGCCGGCGGGAACACGTCGACGAGGTCACCCGCGTGCAGCGGCCGATCGAAGTCGACCGCCAGGCCGTCGATCAGGATCGCGTCGATTTCGGGATGCGGCACCCCGAGCGCCTCGATCGCATCCTTGACGCATCGCTCGCCCGTGAACGCCTGCTCGATCGTCGCGCCCCGGCGCGAGAGCGGCAGCAGGTCCTCGAGGATCCCGTGGAACCGGAACCGCGCGACGCCGCGATCCCCTCGGGCATCCCCGCCGCCGGGCATCAGCGCTACGCCGCTCCGGCCGGCGCGCACTCCTCGAGCACGAGACGCGCTGACGCGGCGTCGCCGGGGCGAGCGACGAGGACCCGCACGATCGGCAGGTCGAGCCCCGTGGACAGCCGCTCCACCTGCACACGGACCTCGCCGGGCCGGCCCCACGCCGACGTCGCGGACAGGAACTCCGCGCTCCAGTCGGCCTCCTCGGGCTTCGATGACCGGGCAGGCGCAGCCGGATCGGCCGCGGCGGCCACCCGCCGCAACTCCTCCCCGAACCCCATGCGCTCGAAGTGCCGCCGGTACGCCCCCGGCCCGAGAGCGTAGCCGCGCACCGCCCGGCCCACGACCGACCGCGCGACGTCCGGCTCGGGGTCGACCGCCGTCCGGATGTACCCGACGATCACCGGCATCGGACGACCAGCCCCGCGCGCCGCCGCCTCCACCCGCCGGCGTGACCAGGCGACCTGCTCGGGCGTGGACCAGTTCAGCGCGGCACCGTCCGCCATCTCGCCCGCGACGTCGAGCATGAGGGGCCCGAGCGCGGCGACGTACACCGGCAACTCGGGCGGAAGCCGCTCCCGCAGTTCGCGGAGATACCTCCGCATGCCCTCGGCCGCGTGCTGCATCCGACCGCTCCCGACCCCGAGTGTGAAGTGGCCCGACGTCTCCTCCCATGCCCGGCGCGCGTGCTCCGCGTAGAACACGGCCGGGGCGTCGGACGCGGGGACGACGGAGATCCCGACCGGAAGCCGGCTCGCCACGTGCCACCGGATGCAGCGGTCGAATGCCGCGGCGTCGGGGCCGGACGGCGTCCAGGCGGACGCGTAGCCCATGTCGGCGGCGCGGCGGACGAGGTCGAGTTCGTCTCCTTCGGACAGGCGCTGGGCTGGATCGACAGCGAATGCGATCGGCATGCACGTACGGTAACGCGAGCACGGCCCTTCGCCGTCCTCGAGCCCGTCCAGAGCGACCTCGGCAGGCCTCAATCGACCTCGCCGGATCCTCCGCCGGCCTCAGCGGATCCCCGCTCGACCTCGCCAAGTCCCCGGCCGGCCTCAGCGGGTCCCCGGCCGGCATCAGCGGATGCTGGCCCGACCTCGCCAAGTCCCTGGCCGACGTCAGCGGATGCTGGCCCGCCTCAGCGGATCCCCGCTCGACCTCGCCAAGTCCCCGGCCGACGTCAGCGGGTCCCCGGCCGACGTCAGCGGGTCCCCGGCCGGCATCAGCGGATGCTGGCCCGACCTCGCCAAGTCCCTGGCCGGCCTCAGCGGAT
>JAJYGH010000057.1 GCA_021785175.1 Chloroflexota bacterium | reverse complement strand
GGGGCAAGCTTCTCCTGGTACACGTACTCGCCGCTCCGCGTGAAGTACCCATACATCCGGGGACGCCTGCAGGAGCTGTGGCGCGCGGCCGTCGCCCGCCTCGGCGACCCGGTCGAGGCCTGGGCGTCGATCGTCGAGGACCCGGAGGCTTCGCGGTCCTACAGGGAGATCCGGGGGCGCGGCGGGTTCGTGCGCACGACCTGGGACGAGGCGATCACGATCGTCGCCGCCGCCCACGTCTACACGATCAAGCGCCACGGCCCCGACCGGATCGTCGGCTTCTCGCCGATCCCGGCCATGTCGATGGTCTCGTACGCGGCGGGCACACGATTCCTCTCGCTGATCGGCGGCGTCATCCTCAGCTTCTACGACTGGTACGCCGACCTGCCGCCGGCCTCGCCGCAGGTCTTCGGCGACCAGACGGACGTGCCGGAATCCGCGGACTGGTACAACGCGGCGTATCTGATCATCTGGGGCACCAACATCCCGATCACCCGGACGCCGGACGCGCACTTCATGACCGAGGCGCGGTACCGCGGCCAGAAGGTCGTCGTGGTCTCGCCCGACTACTCCGACCACACGAGGTTCGCGGACGACTGGCTGGCGGCCAGCCCCGGCACCGATGGCGCCCTCGCATTCGCGATGGGCCACGTGATCCTCCGCGAGTTCTACGTCGAGCGGGAGGTCCCTTACTTCCGGGACTATGTGCGCCGGTTCACGGACCTGCCGTTCCTCGTCACCCTCGAGGAACGCGCCCCGGGCGTCCACGTCACCGGCCGGTTCCTCCACGCGGCGGATCTGCCGGGGCCGGATGCGGCATCCGAGAACGCCGACTGGAAGACCGTCGTGCTCGACGAGACGACGGGATCGCCCGCGGTGCCGAACGGGTCGATCGGGTTCCGGCACGGTGCCTCCGGGGAGGGGCGCTGGAACCTCGACCTCGGCACGATCCGGCCCGCCCTGTCACTGCACGAGCGGCCGGGCGCCGAGCCGGTCGCGGTCGACCTGGCCCGGTTCGACGTCGGCGCGACCGAGGGCGGCTCGACGATGCGCCGCGGCGTGCCCGCGCTCCGGATCGGCAACCACGTCGTGACGACGGTCTTCGACCTCATGCTCGCGCAGTACGGGGTCGCGCGCGACGGCCTGCCGGGCGACTGGCCCGCCGGCTACGACGACGCGACCCAGCCCGGGACGCCGGCCTGGCAGGAGACGATCACCTCCGTCCCTGCCAGCGCCGCCGCACGCGTCGCGCGCGAGTTCGCGCGAAACGCCGAGATGACGCACGGGCGGTCGATGATCGCGATGGGCGCCGGCACGAATCATTGGTACCACTCGGACCAGATCTACCGGACGTTCCTCGTGCTCGTCGGGCTGTGCGGGGCCGAGGGGGTCAACGGAGGCGGCTGGGCCCACTATGTCGGCCAGGAGAAGGTCCGGCCGATCTCGGGCTGGTCGACGGTCGCGTTCGCCTCGGACTGGGTTCGTCCGGTGCGCCATCAGGCGGGGACGCCGTACTGGTACCTGGCCACCGACCAGTGGCGGTACGAGGGCTTCAACGCCGGCGAAGTGGCGTCCCCCCTCGGCACCGGCAGGTTCCGCGGCCGCCAGTTCGTCGACTGCAACCTCGAGGCCGCCCGGATGGGCTGGCTGCCGTCGAACCCGACGTTCGACCGCAACCCGCTCGATCTCGTCGCCGAGGCCGAGCGTGACGGCCGCCAGCCGGCCGACCACGTCGTCGACGAGCTGAAGGCGGGCCGGCTGCGGTTCGCGGCGGCCGATCCCGACGACCCCGCGAACTTCCCGCGCGTCCTGACGGTCTGGCGCGCGAACCTGCTCACCTCGTCGGGGAAGGGCCACGAGTACTTCCTCAAGCATCTGCTGGGATCGGCGTCAGAGGCCGTCCGCGCGGAAGAATCGCCGCCGGAGCTGCGGCCCGCGGAGGTCGCGTGGCGCGAGGAGGCGCCGCGGGGCAAGGTCGACCTGCTCACGACGATCGACTTCCGGATGACCGGCACGTGCACGTTCTCGGACATCGTGCTGCCGGCCGCCACCTGGTACGAGAAGTCCGATCTCTCGACCACCGACCTGCACCCGTTCGTCAACTCGTTCAACCCCGCCATCGCGCCGCCCTGGGAGGCGCGCACCGACTGGGACGCCTGGAAGGCGATCGCGGCCCGCTTCTCGGAGCTCGCCCGCGACCATCTGGGCGTGCGGCGCGACCTGGTCGCGACGCCGCTCATGCACGACAGCCCCGACGAGCTGGCGCAGCCCTCCGGTGAGGCGCCCGACTGGGGGCGCGGCGAGACGGAGCCGGTGCCGGGACGCACGATGCCGCGGCTCACGGTGGTCGAACGTGACTACGGCGCGGTGGCGGAGAAGATGACGGCGCTCGGTCCGCTCGTGGAGGAGCGCGGGATCGGGGTCAAGGGCGTGACGTTCACGCCCACGGACGAGGTGGCATGGCTCGCCGGGAAGAACGGCGTCGTGCACGGCGGCGCAGGGGACGGCCGGCCGTCGCTCGAGGACGCGCGCGACGCGTGCGAGACCATCCTCGCGCTATCGGGGACGACCAACGGTCGGAATGCCGTCGCGAGCTTCCGGTCGCTCGAAGCGCGCACCGGGCTCCGGCTGGCGGACCTCGCGGCCGCGCGGGCCGGCGACCGCGTCACGTTCGCCGACACGCAACAGGGCCCGTCCACGGTGATCACGTCCGCGGAGTGGAGCGGGATCGAGGCCGAGGGCCGCCGGTACGCGCCGTTCACCCAGAACGTCGAGCGCGGCATCCCCTGGCGGACGCTGACGGGGCGCCAGCAGTTCTACGTCGACCACGCATGGTTCCGCGAGCTCGGAGATACGCTGCCCGCGTTCCGGCCGCCGCTCAACCTCGGCCGGCACTTCGGGTCGCAGGAGGAGGGCGACGGCGCCCTCGCGCTGACCGTGCGCTACCTGACGCCGCACTCGAAGTTCTCGATCCACTCGGAGTACCAGGACAATCTCCACATGCTGAACCTGTTCCGCGGCGGACCGGTCATCTGGATGAACGACCGGGACGCGGCGCGGATCGGCGTCGCGGACAACGACTGGATCGAGTCGTACAACCGCAACGGCGCGGTCTCGTGCCGGGCGGTCGTGACCAACCGCGTCCCGCCCGGGACGTGCCTCATGTACCACGCCCAGGACCGCCACCTCCAGGTCCCGGTCAGCGAGGTGACCGGCAAGCGGGGCGGGACGGACAACAGCCTGACACGGCTCGTCCTCAAACCCACCCACTTCGTGGGCGGCTACGCCCAGCTCTCGTGGGGTTTCAACTACTACGGGCCCTGCGGGACGCAGCGCGACGAGATGACCGTGATCCGCAGGCGCGCCTCCGAGGTGGTGTTCTGACGATGGCCGTCGAGGTGCACGTCGAGGGTCGGGTCGCGCTCGGCCGGATGCCGGAGTTCATGGAGGCCGTCCAGCGCTACAGCGCACACGCCATCGCCCACGGCTACGCCGCCCCCAGGATCCTGCAGGGCCTCTCGGGGGAGATGAACAGCGTGCGTCTCGTCTACGCCTACGAGGACCTCGCGGCGTACGAGCGGGACGAGGCGCGGGTCGCCACCGACCGCGAGTACGGGAGGGTCGCGATGGAGATGCCCCTCGTGGAGGGGACGATCACGTACCGCCTGTTCAGGGTCGTCTGATGCGCGTCATGGCCCACGTGGGCATGGTCATGAACCTCGACAAGTGCATCGGCTGCCACACGTGCAGCGTGACCTGCAAGCAGGTCTGGACGAACCGGCCCGGGACCGACTACGTGTGGTTCAACAACGTGGAGACGAAGCCGGGCCTGGGTTACCCCCGCGGCTACGAGGACCAGGATCACTGGCGCGGCGGCTGGACGCTCGACGGGCGCGGCCGGCTGCGCCTTCGCGGCGGCGGCGTCATCCGGAAGCTCCTGACGATCTTCGCGAACCCGGACCTCCCGTCGATCGACGACTACGGCGAGCCCTGGACGTACGACTACCAGCACCTGTTCACGGCGCCGCTCTCCGAGCACGACCCGGTGGTGCGCGCCCACTCCCGTCTGACCGGAAGGCCGACCGAGCTGCGCTGGGGATCGAACTGGGAGGACGACCTGGCCGGGGCGCCCGCGACGGCTCCGGGCGACCCGAACCTGCGCGGCATCGAGGAGAAGGTGCGGCTCGACTACGAGCAGGCCTTCATGTTCTACCTGCCGCGCATCTGCGAGCACTGCCTGAACCCCTCGTGCGTGGCCTCGTGCCCCTCGGGCGCGATGTACAAGCGCGAGGAGGACGGGATCGTCCTGGTCGACCAGGACAAGTGCCGCGGCTGGCGCTTCTGCGTGAGCGGATGTCCGTACAAGAAGGTGTACTTCAACCACCGCTCGGGCAAGGCCGAGAAGTGCACCTTCTGCTATCCCCGAATCGAGAACGGCCAGCCGACGATCTGCTCGGAGACGTGCGTCGGACGGCTCCGCTACCTCGGGCTCATGCTGTACGACGCCGATCGTGTCGAGGCCGCCGCGTCCGTCACCGACCCTGCACAGCTCCGGCAGGCCCAGCTCGACGTGTTCCTGGACCCGAACGACCCCGCTGTGCAGGCGGAGGCACGGCGGGCCGGTATCCCGGACGACTGGGTGGCCGCGGCGCAGCGCTCCCCGATCTGGACGCTCGCCGTCCGCTACGGTCTCGCGCTCCCGCTCCACCCCGAGTTCCGCACGCTGCCCATGGTGTGGTACGTGCCGCCGCTCTCGCCGGTGCTCGACGTCGCCGACGACCCGGCAGGCGGCGACCCGGACGTCGTCTTCCACGCGATCGACCGGCTGCGGATCCCGGTCGAGTACCTCGCCAACCTGCTGACCGCCGGCGACGCGGAGGCGATCCGCGTCGTCCTGCGTCGCCTCGCCGCCGTGCGAGCCTTCATGCGGGCGCAGCAGGTCGAGGGACGGGTCGAGGACGCCGTCGCGTCATCGGTCGGCCTCGCGCCGCGCGACCTGGAGGCGCTGTACCGGCTGCTCGCGATCGCACCGTACGAGGAGCGCTACGTGATCCCGCCGGCCCACGCGGAGCGGGCCGCGCGGCTCGAGGAGAGCGTCTCGACCGGCTGCAGCGTCGACTACGAGGACCAGTTCCAGGCGTCGGCGGCCGGATACCGGCTCGACATGGTGCAGCTGCAGCCACGGGGCTCGGAGCGCGCCGGCCCGCCGCCCGGACCATCCGACGCGCCACCACCACCGGCGACTGCGCCGCTCTTCGTCTGGCGTGATTCCGCGAAGCCCGCCGGAGGCAACGGATGAGCCGACGGGACGAGACGGCTCTCCTCCACGCGATCGCGTCCGTTGCCCTGCGGTACCCGGAGACCGGTTCGATGGCGGGACGGGCCGATCTCGTTGCACTGGCCGGCTCGCTGCCGGCGGGCCGCACGACGGCCGGCGTCCGGGCGTTCCTGTCGTGGTGGGCATCGCAGGAGCCGATCGCCCTGCAGGAGGCGTACGTCGAGACCTTCGACGTCCACCGGCGGTGCAGCCTCTATCTGAGCTACTACCTGTATGGCGACCGCCGTCAGCGCGGACAGGAGTTCGTGCGGCTCAAGCGGCTGTACGAGTCGGCGGGGTTCCGGCTCGCCGGGCGCGAGCTGCCCGACTACCTGCCGCTCGTGCTCGAGTTCGCCGCGCTCGAGCCATCGACGGGAGCGGCCGTTCTCGCCGAATCGCAGGTGGGCCTCGAGCTGCTGCGCGCCGCGCTGCAGGTCTCGCGCAGCCCGTGGGCAGCGGTCGTGGACGCCGTCTGCGAGGGGCTCCCGGAGCTCGACGACGCCGGGGCTGCGCTCGTCCGCCGGCTCGTCGCCGAGGGGCCGCCGGGCGAGCAGGTCGGGCTGGAGCCGTTCGGCCCGCCCGAGGCCATGCCCGACGCGGTGTCCGGCCCGGCTCCAGCTGAGACGGCGTGGAGGGCGCGGTGATGAGCGGGCTCACGCTGCTGTTCTGGATCGCGCTGCCGTACGTCGCGATCGCGGTGTTCGTCGTCGGGCACGTCTGGCGGTGGCGCGTCGACCAATACGGCTGGACGACCCGCTCCAGCCAGCTGCAGGAGTCGCGGCTCCTGTCGATCGGCGGCCCGATCTTCCACTACGCCACGTTCGCCGCGATCGGGGGACACGTGCTCGGCATCCTGATCCCGGCGAGCTGGACGGCCGCCGTCGGGATCGACGAGGGAATGTACCGCGCGATCTCCGCCTCGCTCGGGACGATCGCCGGGCTGCTCGTCGCGGTCGGCCTGCTCGTGCTGGTCTATCGCCGCGTCAGCGTGCCCCGCGTGAGGGTCACGACCAGCCGGACCGACGTGCTCGCGTACGTCCTGCTCACGATCGTGATCGGGCTCGGCCTCGGCGAAACGGTGGGGGTGAACCTGCTCGGCGGCGGCTACGACTACCGCTCCACCGTGGCGCTCTGGTTCCGCGGGCTTTTCCTGTTGAACCCACGGCCCGAGCTCATGGTCTCGGCGCCGCCCGTCTACCAGGCGCACGTGATCCTCGCGTGGCTGCTGTTCATGGTCTGGCCGTTCAGCCGGCTCGTCCACGCCTGGAGCTACCCGCTCATGTTCCTCGGCCGGCCCTGGATCCTGTACCGCAGCTACCGCAGGACCCGGGCGGGGCGGCGCGAGGCCGCCGCGAACCGCTGACGGTCGCCCGCATGTCCGGCGACACGCCCCGGCCGGCCCCCGGGGAGCGGGACGGCACCGGGGACCCGCGACATCCGGTCGGCGGCCGCGGCGGAGCCCCGCAGGATCCGCCCGGCCGCGATGGTGCGCGGTATCCGATCGGTGGCCACATGCCGGACGTGCTGCTCGGGCTGGCCCGGCGACTCCGGCTGCGGCCGCTCCAGCGGCGTTACAACTCCACGCTCGTGCTGGGAATCTTCGCGCTGCTCAACGGCTGTGTGTCGATCGCGCTCATGAGCGCGGTCGCCCTGCTGACGCACCAGCCGTTCGTGTTCCCGTCGCTCGGCCCGACGGCCTTCCTGCTCTTCCACTCGCCGCACACCGCCGCCGCCTCGCCGCGCAACACGTTCATCGGCCACCTCGTGGGAGTCGTGTGCGGCTACCTGGCCCTGGTGGCGTTCGGCCTGCTCCACGCCGGGTCCGCACTCTCGTCGGGGGTCACGCCTGCGCGCGCGGCCGCCGCGGGGCTGTCGCTGGGGCTCACGGCTGGCGTCATGGTGTGGCTGCGGGCCCCGCACCCGCCGGCCGGCGCGACGACCCTCATCGTCAGCCTCGGCATGCTGACGCGGCCCGACCAGCTGGCCGTGCTCATGCTCGGCGTGGTCATCCTGCTCGCCCAGGGATACGCGATCAACCGGCTCGCGGGCCTCGACTACCCGCTCTGGTCAGCGCGCCCGACCGCAGCCGACGACGACGCCGGCCCGGGCGGCTGAGCGTGGCGGCAAAGTCGACCGCGACGGGACTGCCGGCCACCCGGACCGGAAGGGACGGCGCCACGGGTGCCCCGATCAGGCGAGGTCGGCCGCCTCGTTGACGTTTCGGGCGCTGCGCCCCTCAGGGTCGAGCGGTCGCCATCTCGCTGCGTCGAGCGGGGCGCACGGGATCGCCGAGAGAAGGCCGTGCATGCGGAACCGGCCCGCGTCGAGCAGGCCGGTCGCAGCGGGCAGCGCGACGTCGCGCCGGTAGACCGCGACGAGCGGCTCCAGCCCGCGCTCCGTCGACAGCGCAACGCACCCGGCCTCCGGGCGCCGTCCGGCCTCGGCGACGAGGGCCGCCAGCACCGGCGGCTCGGCCCACGGCATGTCGCCTGCGAGGACGAGCACGAGCGGGAATCTCGCGGCAGCGAGCGCCGCTTCCACGCCGGCGAGGGGCCCCGCGTCCTCGGGTCGGTCGAAGACGAGGCGCACGTCGAGCCCGGCAAGGATGGACGGGTCGGGTGGCGTCTCCGAACGGCACGCGACCAGCGTCTCGTCGGAAACGGCCGCGACGGCGGACACGGCGCGGCGCAGCATCGGGACACCGCCCACGGGGAGGCCGCGCTTGTCCGTCCCCATCCGGCGGCTGCGGCCGCCGGCGATGACCGCCCCCGTGACGCGACACTCGCCGGCACCGGCGCCCGGCCGCGCGGCGCGCGAGCGGTCAGGCATGGGTCATCGAGCGCGACGTGCGGCGCGCGGGGGACGGGCCGCGGCTCGGGGCCCGCGACTCGAGGCTCCTGGGCCGGGCGAGGCTCCGAGCCCACCGCCAGCGACCGCGTTCTCCAGCTCCGGCGACAGGCGGACGACGCAGACGAGGGGATCGTCCTCCGCGAACGGCTCGAGCCGCGCCCGCGATCCGGATCCCTCGAGCGTCCGCTCGAGCATCCCGGCGTGCACACCACACACGACGGCACGGTGCTCTCTGGCAACGGACTCGAAGGGGCACCGGCGCAGGGTGAGCGTGTCCGGGCCGGCGACATCGGGTTCAAAGCCGAGCCGCTGCATCAGCCCGGCAACGGTGTGCATGGCGCCGACCGAATTCCCGGTGCCCGTGCCGTCGCCGCGCACGCCGGCATCGCCGCGCGTCCGGTCGCCCGCGCCATCGATCGGCCGGGTGCCCCGCGCGTGGACCGCGTCGAGCGCCTCGACCCAGCGCCGCCCCGCGTCCCGTGCAGCGCCCGAGGGGTCGTCGAGCTCGGACAGCTGAGCGACGAGCACGCCGGCCAGCCGCCGGTAGTCGGCCTCGTCGCCGGGCGCCGGCTGCGCCGCGCTCCTGGGCGCCTCCGCGGGCATGGTCCGCGCGGCACCCTCGCCCGACCCGGTCCCCATCGCCCCCTCGGCGACCGCGGTCCGGGTCGCCGCCTGGCACGCCCGATAGCGGATCCGCGGCCGCCCCGCCGTGCCGCGGCGCTCCGTCTCGCGCTCCACGAGCCCGGCAGAGACGAGCAGGCCGAGGTGGAAGCGGGCGGTGCTCGCGTGGAGACCCAGGACCGCGGCCGCGTCGGACACGGAGAGCGGGTGCTCGGCCGCCCGCAACGCGGCGAGGAGTGCCGAACGGCTCTCGGCGGCCAGGAGATGCGGCGGCAGCGCGGCGTCCATTGTCGTGATTATAATCGCCGCAACTTTGACCGAGCCGAGTGCGCGTCCCCGGGAGCATGGACATGTCTTCTTCGGATCGCGCGGGTATCGCTGGTGGTTCGGGACCGAGCCCCCAGGCGGTGCGGGGCACACGGTCCCAGGCGCTGTGGCTGGCCACCCTGGGGTTCTTCGGCGGTTTCGCCGGCGTCTCCATCTTCGGGCCGATGGTGCCGAAGTTCAGCCAGCTGCTCGCACTCGGCCCGTTCGAGGCGGGAGTGCTCGCAGCGATCCCGTCGCTGACGGGCTCCCTCCTGCGGATCCCGTTCGGGGCCGCCGTGGAACGGCTGGGTGGACGGCGACCGTTCCTGGCACTCCTCGGGCTCGCCAACGCCGGCGTCCTCGGCCTGCTGCTGCTCCTCGCGACCGCCTACCCCGCGCACATGGCCGGGACCTACTGGCTGCTGCTCGCCCTGGGGGCCCTCATCGGATGCGGCATCGCCACCTTCTCGGTCGGCATCGCGCAGGTCTCGTACTGGTTCCCCAAGCGGGACCAGGGAGGCGCGCTCGGCACGTACGCGGGGCTGGGCAACACGAGCCCGGGCGCCTCGACGCTGGTCCTGCCGATCGTCGTCGGGTCGATCGGCATGCTCGGTGCGTACGCCATCTGGTTCGCCGTGCTGCTCGCCGTCACGATCGTCTACGGGCTCCTCGTCCGTGACGCACCGTGGTTCCAGCTGCGCGGCGGCCCACAGCCGGTGGACTCCGCGCGCCTGGTTGACCTCGGCGGGAGCGACCTGGTGCCGGGCGGCGGAGCGATCGACGGGCTCCGCCGGGCGGCGGCCGTGCCCGGCACGTGGGCGCTGGTGTTCTTCTACTTCCTCTCCTTCGGCGGCTTCCTGGCGTTCACCTCGTGGCTCCCGACGTTCTGGCACGAGATGTACGGATCGGACCTCCGAAGCGCCGGGGTCCTGGCCGCGGCGTTCGCGCTGATCAGCGCGCTCGTGCGCGTGCCGGGCGGGCTGCTGTCGGATCGCCTGTCGATCCGACACGCGCTGTCGCTCAACTTCGTGCTGATGCTCGCCGGAACGCTCGTGCTGGCGCTGTCCGGCTCGTTCTGGCTGTCGCTCGGGGCCACGATCGCCGTCGCGCTCGGCATGGGCCTGCAGAACGCGATCGTCTTCAAGCTCCTGCCGTCGTACGTGCCCGGCGCGGTGGGCGGGGCGTCCGGCTGGATCGGCGGCCTCGGCGCGCTCGGCGGTTTCGTGATCCCGCCACTGATGGGCGTGGGCACTGGCCTCCTGGGCGGCCCGGAGGCCTACGCGCGCGGCTTCCTGCCCTTCGCCGCGCTCATCGTGCCTGCGTTCCCCGTCGTCTGGTGGCTCGAGCGGTGGAGCGTCGGCCGGCGGCAACCGACCGGCGTCTCCGGCCTGCCGGTCGACCGCCCGGCCGGGCCCCCGACCTGATCTTCCCGAAGAGGGCGAGCGGTCCTGAGACTGGCGGCGGGCGGACATTGCCACTATATTAATCATCGCAATGTCGCCGCTGGCCCTGTCGCAGGGGGAGCATCCGTCTTCCATGAGCGCCGCGATCCCTTCCGCCTCCAGGCGTGCGCCCGCCTCGGACGTCGCCATGCGCTACATCGTGGCGGGCATCGTCGCGTTCGTGATCTTCGCGCTGGGCGTGCCGTTCCTCGCCCCGACGCTCGTCCAGACGAATGACGACCCGCACGTCTTCGCGCTGGTCCACGTCGCGGTGCTCGGCTGGATCACGATGACGATCATGGGAGCGCTGTACCAGTTGCTCCCGGTCGCGCTCGCGGCGCAACCCTCGAGCGAGAGGCTCGCGCGGTGGAACTTCTGGCTGTACGCCGTGGCCGTGGCAGGGTTCGCGCCGAGCTTCTACGCGGACTGGACGCCCGGCGTCGCCATCTTCGGGACGCTCGCGGTCGCCGGCGTCGCTCATTTCGCGAGCGCACTCCTTCGCAGCTACCGGAGCGTCCGGGACTGGCACCCGATGGCCTGGTACGTGCTCGCCGGGCTGCTCTGGCTGTTCGCGACGATCGGTTTCGGGTTCGTCTACGCGCTCGACTGGTTCTTCGGCTGGTTCGACGTCAGCGACGCCATGCTCGCCGCGCACGTCCATCTCGGCCTGGCCGGCTGGCTGAGCCTGACCCTGATGGGCGTCTCGTACAAGTTGATCGCGATGTTCACGATCGCGCACGGGCACGACCACCGGCTCGCAATGGCCAACCTCGGGCTCTGGAACGCCGGCCTGGCGGGCCTCGTGCTCTCGCTGATCTTCGCCCCGGCGAGCGCTGCGGTCGTGGTCTTCGCTGCCCTCCTCGCGCTCTCCGCCGTCCTGTTCGTCCTCGACATGGTGCGGCTGCTCCGGCGGCGGCGGCGCCGGACGCTGTCCGTGGAGCAGTGGCACCTCTTCGTCGGGTTCGGGTCGTTGCTGGCGGCGGTCGCGCTCGGGCTCACGATCGTGACCGGGCACGCGCCGTCGCGGTCGTGGGTGGTCGCGTACGGGTGGATGGCGCTCGCCGGGTGGCTCGGTTTCTCGATCGTCGGCAACTCCTACAAGATCGTCCCGTTCCTCTCCTGGCTGCACACGTACAGCGGAGTGGCCGGCAGCCGTCCGGTGCCACGCGTCGGCGACCTGCTCGACGGCGGCATGGCCCGCGTGTCCTTCGCCTTCCTCCTGGCCGGGCTCCTCGGCGTGTGCCTCGGGCTGCTCGTCGGTGATGCGCGCATCGTCGCGTTCGCGGGCCTGAGCTATCTCACCGGCGCCATCGTGTACGCCCTGGCGCTTCTTCCCCTCGCCATCCCGCTCCTCGTGCGGGTACCGGGCACCTCGATGACAAAGGAAGGAGTCGCATGAGCATTGAGCAGCCGGACGGCACGCTTCCGGGCACGCCGGACACCGGGCACGCCGCGCTGGACCAGGAGATCGCGCGGCACGCGTGGGATCTCCTGGGCCGCGTGTACGACCCGGAGATCGGCATCGACGTCGTGAACCTGGGCCTCATCTACGAGTTGGCGGTCGAGCGCGGCGCCGTGCGGGTGCGGATGACGCTGACGACACCGGGGTGCCCGATGAGCGACAGCCTGCCGGATGCCGTCGCCCGCGCGATCGCGCTCATTCCCGGCGTCGATCCCGGCGCCGTCACCGTCGAGACGGTCTGGGAACCGCGCTGGGAGCCCGAGCGGATGAGCGAGTTCGCGAAGCTCCAGCTCGGCTGGATCTGACGGAGGAGGCGCGGTGACGACCCTGGACGTTCGCCCCACCCTCGCTGCGGGCGGCGACCCGTTCGTCGAAATCATGCAGGCGGTGGCCGCGCTCGCGCCCGGCGAGGAGCTCGAGCTGATCGCGCCGCTCGATCCCGTCCCGCTCTACGACGTGCTCGCGAGCCGGGGGTTCGACCACGTCACCGAGCGTTCCGGCGGTGGCGACTTCCGGATCACGTTCCGGCGTAGCGCCGTCTGACATGCGCGGCCGGGACGGACCGCCGAAGATGCCGCGGCGCCCGGCGCCTGCTGGCCGAAGCACCCGTCGTCGAGCGCGTGGCACAGCGAGTCGGTCCCACGGCACCGACGATGGACGACGGGAACTCTGCCGGCGGAAGGCACGAGCCGCCGAGGCACGAGACGCCGGAAGCACGAGCCGCCGGCCGTCAGCAGCGCTGGGAGCACGATCATGGCAGTCCACACCGAGCCGCTCCGCCGGGAGCATCGAGAGCTTCGCCCCCACGTCGACGAGATCCTCGCCGTCGCCGACCGGCTCGACGACCGCGACCCCGCCGACCTTGCCGGCTCCCTCCACGCCGTGTCCTCGTTCGTGAACGGCCACCTGCTCCGCCACGCCGGTGCCGAGGAGGTTGCGCTGTATCCCGTCGTCGCCGGGGTCATGGGCGCGCCCGAGGCCACGGCGACGATGTCCCGGGATCACCGGGAGATCGAGCTCCTCGGCAAACGCCTCGCGACGCTCGTGGCGGAGGCCGCGCAGGGCACGCCGAACGTGCCGGCCCTGCGCCGGGTCCTGTACGGCCTGTACGCGATCGTGGCGCTCCACTTCGCCAAGGAGGAGGAGGTGTACCTGCCGCTGCTCGACGAGCGGCTCACGGCCGACGAGGCGGAGGGGTTGTTCGCGGCGATGGAGGAGGCTGCCGGAGAGGCCTGATGGCGATCCTGATGGCGATTCGTCCGGGGTCGTGAGGCCGGGACGGCGGCTCGCCGGGCGGAGGTCGCTCGAGGCGCGCGGCAGGGCACGCCGCCCGAACGAGAGCACCTCGCCCGAACGAGAGGCGGCGGCGTGTCAACGGACAGCGGCACTTCCTCCTGGCGGATGGCCTCGAGATTGGGAAACCCCCGACGATACGGCGTCGGGGGTTCCTGCCTGTCGCCGGACGCGTGGGCGTCACGTGCGCATGGCGACGATGAGCGAGCTGCCTTGCGAACGCACTTGCAGCTGGTGCGAGCGAGCACCACGGGACGCCCCCGTCCTGCCGTCCAGGAACGGGGCGAGCGCGCGAGCGTGCTCGGCGGCGGAGCGCGGCGGGTCGAGGGACGCCGGTACCATGATCGGGCTCCTCCCCGCACCGGGCACGCCGTTCCCCATGACCCTGCAGACGACCGCCAGCGAGCGCATCCGCCAGCGTCCGGCCGTTCACTGGATGCCCCGCCAGCACGGCGCATGGGCAATGCTCGGCGTCCCGCTGGTCCTCGGGGTGCTCGCCAGCCGGCCCGACCCGTGGCAGCTTGCGCTGGCCGGCGCGGCCGTGTCGGCCTACATTGCGTCCAGCAACCTGCTCGAATGGACGCGTGCGCGCCGTCCCGCGTACCTGCGGCCCGCCGCCGCGTTCGGCGTGGTGCTCGTGGTCTCGGGGCTGGCGTTGATCGCCCGGTTCCCGCCGCTCGTCTGGTTCGCCGCCGGCATGGCGTGCGCCGGGCTCCTCGCGCTCGCGATCGCGGCGGCGGGACACCCGCGGAGCATCGGGGCGAGCCTGACCCAGTCGGCGCAGGCCGTCCTGCTCGCGCCCGCCGCGGCAGTCGTGGCGGGCATTGCGCCCGGCGCCCCGTCGGTCCTTCACGCGACGCTGGTCGCCGGGCTGTACCTGCTGAGTTCCGTGCTCGTCGTCCGCTCGATGATCCGGGAGCGCGGCAGCCGCTCGTTCCTGGCGGCGTCCGTCGCGTACCACGCGGCAGCCGTGTTCGTCGAAGCGGCGGTCCTGCCCTGGGCATACGCGGCGATCGGCGTGCTGTTCGAGTTCCGCGCCGTCGCGCTGCCACTGCTCCAGCAACGGCTCGCGGACACCCCGCGCCGGCTCCGGCCGGTGCACGTCGGGCTCGTCGAACTGTGCGCCGCGGCCGCGCTCGTCCTGGTCGCGGCCATCGTGCGTTTCTGACGCGCGCCGCCGACAACGGTCGCGTCTCGCCGCCAGGCGTGCGTGGCCGGCGAGGGACGGCCGAGCCACCAGGCGTGCCGGGCCGGCAGAGCCGGCCGAGGCCAATGGAACCGACCGAACCCGCCGGGCTGGTACACTGCCGCGCACGGCGATGAGGCCCGCCACCCGGTACCGCAACGCGGCGACCGCCGCTGACGGCTTCTACTTCGAGCGCGAGGTGGAAGCGGCGTGGCCAGACTTCGGGATGGAACCGACACCACGGGAGACGCCGTGCCGGACACACGGCGCGAGTCGCGACCCGTGCCCTCCGTGCAGCGCGCCGACAGCGGCGCGCGCGTGACGGGGACGCCGGCCTCGGAGCCGAGGACCCCGGCCCCCCAGACCGAGACCCCGACCGCGGAGGCAACGGCCCCGCGCACCCAGCACAGCGTCCTGTTTCCGCCCGACCGCATCCCCGCCCGCCTGCACGCGCAGGAGCCCCCGTTCTTCGCCGATCTCAACCTCGACCAGGTGGTCGCGGCACTCACCTGGGGACGGGAGGAGTACGACCTCGGCCCGCTGTTCCACACGCTGCCCCGCAGCGTCGAGATCGTGGGCTACCGGCAGGCCGCGCTGCGCGATCTGGAGCACCCCCAGGTGCTCGCCGCGGTTCGCGCGTCCGCGGAGTCGATGCGGACCGTGCGGGCGCACCTCCGGCAGGCGGGCAAGCTCCACTACCGCTGGCAGAAGCGGCGCTGGTTCCTCGAGGCGGTCTGGACGTACGCCGAGGGCGTCACGCGTCTCGCGGCCGACCTCCCGGGCGACCTCGCTTCGGACGCGTTCCGGGGCCTGCGCGAACACGTCTCGACATACACGGCCACCGCCGCGTTCGCCACGCTCCTCGACGAGTCGCGCCGGCTGCGCGACGAGCTCGCCGGGATCCGCTACACGCTGCTCATCCGCGAGAACCGCATCCGGGTCGACCGGTTCGCGGGCGGGGACGACTACGGCGCGGAAGTGGCCGAGGCGTTCCGCAAGTTCGAGCAGGGGGAGGCGCGGGCGTATCGGTTCGACTTCCCGGGCTCGGCGGACATGAACCACGTGGAGGCAGCCGTCCTCGACCTCGTCGCGCGCCTCTGGCCCGAGACGTTTGCGTTCCTCGACCGCTTCGCCCCCGACCACCGCGACTTCATCGATCCGACGCTCGAGCGGTTCGACCGCGAGGTGCAGGTGTACCTGGCCTGGATCGAGCACATCGCGTCCATGCGCCGCGCCGGCCTCCCCTTCTGCTACCCCGATGTCCGGCGGCGGCCCGCGGGGATCCTCGCCCGCGACGCGTTCGACGTCGCGCTCGCGGCAACGCTCGCCGAACGCGGCCGGCGCGTCGTCACGAACGACGTGGCGCTGCGCGATCCGGAACGCGCGCTCGTCGTGACGGGTCCGAACCAGGGCGGCAAGACGACCTTCGCCCGCATGTTCGGTCAGCTCCACTACCTGGGCCGCATGGGCCTGACCGTCCCCGGCCGCGAGGCGCGGCTGCAGTTCTTCGACGGGCTGTACGCGCACTTCGAGCGCGAAGAGGACCTGGGCGACCTCGCCAGCAAGTTCGAGGAGGACGTCGCGCGGATCCACGAGACGATCGGGCGCCTGACACCGGACAGCCTCGTGATCCTCAACGAGACGTTCAGCTCGACGTCCGTGCAGGATGCGCTGCTGCTCAGTCGCGACATCCTGCGGCGCATCCTCCTCGCGGGCGCGCGCTGCCTGTTCGTCACCTTCCTCGACGAGCTCGCTTCGGTCGGCCCCGAGGTCGTCAGCGTGGTCGGGACGGTCGACCCCGACGACCCGGCGATCCGGACGTTCCGCATCGTCCCGCAACCGGCCAACGGCCGCGCGTATTCGGAGGCGATCGCGCGCAAGCACGGGCTGACGCCGGAGAGGCTCCGCGAGCGGCTGCCGAACGCCCGCTCGAGCGGCACGAGCGCTGACCGATGAAGGCGTTCCTCATGCATCGCGACCGGGACTTCGACCCGGACCAGCCTGCGCCCGCGAACGCCGCAGAACTCGCGCAGGACCTCGAGCTCGGCGCGATCTTCGACGCGATGGCGGCCGGGGACGCGTTCGTGCGGGACGTCGTTGCGAAGGCGGCCCTGGCGAGCCTCGACGACCCGGACGGCATCCGCTACCGGCAGGGAATCCTCGGCGACGCGCTCGCACACCCCGAGGTCGTCAGGGAGCTGTACGCGATCGCGATCGAGGCGATCGAGCGGGAGCGGCACGTCTATGTCGGGATCCTCGGGCGTCAGCCGGAGCGGATCGTGAGCCGATCGGTGGAGGTGCTCGGGATCTTCCTCGAACTCCTGCGCCGCGTCCGCCGCCTCGCGGACCGGCACGCGGCATCGTTCGCGTCCGACGGTTTCGGACGATTCTTCGGGATGATCGAGAGCGAGCTCGACGATGCGTATCTCGCCTCCATCGCCGCGCACGTGCACGACCTCGCCTTCCCGGGCGGCATGCTGCTCGCGGCCCGGCTCGGCCCCGGCGCCAAGGGCATGGACTACACGCTGCTGGAGTCGCCCCGCGCGAGGACGGGGATCGTGGAGCGGCTGTTCGGCGAGCGGAACGGCTACGTGTACACGGTCCCGGACCGGGACGTCGCCGGGTTCGACGCGCTCGCGGAGCTGCGCAATCGCGGTGTCGCGGTCGCGGCCGCGGCGCTCGGGCGTTCCACCGACCACATCCTGAACTTCTTCGGGATGCTCCGGCTCGAGGTCGCGTTCTACGTCGGGTGCCTCAACCTCGCGGATCGTCTGCGCGCGAAGGGCGAGCCGATCTGCCTGCCCGATCCGGCCGCCCCATGGGCCGATCCGTCCGCGGGGTTCGCGACCCGCGGGCTGATCGACGTCTCGCTCACCCTGCGCCTCGAGGACCGGACCGTCGGCAACGACGTGGACGCGACCGGCCTGTCGCTCGTGCTGATCACGGGCGCCAACCGCGGCGGCAAATCGACATTCCTGCGCAGCCTCGGCCAGGCCCAGCTCATGCTGCAATGCGGGATGTTCGTCGCCGCACAGTCGTTCACGGCCGCCCTCGCCGCAGGCGTCTTCACCCACTTCCGCCGTGAAGAGGACGCCTCGATGACGAGCGGGAAGTTCGACGAGGAGCTCGGCCGGATGAGCCGGATCGTCGACCAGGTGCGGCCGGCGAGCCTTGTGCTGCTCAACGAATCGTTCGCGTCGACCAACGAGCGGGAGGGCTCCGAGCTCGGACGGGATGTCGTGCACGCGCTGCTCGAGGCCGGCGTGCGCGTCGCGTACGTGACGCACCTGTACGACCTCGCCGACGGCCTGTTCCGCGAGGACCGAGCCGACGCGCTGTTCCTGCGTGCCGAACGCGGCTCGGAGGGGCGCCGGACGTACCGGGTCGTGCCCGGGGAGCCGCTGCCCACGAGCCACGGAGCCGACGTGTTCCGCCGGATCTTCGGCGAGGACCCGGACGCCGCCGGGGCCGGCTCGTGAACTCGGCGGAGATCGTCATCGACGAGGCGCTCGGGCCGGGCCTCGACGTCGAGGTCCGCGGCGGTGCCCCGACGATCGCGGGAGCACGTGGCGGTGGCCCATGGCTCGGGCTCGACCGAGGGCACCTCGCGGAGAGCGACGCGGGCGACGGCACCGAGCTCCCCGCGGTGGTGGCGCTGCCGGCATCGAGCTTCGCCGGCTGTCGCGTCCCGTCCGAGCTGGCCGGCGCGCTCGTCGACGGCTCGCGGTCCGTGCTCGTCGCTCGTCTCCCGGGCCGGGCACTGCCGCCGCTCGCGATCATCCGGACGGTCGCGCGGATGGGCGAGGGTCGATGGCTCGACGCGGCCGAGGCGGGCCGGCTGGCGCTCGAGGCCCGACAGCGGCGTCGCGCGCGGCGGGAGCAGGGCCGGGTCGTCGGCGGCCGGGCATGGCAACCGGAGGTCCGCGACCCCGGGGAGCGCCGCTTCACGACCCCGCACTCGCGCGCCGAGTACCGGCTCGACCGGCTGCCGCCGCGATTCGTCCGCGGCCTGGGGGGCCTCCTCGACCCCGACGAGCGGATCCTGTACTCGATCGAGCGCCCACCCGACACGGTGCGCCGCGGTCCGCTCGGCCTCGGCCTGGGCCGCGGGGCGGAGCGACGCGCCGGCCTCCTCGTGCTGACCGACCGCCAGCTCGCGTGGCTCGTCGACCACGTCCCGCCCGACCGCTACCTCATGGACTGGGGCGTGGACGCGCGGCTCGTCGCGCTCGAGGCGCTGTGCGGCGTCCACGTCGGAGGCCGTGAGGTCGTCGAGATCGAGGTCGCGACCCGGGGCGGCACGACCTCGTTCGCGCTGCCGGCGGAGCTGCGGGCCGAGGCGGACGTCATGACCGACCTCCTGCGCCGGTTCCTGACGCCGTCCGAGTCGGGGGGACCGGCGGAGGTCGGGGCGCCCGCGGCATCCCGGCGGCTCTCGGCATCGCGCGCGCTGGTGCGCCGGTATGCACCTCCGGTCGTGGAGTTCGATCCCGCGGTCGTCCGGCCGTTCGGGCAGGAGGAGGAGGCGGGGCCCGCGGTCGACCGCCTCGCCGGTCTGCTCGCCCCCGAACCGCTCCTCGCCGCGTTCTACTCGCCGCGTCGCGAGACCGTCCGGCACGCCATCGCCCTCGCCGTCTCTCCGACGCGCGTCGCCGCGCTCGACGAGACGGGGCCCCGCGCGATGGAGCTCGCCGGCCTGCGCGACATCGCACTCACGCTCTCGCCGCTCGTCGGCAGGGTCGCGCTCGCCGGGCGGGTCGCGTCGCACTACGGCACGGAGGCGGCACGCGCCCGCTCCCGACACGACGCGTCCCTCACGTACTCCTACCCCGCGTCGGCCTCCGGAGAAGCCGCGGCCTTCATCCGCCACGTCCGCAAGGCGTGGGCCGACGCCGCATCCGTGTCGGACCCGCGCGCACAAGAGCCGCCAGACGAGGTGATGTGATGCGACTGCTGATCGTGAGCGACCTCCACGCGAACCTCGCCGCGCTCGAGCGCGTCGTCGAAACCGCCGATGCGACGGTGTTCCTGGGCGACGCCGTCGACTACGGGCCGGACCCGGCCGCGGCGGTCGACTGGGTACGCCGGAGGGCGACATACGCGGTGCGGGGCAACCACGACGAGGCGGTCGGGAACGGGGGGCCGACGGGCGCGGCGCCGGCCTGGGCGGACCTGGCGGAGGCGAGCGCAGGCTGGACGCGGGACGCGCTGTCGGACGAGGACCGCGCATTCCTCGGGTCGCTTCCGCTGCGCGCGGCGTTCTCGTTCGGCGGGGCGCGCTTCGTCGCCGTCCACGCCGCGCCGCTGGACCCGCTCTACACGTACCTCCCGCCGGAAACACCGGAGGACGAATGGGAGCGACAGCTGGCGGACGTCGAGGCCGACTGGCTCCTGTACGGGCACACGCATCGCCCCCTGCTCGCGCGCTTCGGCCGGACGACCGTCCTCAACCCCGGCAGCGTCGGCCAGCCACGCACGGGGGCGCCGCTCGCCTCGTACGCCATGTGGGACGACGGCGACGTGTTCCTCGCCGCGCGGGCGTACGACGTCGAACGGTCGGTCTTGCGCCTGGAGCGGCTGCCGCTGGAACGGGCCGGAACCGCGGAACTCGCCCGCATCCTCCGCACGGGGGCGACGCGGGGTCGGGCGCCCGTCCCGCCCTCGCCACCGCAGACGGCGGCCGGGGCGATCGCGCAGCGCGCGTCTGCCACCCCGGAGACCGCGCCGTGACAGGCTCCGGGCTCGAGATCGAGCGCAAGTGGCTGCTCGCCGAGCCGCCCACCGAAGCCGACCTCGCCGCGCTGGGCGCTCAGCCCATCCGCATCGAGCAGGTCTACCTGCGGCCGACGCCGTCGGCTCCCGTGAGGCGGATCCGGCGCAGCGTTCGTGGCGATCGTACCGAGTGCACGTACACGGAGAAGGCCGCGCTCGCGGGCATCGTGCGCGAGGAGCGCGAGCGGACGATCGACCCTGGCGAGTACGCGCAGCTCCTCGCGGAGGCGGACGCGGATCGCAGGCCGATCCGGAAGACGCGGCACGTGTTCCCGTACGCCGGCAACACGCTCGAGCTCGACGTGTTCGAGCAGCCGCCCGGCCTCGTCCTGCTCGAGATCGAGTTCGACCGCGAGGACGCGCCCGAGCCGGCCCTGCCCCCGCAGCTGCGCGTCGCCCGCGAGGTCACGACCGACGCGGCCTACTACAACGTGAACCTTGCGCGCTGGGGGTTCGCTCCGCCGGGATGAGCGAACTGGACCGCACGGACAGGCCGGTCCCCCTCGCGGGCAGCGAGCGCCCGGC
>JAJYGH010000031.1:3375-4747 GCA_021785175.1 Chloroflexota bacterium | reverse complement strand
GTCCCCCTGCTGAACAGGCCGCGGGACGAGCAGGCGTCGTCGGGGTCGGGTAGCGTGAAGCCGTTGACGAAGGGCAGACGTGGGGTGCGGAATGCAGGTGGGCGTGATCGTGCCGCAAGGGTGGACCGGCGAGTACGACGGCTGGGGGTCGGAGCGTGCGTGGGCGCGCACGGTCGCGGTGACGCAGCAGGTCGAGCGTCTCGGGTTCGAGTCGGCCTGGCTGTTCGATCACGTGCACACCGTGCCGGACCCGACCGACGAGCTGACCTTCGAGTCATTCACCTCCTTGTCCGCCCTCGCGATGGTCACGACCCGTGTGCGGCTTGGCCAGATCGTGATCAACAACGGGTTCCGGAACCCGGCGCTCGTCGCGAAGATGATCAGCACCATGGACGTGATCAGCGGCGGACGGATGGAGCTCGGGATCGGCGCGGGCTGGAAGCGCGATGAGTGGCTCGCGTACGGGTACGGTTTCCCCGACACCGGCGAGCGGCTCGCCGCGCTGGGCGACGCGCTCGAGATCATCACGCGGATGCTCGCCGGCGGGCGATCGACGCACGCGACGTATGACGGCCGGCACGCGCGGGTCGAGGATGCGATCAACGTTCCGAAGCCGATCCAGCAGCCACGCCTGCCGATCATGGTCGGCGGCAACGGGCCGAACGTGACGTGGCGGCTTGCGGCGCGGTTTGCGGACGAGCTGAACGTGGACGGGATGCGTCCGAGCGAGCTGCGCGAGGAGCTGCCGACGATCCGCGCGCGGTGCGAGGAGATCGGGCGCGACCCGGCCACGCTGAAGGTGTCGGCGCACATCTGGTGGGAGCGGCTGCCGGGCCCCGGCCGCCAGCGGCAGGACCTGGTGGCTGCGTACCGCGACCTCGGCGTGAGCCGGATCATGACGCTGGTGCGCGACGCGGCCGACTCGGACGAGGCGCTCGATGCGTTCGCGGAGGACAGCCGGGCGGCGGGGGCGGAGTTGGCCTGAAGGACGTGGAGGCCGGGCGACGTGCGTTCGAGGTCGGCGACAATGCCGGCAGCAGAGGGAGGGAACCGTGCAGACCGCCGATCTCGTGATCCGCAACCCCACCGGGCTCCATGCTCGCCCGGCGTCGACGTTCGTCAAGACCGCGAGCGGCTTCCGATCGCAGATCCTGCTGGAGAACGTGACGCGCGGGACGAAGCCGGCGAACGCGAAGAGCATCCTGACCGTGCTCGCCAGCGGCGTGTCGAAGGGCCACGTGATCCGGCTGTCCGCGAACGGCGAGGACGAGCAGGCAGCGATCGAGGCGCTCCGCGAGCTGGTCGAGAGCGGCATCGGCGAGCCGCTCGAGTAGTCCGCGCCTGACGACCCTTCCGGGCCCCTCGCCGGCTT
>JAJYGH010000031.1:0-3041 GCA_021785175.1 Chloroflexota bacterium | reverse complement strand
GCGATGGGCGTTCTACCGGACGACGATGTTGACGAGACGGCCCGGGACCTGGATCACGCGGTCGGGCTTGCGATCGGCGAGGATCGCGCGGATCTTCTCGCGCTCGAGCACGATCGCCTCGATCTCGGTCGGTGACAGCCCCGCCGGCACCTGCACCCGGTCGCGCAGCTTGCCGTTGACCTGCACCGGCAGCTCGACCAGCTCCTCGGCGACCAGCGCCGCGTCCCACGCCGGCCACGGCTCGGTGTGGATCGAGCGCCACGGCTCCCCCCGCGCCTCGAGCACGCGTGACCACAGCTCCTCGGAGACGTGCGGCGCCGACGGCGCCAGCATGTGGAGCAGCAGGTCGACGGCCTCGTTCCAGGCCGGTCCGCCCGCCACCTCCGTGCCGCGGTAGCGCATCAGCACGTTGGTCAGCTCCATGAGGTGTGCCACCATCGTGTTGAAGCGGTAGCCCTCGAACTCGCCTGTCACGACCTTCAGGGTCCGGTGCGCCGCGACCCGCAGCGCGCGTTCCGCGTCCGCCGCCGTGTCGCCCGCCGGCAGCCTGCCCGCGTCGGGATCGCCGGCCTCGACGCCGGCCGGGTCGAGCACGGCGGTCCACACGCGCCCGAGGAATCGACTGATGCCGCCGATGCCGGTCGAGCTCCACGGACCGCCCTGGTCCCAGGGGCCCATGAACATCAGGAACAGCCGGACGGTGTCGGCGCCGTAGCGCGCCACCAGCTCGTCGGGGTCCTGCACATTGCCCCGGCTCTTCGACATGCGCTCGCCGTCGGCGCCCAGGATCTGGCCCTGGTTGAAGACCCGCTTCCAGGGCTCGTTCTGATCGACGAGCCCGATGTCGCGCATCATCTTCGTGAACTCACGCGCGTAGAGCAGGTGCATGACGGCGTGCTCGGCGCCCCCGGTGTACTGCTCCACCGGCGTCCACCCGTGCACGAGCGCCCGGTCGATCGGGGCGTCGTCCTTGTGTGGGGACAGGTAGCGATACCAGTACCAGGACGAGTCCATGAAGGTGTCGAGCGTGTCGGTCTCGCGCCTGCCCGGCCCGCCGCAGCGGGGGCAGGTGACGTTCAGGAAGGCCTCGTCCTTCGTCAGCGGGTTCACACCGCTGCCCGCGTAGTCGACGGTCGGCGGCAGCAGCACCGGCAGCTCGTCGTCGGGCACCGGGACGATCCCGCAGCGCTCGCAGTGGATGACCGGAATCGGCGTGCCCCAGTAGCGCTGCCGGCTGATCAGCCAGTCGCGCAGTCGGTACGTGACCGCGCGCTCGCCGACGCCGCGCGCCTCCAGGTCCGCGACGATCGCGTCGAAGCCCTGCTTCGCCGAGCGACCGCTGTACGGGCCGCTGTTGACCATGACCTCGTCGTCCGAGTGCGCGACGAACGCCGCGCCGCCCTTCGCCCCCGCCGCCACCATCTCTGCGACGCGCGCTGCTTCGACGGGGTCCGCCGGCGCGATCACCTGGCGGATCGGCAGCCCGAACCTGACCGCGAACGCGTAGTCCCGCTCGTCGTGCGCGGGGACGGCCATGATCGCGCCCGTCCCGTATCCCGCCAGGACGTAGTCGGCGACCCAGATCGGGATCCGCTCGCCGTTGACCGGGTTGACCGCGAAGGACCCGGTGAACACGCCCGTCTTCTCGCGCTCCGTGGACAGCCGCTCGATCTCGGTCTCGCGCTCGGCCTGCGACACGTACGCCTCGACCTCGGCGCCCCGGTCCGCGTGCGTCAGCGCGGCGACCAGCGGGTGCTCGGGCGCCAGCACCATGAACGTCGCGCCGAACAGCGTGTCCGGACGGGTCGTGAACACGCTGAGGGGCTGGCCGCCCGGCTGGACGTCGTCGGGGGCGACGGTGAAGGTGACCTCCGCGCCCTCGGACCGCCCGATCCAGTTCGTCTGCATGATCCGGACGGGTTCGGGGAACCTGACCTCGCTGAAGTCGAGCAGTTCGTCGGCGTATTCGGTGACCCGCAGGTACCACTGGTCCAGCTCGCGCTTCTCGACCCTCGCGCCACAGCGCCAGCAATGGCGATCCGTTCCCTCGACCTGCTCGCGGGCGAGCGTCCCGTCGTTCGGGCACCAGTCGACCGCCGACTTCGCCCGGTAGGCGAGGCGCTTCTCGAGGAAACGGAGGAAGAACCACTGGTTCCAGCGGTAGTACTCCGGGTCGCAGGTGACGACCTCGGCGCTCCAGTCGAACGTCGCGCCCATCGTCCGGAACTGGCGGCGCATGTTCTCGATGTTGCGCATCGTCCAGTCGCGCGGGTTGACACGATTCCGGATGGCGGCGTTCTCCGCCGGCAGCCCGAACGCGTCGAAGCCGATCGGAAAGAAGACGTTGAGCCCGTTCATCCGCCGGTACCGGGCCAGGGCGTCGGTCGGCGTGACGATGTACCAGTGCCCGATGTGCAGGTCCCCGGACGGGTACGGGTACATGGTCAGCAGGTAGTAGCGTGGGCGCGACGTGTCGTGCAGGTCCGTCCGGTGGAGGCCGAGCTCGGCCCAGCGCGCCTGCCATCGGGGCTCGACAGCCGCGGGGTCGTAGCGGTCGATGCGGCTTCTGTTCGAGACGGACACGGGAACCTCTCCAGGCACGGCGGCAACCCCGCAGGTGGTGGCTCGGGGCGCGCGGTAAGTGTAGCCGAGCATGTCGGGCGCCCCGAAGCCGCGGAAGCGGGGCGGCACGCCTCGGCCGCGCGCGGTCGCGCGTTCTCGGCTGGGCGCTGTCCTCACGCCGGCAAGGACGACGGGCTGCCCGACCACGGCCCGAACGTCTGGATGGTCCACGACCTCGGGCGGCGAGCCTGCCGGGAGCGACCCGTCCGGGCGCGGAGCCGGTCATGGCGTCGGCACCACCAGGGACTCCGATACGCCCGCGCCGCGCCGATGGACGGACGGAGGGCGACGACGACGACGTCTTCTTCGTCGGAGGACCCGGGAGGACGACAGACGACGTGAAGGGAACCGGGGGAGGATGGTGGAGCTACGGGGACTCGAACCCCGGACCCCCTGCATGCCATGCAGGTGCTCTCCCA
>JAJYGH010000053.1 GCA_021785175.1 Chloroflexota bacterium | reverse complement strand
GCGATCGAGGTACTCGCGGATCAGCCCTTCAGCGTCCATCACGCACCTCCGCTGCCACGCGCGCGTTCAGCAGCGCATCCACCGCCGTCCTGAAGGCGGACCACTCGGCGACGAACGCATCGAGGGCCCGCCGCCCGTCGTCGGTCAGTCGGTAGTAGCGCCGCGGCGGCCCGGCGTTCGACTCCCGCCAGTTCGTGGCCACGAGCCCGTCCCGGCGAAGCCGTGCAAGGAGCGGGTAGATCGTCCCCTCGCTCGTGACGAGGTGGCGGGCGGCCAGCACTTTCACGATGTCGAAGGCATACGACTCGCCCTCGCCGATGAGCGCGAGCACGCAGTGCTCGACGACCCCGCGGCGGAGCTCCGTCATCACGCGTGATGCGTCGGCAGCTACCATGTCCCGCATGGTAGAAGGCTAGGCAAGGTTGTCAAGTTCCGAGAGGCCCCGCGCGAGCCGAGCAGCGCCATGTCCTGCTCCGGCAGGCTCCGCAGCGCCCGGACGAGCTCGGGGTCGAGATCTGGGGCGGCCGGCCAGTCGGCGGACGCAGCCTCGCTGCCGCGGGGCAGGCGCGCGAGGAAGTCGCGGTGCCGGCGGCGTGCCCGCGTCGCGTTCCGGGACAGGTTCGACGTCGTGACGAGCAGCCACGGCAGCACGGACCCGCCGATCTCCCGCACGCGGTCGCGGCATCGGAAGAGCTCGAGGAACGTCGAGGCCGCCACGTCCTCGGCGTCGGGCCACGAGCCGAGCAGCCGCAGGGCGTGCCGGAACACCCGGTCGCGGTGCAGGTCGAACAGGGCTGCGAACGCCTGTGCGTCCCCGTCCCGGGCCAGCGGCCAGAGCTCCGGCTCGCCCCCGGCATCGCCTCGCATGCCTCGTATTGTCCGCGGCGGCCTCGCCGGTTTCACGTCCCCGGCGAGCCCGGCGGGCGCCCCCGGCTCGCGCGGGCTTCCTCGTGCTCGCGGCCGAGCCGCGGCATCTGCGGTTTCGGCACCATGCAAGAAGAACCCCACCTCCCGGCGTCACCTGCCCGGGTCCACGTGGCACTTGCGGCTTGACCTGCCGGGTGGTCACGATGCGACAGGAGGCGGGGGAGAGGGGAGGCGGTCCGTGGCTGCTGCTGGCCGACCCTGACGTCCGACTCGCCGGACAGAACGCCGTCATCTCGCCCACGAGCATCGCCCTCGCGCTCGGCATGGCCCTGCCGGGAGCGAAGGGCGCCACCGCCGCGCAGATGGACGCCGTGCTCGGGACGAGCGGGTGGAGCGCCTATGGCCCCGGGCTCAACGCTCTGGAGCAGGCGCTCGCCTCGCGCGACGCGGCCTGGACCGACGAGACCGGCGAGCACGCCCTCGCCCTGCGCATCGCGAACGCCGCCTATGCACAGGCGGGCTGGGCGATCGAGCAGCCGTACCTCGACGCGATCAAGGCGGCATTCGGGGCAGGCCTCCGGCTGTCCGACTTCGCCGCCGACCCCGACGCGGCGCGGGCGGCGATCAACGCGTGGGTGAAGGAGCAGACGGCGGGTCGCATTCCGCAGCTCCTCTCGCCCGCGGACATCACCGCACTCACCCGGCTCGTGCTCGTGAACGCGATGTACCTGAAGGCGGGCTGGGAGGCGCCCTTCATCGAGATGCTGACGGCACCGGCGTCGTTCACCCGCCTCGACGGCTCGACGGTCAAGGTGCCCACGATGCACACGATGGGCGGCGAGGGCGGCGGCATGCGTCCCATCCCGTATGCATCGGGCACGGGGTGGCAGGCCGTCGAGCTGCGCTACCGTGGCGGGCCCGGGTTCGACGACGCGCCCCTCGCGATGACGCTCGTCCTGCCGACTGACCTGGCGGCGTTCGAGCAGCACCTGACCGCTTCGCAGCTCGAGCGCATCACGAGTGCCCTGGAGGCGCAGCGGGCGAGCTTCGACACGTTCATCCCGTGTCCCTGGGCGAAGCCGCGCGACCACCCGAGCTGCTACCCCTACGCGCTCCAGCTGTCCCTGCCGCGCTTCTCGATCGAGACGCGCGCCGACCTGAAGGCGCCGCTGCAGGCCCTCGGCATGCCCCTCGCCTTCGATCCGGCCGGCGCCGACTTCACTGGCATCCACGTGTCTCAGGGCGGCGGCGACCGGCTGTTCGTCTCGCAGGTCGTGCACCAGGCGAACATCGATGTCGACGAGCAGGGGACGGAGGCGGCGGCAGCGACGGCCGTGATCGGAGGCACCGGCGGCGGCCCGGGCGCGGCGCGCGAGATCACGCTGCGGCTCGACCACCCGTTCCTGTTCTTCGTGCGGGATCTGGCCACCGGGGCCGTGCTCTTCATGGGTCAGGTGACGGATCCCTCGGCGTGAGCGACTGGACCGCGACGGGGCGATCGTCCTGCTCCCTCACGTGCGGCGGCATGACGTTCTCGCGCTCCGCGCTCGATGCGCCGACCGGCGCGCAGCACCGGGCCGGACCCGAGTACGACGCGCTGCGCGCGACGCTCGCGCAGTTCGCGCCCGAGTTCCCCGGCGCCGGCGCGTGCTCGGGTGGTTGGCCGCCAGGTCCGCGCCACGTCCAGGCCCCGACGGACCGGGGCGGCCGGCGCGGGCCGTCGGATCAGGCGGTCGTCGCCGTCCCGCGGTTCGACGCCTCGACCAACGCCGCCTCGAGCTCCTGAACCTTCGCGAGCAGCTCGTTCATCGCTCCGTCCTGAACCTTCAGGTGGGCCTGGATCTGCTCGGCCTCGTGAAAGGTCGCCTCGGCGTCCTTGTAGGTCAGGTCGGCGCGCTTGTCGGCAGATCGTCCGATGATGTTCTGGCCGACCATGATGACCGACAGCATGACCAGCTGGATGAACGTCTGGCTCACCCACTGCACCGTGGTCAAGATGCCGCCGTTGAGCGCGTCGGGCAGTACGACGAGGGCGAGGGCGGCGAACGCATACGCGCACCACATCGTGCCCACGATGGTGGTCAGCACCAGTGCGACCCGCCCGTTGAAGCCGACATGCTCGTCGGTCGTCTTCGGGGGCGGGGTGCGCTTGCGCGCGGCGATGTGCGGGTGCGGGTGGTGTTCGAATGTCACGGCCATCTTGCTTGCCTCCACGACACCGCTCCCGGCAGTGTCCTGTGTGCCAATCGGCCGCCCCTCGTCGCCTCCAGGGCGGATCCTTCGCTCCGAATGCTAGTCGCCCGACGCGTGGACACCGACCATCACAGACCGGCCCGGGGCGCAGACCCGTTGCGCGGAGGGGTCATCGTCGAGGTCGGACGACGGGCCGTTCCCGAGCCGTCGTCCGACCGGCCCGTCGTCGAGGCGAGAATGCGGCCGGGGTCCGGGCACCACGCCTGGGGGACGGATCCGGACACGCGGCGCTCTTCGGGCAGCCAGGTGCGGTCGAGCTGACGGGAGCGCCGTTGACGCCGGACCGGCTTCGGGCCCGGGGGCGGCGCGGCCTGCGCGCGGGACGCGGGCTTCGGGCGGAATGCGTGCTAGTCTCGCCATCACCGTCAGTCACATGGGGTCACGCGCATGTTCGGTCTCGAGCCTTGGCACATCGTGCTGTTGCTCGCCGTCGTCCTGGTCGTCTTCGGACCGAAGCGCCTGCCGGAGATCGGCAAGAACCTCGGCGAGTCGATCCGTGAGTTCAGGAAGGCGACGACCGAGTTCGGCGACTCGGTGAAGGCGGGCGCCACCGAGCCCGCACCGCCGGCCGCGCAGGCGCAGGCCGCGTCGCAGCCGCCTCAGACGGTCGCATCGGCCTCGACGGCGACGGCCCCCGTCATGCCGTCGGCCGGCTCGGGCACCCCGCCGTCCGCGCCCCCGGCGTCGCCCGCGTAGCCTCCGGATCACATGATCCCTCGCATCCGGGACGTCGCCCCGTGATGCAGGGGAGCCGGGCAGGGGGCGGGCCGCTGGCCCGCGACGAGGAGGAACGGCCGAGTGGTGTTCTGCGTGCCGGTGATGCCGGACGGACGGATCGACCCGAGGTGGGGGCGCGCCGCGCGCGTGGCGATCGCCGAGATCCGGGACGGAGGCGTCACGACGTGGCAGGAGTTCGACGTGGGGTGGGACACGGCCCACGACGGGGGGCCGGAGGGATCGCACCATGCACGGGTCGCCCGGTTCCTGCGCGAGCACGGCGTGACGGTCGTCGTCGCGGAGCACATGGGTGGACCGATGGTCCACATGCTCGAGAAGATGGGCATCGACGTCCGCCTCGGGGCGGGCGGCGATGCGCGGCAGGCCGTGCTGTCTCAGGCGATGCGTCCCGATGCGACGACGCCCGCGTCCGCCCCGCGACCGAACTGAGCGATGCGCCCCGTCATCTCCGCGACCGAGTTCCACCCGCCCACCGTGGCCTGGGCCGGTGGCGCGGTCGAGATCATCGACCAGACCCTGCTGCCGGGCGCGCTCGAGGTCGTCCGGCTGGACACCGTCGACGCCGTCGTCGACGCCATCCGGCGACTTGCCGTCAGGGGTGCACCCGCGATCGGGGGAGCAGGGGCCCTCGGCATGGTGGTCGGGCTCGACGAGGAGCGGCCCGCGTCGACCGACGCGGCGCGCGCGGCGCTCGGGCAGCTGGCGGCCCGGATCGGGGCGGCGCGTCCCACGGCCGTGAACCTGTCGTGGGCCGTCGAGCGGGTGCGAGCCGCGGCCGAGGGCGAGGGGAGCCCGGGGGGCATCCGAGAGCGGGCGCTCGCCGAGGCACTGCGGATCGTCGACGAGGATCGCGAGGCGTGCCGCCGGATCGGCGAGCACGGGCGGGCCGAGCTGTCCGGCGCGACGACGATCCTGACCCACTGCAACACGGGGCGGCTGGCGACGCTCGGCTGGGGGACGGCACTCGGCGTGGTGTACGCGAAGGCCGCGGCAGGGGAGCCCGTGCGGGTCTACGCGTGCGAGGCGCGGCCGCTGCTGCAGGGCGCGCGTCTGACCGCGTGGGAGCTCATGCAGGCGGGGATCGAGGTCACGCTGATCGCCGACAGCGCGGCGGCGTCGCTCCTCCACACCGGCCGGATCGACGCGGTGATCCTCGGTGCGGACCGGATCGCCGCGAACGGTGACACGGCGAACAAGGTGGGCACGTTCTCGCTTGCGCTGGCCGCGAAACACGCCGGCGTCCGGTTCTACACCGCCGCGCCGACCTCGACGTTCGACCTTGCGACGCCGTCCGGCGACGCGATCGAGATCGAGCTGCGGTCGGCCGACGAGGTCCGGACGTTCCAGGGCCGGGCGAGCGCGCCGCAGGGGGTCGACGCGTGGAACCCTGCGTTCGACGTCACCCCGCACGACCTCATCACGGGCTGGATCACCGAGCTCGGCGTGCTCCATCCGCCCTTCGAGGAGATCGCGCCGGCGAAGGTCGCGAGCGCGTCGCACGGTTGACGGATCGGGTCACGGTGGCGGACGGGTCGCCTTCCCCGGGCTCCGGCGGCTTCGCCTCGATCCGATGCGCCGCGACGTCGTCATGAGCCACGACTGGGACGCCGCGACGTACGACCGCGTTGCGGCGCCGCAGGCCCGCTGGGGCGCCCACGTCATCCGGCGTCTCGATCCGGAGGGCGTCGGGACGGTGCTCGACGCGGGCTGCGGGAGCGGCCGGGTGACGGAGCAGCTGCTCGAATGGCTGCCGGAGGTTCGAGTCGTGGCGCTCGACGGATCGGCGCGGATGCTCGAGGAGGCACGACGACGGCTCGCCCGCTTCGGCTCTCGGGTCGCCTACGTGCACGCCGACCTGTGCGAGCCGTTCGCGCTCGACGGACCGGCGGACGCGATCCTGTCGACGGCGACGTTCCACTGGGTGCCCGACCATCCAGCGCTCTTCCGGCGCCTCGCCGGCGCGCTCCGGCCCGGGGGGCAACTCGTCGCGCAGTACGGCGGCGCGGGGAACATCGCGAGCGTCGCGCGGGCGCTCGCCGAGATCGGCGACCCGCTGCCCGGTCGCTGGACCTACCGGACGCCCGAAGCCGATCGAGCCGCCCTGCTCGACGCGGGGTTCGCGGACGTCGAGGCATGGCTCCAGCCGGAGCCGACGACGTTCGAGCCGGGCGAGCCGTTCGAGACGTTCCTCGCGACGGTCGTGCTGCGGGCGCACCTGCCGCTCCTGCCCGAGCAGGAGCGGGCGGCGTTCGTGCGCGGCGTCGCCGCTCGCCTCCCGGGACCCGTGCTTGACTACGTGCGCCTCAACGTGGTCGCGCGGCGCGCCCGGTCCGGGACGTCGGACCGCGACGACACCCGGCCGTCAGCGTCCCGCGAGTTCGACCAGCCGATCGCGGTCGCCGTCGAGGTGCACGCGGGCCCACTCGAGGACGTCTCGATCGTGCGTGAACAGCACCACCTGCCGCTCCCGGCTGATCGCGTGCAGCACCGCGAGGATCGCGACCTTCCGGCGCTCGTCCGCCTGCGCGGTGACCTCGTCGAGCAGGAGGGGGGCGGCCTCCGGCTCGGTCACCAGGTGCTGGGCCATCGCGGCGCGGAGTAGCAGGTAGATCTGCTCGCGCGCCCCGTGTGACAGCCGTTGCGCGTGCCGCCACAGCCCGGTGGCCCGCTCGCGCACGGTCACGTCGAGTGTCGCGGGGTCGACGGCCACGTCGTCGTAGCGGCCGGACGTCACCTCCGAGAGCCGTTCGCGGACCGCGGTCGCGAGGACGGGAGCGACGGTCCGATGTGCGCGTTCCTCGGCCCGCGACAGCAGCTCGATGGTCGCGGCGAGCGTCCCGTCGAGTCGCCGCACGCGTTCGAGTTCCGACTCGGCGCGCTCCAGCGCCTCCTCGGCCTCGGCCACGCCCGGGAGCCCCGCCGCGCGCTCCTCCGCCCGCCCCGCCAGGGACCGCGCCGTGTCGCGCAGCCGTCGCTCCTCGTCCTCGAGGGCCCGCAGCCGCTCCGGCGTCACCCGCGCTCGCTCATCCGCGCCGGAACCGTCGGTGGACTGCGTCGCAGCCCCGGCAGCAGCCGCAGCGCGCCCGGCAGCAGCCGCAGCGCGCCCGGCAGGGACGCCAGCGGAGGCACCGTGGCCTGCGTTTGGCGCGGCGTCCCGACCGTCCGCCATCGACATCACCTCGGCCTCGTGCCGCTCGGCGTTCTCGACGGCTCGCCGCGCATCGGCCTCGACCGACTCGACCGGCCGTCCTCCGAGCAGGGCCTGCAGCTGCTCCCACTCCGCCCGCGCGCTCGACGCCGCCTCGAGATCCGCGGCTCGGCGCTGGCGCCACGCCTGGAGGGCCGCGACGGCCTCCTCCTCGCTCTCTGCGGGCCTCGCGCACCCGGCCCGCTCCGCCGCGGCACGGATGCCCTTCGCCGCCGCCGCCAACGAGCGCTCCGCGTCCGCCGCCTGGGCCTCGGCCTGCCGCCGAATCGACAGTGCGGCGTCGAGGGAGCCGCGCCGGGACGCCGCGGCCGCGATGGCCGCCCGCTCGGCGCACGCCGCCTCGTAGGCCCGGAACGCCGCCTCGGGGTCCTGCGCGATCAGGTCGGAACCAGGCTCGCCGGACGGAACCGTGGTCGCGCCGCACACCGCCGCTGGCCCAGCATCCGCGTTGGCCCGGTCCTGCTCGTTCCGCGCCCCGAGGGTGTCACGGAGCGCCGCGGCGGCCGCCGCAACCCTCGCCGCGGCCACGGCCGCCCGCTCTTCCCATTCGTCGCGCGCACGTGCCGACGCCTCTGCCTGCCCGGCCTGCGAGGCGAGCGTCCGGACGGCTTGCGGGGTGGCGTTGAGGACCCCAGCGGCCGTGAGCCGCGCGACGGCTTCGGAGCGGCGCGCTCGGGCCGCCGCAGCGGCGAGGTCGATCGGGGCGCGCGCGGCGTCGGCGCGGTGCAGGTCGTCGGCGGCGAGCGAGGCGGCGCGGCGAACGGCGAGCCACGCGGCCAGGGACGCGGCCGCGGCGATGACCCCGAGCGCGCCGAGGACGACGATCCCGGCGAGCAACCCGGCGACGGCCGCGACGAGCGACACCGCGAGGATCGCGACGCTCGTCCTCGATCGGGCGCCGGCGGACCTGCGTCGCGTCTCGGCATCCTGCCGCGCGCCATCGAGGGCAGGAGGCGGGAGGGGGACGGCCGCGTCGAGGTCGGCAGCGAGCCCGGAGAGCTCGGCGGACCCGAGGCCGGGGACGGGGACCGGCACGACCGCGGGCGCCTCGCCCAGCAGTGCCGCCGCCTGCCGGGCCGCCTGCCACGCGTCGTGCCGGGCACGGACCTCGGGGTCGACGGCCACGTCGCCCGGCGGCACGACCGGCAGATGCGCGATCTGCGCCTCGAGGTCGGCGGTCGTCGGCCCGTCGAGCCTGGGCACGGCGGGTCGAGCGGACCACGCGGCGAGGGCCGCGGCCACCTCGTCGGCCACCACGTCGCGCGCGGGCAGGGCCGGCGGCTCCTCCCCATGCCGTGCGGCGAGTTCGCCGACTCGCTCGGCCAGTCGCCGTGCGGCGTCCGCCTCCTCTCGCGCGACGCGCGCGTCCGCCCTCCGCAGTTCGAGCAGTGCACCCGCGTGCGCCGCTCGCGCCTCGTCGGCGTCCGCCGCAAGCCGCAGGTACTCCGTGTGGCACCGGCGGGCCTCCTCGAGCGCGCGTGCCGCCTCGTCACGCTGCTCGATCGCGCGCCGGAGTGGCCGGACGGCTCCTGCCCGGTCCGCCCCGACCCGCTCCGACCGGAAGCGCCGCAGCCGGTCCAGGGCCTCCGACGCCGTCGCGTCCGACCCGCGCGTCGCGACCGCCCGCTCGAGCCGTTCGCGAAGCACGCCGGCCGCGCGCGTCACCCCGAGCAGGTCGGCCTGGTCGACGCAGACCGTGGCCGCGAACGCGTCGCGGTCGAGCCCGAGCAGCCGGGACGCGTCCGGTGACCCCTCGTTCAGCAGGCTCGCGGTCACCGTCCGCCCGATCGGGAGCTCGATCGCCGCGCTGTCGACCTTCTCCGCGAGATCCTGCCGGACCTCGATGCAGCGCCCGTCGTCGAGCGCGATCCGCGCCGACACCGCCCAGCCGTTCGCGCCATCCCACGGTCTGTGCAACTCGGCGAACTCCTGCTCGGAGGTGGTCGCGCGCCCACGCCGCCGCGGCAGTCCGCAGATCGCCGCCCGCAGTGCCGCGTGCCACGTCGACTTGCCCGCCTCGTTCGGTCCCGCGACGACCGTGAAGCCGGGTGCGAGGTCCAGCCGTTCGTCGCGGAACGGCCCGAACGCGTGGGCCGTGACGCTCTCGACCCGCATCTAGGCCACGTCCAGGTCATCCCGGCCGGCGAGCGCGCGGAGGCCCGTCAGCACGACCCGCCGGCGCAGTTCCGGATCCTCGATCGTCGCCGCCTCGCGCACGAACTCGCCGCGCACCGTCGGTTCCGCGCCGATCGCCTCGAGGTCGTGGGCCCACGTCAGCCGTCCTGGCCGCACGACCAGCCCGTCCAGGTGCGCACCGAGCGCGCCGAGCCCGGGCCACTCGAGCTGGACATCGGTGGCGACCTCGCCCTGGAGTGTCGCCCGCACGCTGCCGCCGAGTGGAGCGAGCGCGGCCGCCAGTCGCTCGGCGACCTCGTCGCGGTCACGCGCTCCGTCCACGTCCACGAGCACGTCGTGGACTTCGCTCACGGCCACCGACCGTCGCTCGCGCCGGATGGTGCCGTCGTCATCGATCGTCACCAGCAGCGCGCCTCGCTCGCCCTCCTCGCCGAACTCCAGGGGATCCGGGTTGCCGGGATACGAGTAACGCTCGGCGTCGCGTGGCGCGTGGTAGTGGCCGAGCAGCCCCAGGTCGATCCCGGCCCGGTCGAGGTCCTCCGCGACGAACGGCGCATGGGCCTGCTTGCCCTCGCCCTGCCAGACGAGCATCCGCGACTCGGAGGCGTGCGCGAGCGCGAGGTGGACGCCGGTGCCGTCCGCGCGGAGCGCCGCGAGCAGGTTGCGGGGCGTGGCGGGTCCGCGGTGGGCGATCCCCCACACGCGCAGGCCCGGCGCGAGATCGAACGGGAACGGCGCCTCGTCGGTGAACACGTGGACATTCGACGGCCAGCGCGCCCGTGCGTACGGGCTCTCCGGACCGAACCAGTCGTGGTTGCCGGGCGCGAGCAGCACGGGCCGGCCGGCGTCGCCGAACGTGCGCCGGAGGAACTCGACCGTGTCCGGCGTGACGAGGTCGTGCTCGAACAGATCGCCGGCGCACGTGATCGCGTCGGCACGCTCGTCGGCGGCGAGGGCGACGATCCGCTCGAGGCTCCGGCGCCGGTTTCGCCGCCGGAGCGCGGAGACCCGGGGCTCGGCCCATGCGAACGGCGCGTCCAGGTGCAGGTCGGCGAAGTGGACGATCCGGACCCCCATCGGCGCCGAGTATGCGCCGGAGGGGCGGGCGGCCGCAGGCTCGGGGTGCGCCCGGATGCGCGCCTGGCGATCCTGCGCGCCGCCGAGCGTGGCGAGATCGACGTGCACGCCACGACTGCCCGATCAGCGCCGGCGCGCCCTCAGCCCCGGTACCGCCAGCACGACGGGAGGTGGTCGTCGACCATCCCGACGCTCTGCATGAGCGCATAGACGACGGTCGGTCCGACGAACCGGAAGCCGCGGTCTCGCAGGTCGCGCGACAGCCGGTGAGCGAACGGGTCGACGTCGGGGACGTCGGAGCGGGTCGCGTCGGCCGGGAGGACCCGGGGTGGCGCGTCGAGATGGCTCCACAGCCAGGCGTCGAACGAGTCGGCTTCGCGCGCGATGTCGAGGACGCCGCGCGCGTTCGCGATCGTGGCCGTGATCTTCGCGGTGTTCCGGACGATCCCCGCGTCCCCGAGCAGCCGCGCCACGTCGGCGTCGCCGAACGCCGCAACGGCCGCGGGGTCGAAGCCGGAGAACGCGCGGCGGAAGGCGTCGCGCTTGTGCAGGATCGTCGCCCAGGACAGTCCGGCCTGGAACGACTCGAGCGCGAGCCGTTCGAACAGGACCTCGTCGCCATGCGCCGGCACGCCCCACTCGTCGTCGTGGTAGGCGGCCATCGCGCGGTCACGGGGGACCTCTCCCGGCGCCCACCAGCACCGGGGGAGGGGCTCGACAGGGTCGGTCGCCGCACCGGCGTGGGGCCGATCCGTCACCGGACCGGGCCGCCGACCGAGGCCGCCACGGCCTCGACCGGCGCGCCGGTCTCGAGCCGCAGGAACCGTCCGCCGCGTGACCGGTAGTGCGCCGCCAGCCGCCGGTACTCGTCCTCGACCCACGCGTACTCGGGGTGGTATGCCGTCCACGGTCGCAGGAACACGATGCCCTGGATGCGCAGCTGCATGAGTTCCTTGAGGCACCCGAAGCATGGCTGGAGCGTCGTGTAGACCCAGGCATCCGCCAGCGCGACCCCGAACCGCGCCGCCGTGACCGTCACGTTCTGCTCGGCGTGCACGCACAGGCAGATGTCGTAGAGCTGCCCCGCCAGCCCCGCCGCGGGCCGGTCGCGGCGGAGCGCGCAGCGCAGACACCCGCGCTCTTCCTCGGTGCAGTTCGGGTACCCGCTGGGCGTCCCGTTGTAGCCCATCCCGAGCACGCGATCGTCGCGCACCGCGACCGCGCCCACGCGGCTGCCGATGCACTTCGCCCCCATCTCGACGACGCCCGCCAACCGCATGTAGAAGTCGTGCTTCTTCCACGTCCGATCGTTCGGCGTGATGACCTCGAACGCAAGCGGCAGCGCGACCCGCTCAGTCTTCACGTCCATGCACCGTCTCTCCCGTGCGATCGGCCAGGCGCGAGTGCCACCTCTGCGAGTGTGACGTCCAACGGGCGCAGCTGCACGCCGCAGGACGGCGTCCGGTACAGTCGCGTCGATGACGGGAGAGAGGGTCAGGGCCCGCGTGGCGATCGTCGGCGTGGGCAACGTCGGCGCGACGTTCGCCTACACCCTGCTGCTCAGCGGGCTCGCCACCGAGATCGTGCTGATCGACGTGAACCGCGAGCGCGCCGAGGGCGAGGCGATGGACCTCGTCCATGGCGTCCCGTTCGCGCCACCGGCGCGGGTCTGGGCGGGTTCGTACGAGGACTGCGCCGGGGCCGAGGTCACGGTCATCACGGCGGGCGCGGCGCAGCGGCCGGGTGAGACGCGCCTCGAACTGTCACGCCGCAACACGGCGATCTTCCGGCAGATCGTCCCGGCCGTCGCACGTGCGAACCCCGACGGGATCATCCTCGTCGCCACGAACCCGGTGGACGTGCTGACGTACGAGACCTGGCGGCTGTCGGAGCTGCCACCGGAGCGCGTGATCGGGTCGGGCACGATCCTCGATACCGCGCGCTTCCGCTACCTCCTCAGCGAGTACTTCAGCGTCGACCCGCGCAGCGTCCACGCGTACATCATCGGGGAGCATGGCGACAGCGAGGTGCCCGTGTGGTCTCTCGCGAACATCGCCGGGATGCGGCTGCCGGCGTTCTGTGCGGCGCAGGGCCGCGCCTGGGAGCCGGCGGCGATGGAGGAGATCTTCCGGCAGACGCGCGACGCGGCGTACGCGATCATCGAGCGCAAGGGCGCGACGTACTACGCGATCGGCGCGGGACTGCAGCGGCTGGTCGAGGCGATCGTGCGCGACCAGCGGACCGTGCTGTCGGTGTCGAGCCGGATCGAGGGCTACTACGGGATCGACGACGTCTCGTTCAGCCTGCCGACGGTCGTCGACCGACGCGGCGTGGTCCAGGCGCTGCGCCTCGAGCTGGACGACGGCGAACGGTCGGGCCTGCAGCGCTCGGCGGAGATCCTCCAGGCGACCATCCGCGACGTCGGGCGGTCGTAGCCCAACCCTCGAAACGCCTCGCGCGCACTGCGGCCACGTCCCGTCGGGTCGGGCCTGTCCGCTCGGGCCGGTCGCGGGGTTCGAAGTCGCGCCGCGGGCACAGCCCGCGCTACGGCGCGGAGGGCGCGGGGGTCGCGCCGGCCGAAGCCGCCGGGATCGACGCCGTGGGCGACGCAGGGACGGGCGCCGGCTCCTGGGTGGGCGCCGGGAGGCCGTGCGCCATGCGGTCGATCGTCGTCAACAGGGTGGGCAGCGAGGGCATGCGGTCGAGCCGCACCGTCTGCTTCGGGCCGATGATCCTCAGGGTCGGCGTCCCCTTGATGCCGAGCTGCTGGCCCTCCGCCCGGCTCTGCTCCACCGCCGCGATGAGCGCGGGATCCTTCACGCACGCCGCGAACCTCGTGCTGTCGAGGTCCAGGTAGTTCGCCAGCTGCGACATGGTCGCGTCGCTGAACGCCCCCTGGTTCTCGCCCTGCTGGCTCGCGAACAGGAGATCGTGGAACTCCCAGAACTGGCCCTGCTGTCCGGCGCAGCGAGCGGCGACGGCCGCGGTCGTGGACTCGGCGCCGAGGAACGCGAAATCCCGGTAGACGATCCGCGCCGTGCCGGGGAGGACCTCGGTCCGGAGCAGCGACGGCTCGAGCGCGTGCGTGAAGAGCCCGCAGAAGGGGCACTGGAAGTCCGCCCAGACCTCCACGACGACGGGCGCGTCGGCGCTGCCGATGGATTGGGGATCGGTGGCGGGGAGTATCGCGACGCCGCCGGATGCCTGGGGCGAGCCGCTCGACGAACCGCCGCCGGCCGGCGCAGAGCCGATCGCGGCGACGCTCGCGGGCGCGGAGGCGTGCGACGGGGCCGCCGGCTGCTCGCTGAGGCGCACGACGCCGACGATCCCGAGCACGATCACGAGCGCCACCGCGCCGCCGAGCGCCGCGATCAGATCGCGAAGCAACCGTCTGGGTTCCACCGACCAGTCCTCCACTCGGCGATTCGTCGTGCCGTCTGCAGCCGGCGTGGCCGCCGTGCTCAGCGCGGACGCGCAACGCGATTGTGCGCCCCCGCCAGCGTCCCGCGAGCGGGTCGGAGGGACCCGATTGGGCGTGCCGCCCAGGCCCGTCATCCGGGCGAGCGGGGCACCGGAATCAGAAGGACCGGGCGGAGTGCCCGGTCCTTCGCACGGTCGTCGCGCGCTGCCCCTCGCCCGCGACGGCGTTGACCGCGGCGCCCGACGGGGCGCGCGGGGACGCTTTCAGGCTCTGAGGAGCCAGCTGGCCACCCACCCGACCGCCCCGGCCGGCGTCCGGACCTCGTCCCAGACGCGGCCAGGCGCGTCACGGGACGACCGGAGAACGGCCAGTCGCGTGCCCGGCGCGAGCACGGCGAACCGCGCGCGCGTGATGCTCGGGCCCGACCGGAGGTTCACCGCCACCGTGGTGAAGCGGACGGTGGAGGGGCGCACGTACGAGGCGAGCGTCGAACCGGCGACGGTGCGCCCGCTGAGCCCCGTGTGCAGGAAGGCCGTGAACGGCGTGGTGAGCGCGAAGACGCCGGTGATCCTGACGCCTTCGACCAGCGCGCTGATCACCCTGCCGTTGCCGAGGTAGATGCCGACGTGGGATCCGCCGCCGTAGACGACCAGATCGCCCGGCTGGCCGCCCGTCCGGCTCACCCGACCCTCGCGGAGGAAGATCAGGTAGTCGGTGTAGGCGCTGTGGGACTCGTGGAGCATCCCGGCCAGGCCGTTGTCGGAGAAGACGCGGTAGACGAGGCCCGAGCAGTCGAAGGTTCGCGGGCCGTCGGTGCCCCAGACGTAGGGGGCGTCGAGGTGGGTCATCGCGTCGGCGATGACGCGATCGGCCAGTGTGCCGGAGGACGCCGCGGCAGCGGGCGGGGCCACAGCCATCGCGGCGATGAACGAGACGGACGCCAGGGTCGCCAATGCCGCGACCCGAAGTCGTGAGACCTGTCCCACGATCCCTCCGATCTACCAGGACATCGCCGTCAACAGGCGATGGCGGTGGGATGTGCCGCTCACGGCAGATCTCGGGCACAGCGTGCACCGGAAGGGGGACTGGCCAACGAGGTGCCGCCACGGGAATGGCGGCGGGGGGGGACGACGAACGCGAGGTCGGCCGTGGACGCGGCGATCTTGAGTTGTCGGACTCCTGCAGCGAGGCTTCTTCCGGTTGCCGGAGACACTACTACGCCGGTGCAAGCCCTGTGTCGCGCAAATGCACGCGAGCGCAATTCCAACCGCGCGTCGCCCGCCTCGTTCCGGGGTTCGCGGAGACTGCGACCGGACCCGGCGGGCCTGCAACGGAGCTGAAAGGTGGCGCCGCGCCGGGCTCTTCGGCGCGCGCCGCGATCCCGGTGACGCTGTAGCCATGGGCGAGCAGCGCGACGCCGTCATCCCCGCCTGTGGCGCGATCCTCTTCGCTCGCTACCGGGTCGTGTCCCACCTCGGGCACGGCGGGAGCGCCGAGGTCTGGCTGGGTCACGATCTCGAGCTGGATCGCGATGTCGCCGTGAAGCTGCTGCATCCGGACCTGGTTGCGGACGACCGCTCGCGTGCCCGCTTTCTCGAGGAGGCGCGGACCGCGGCCGCGCTGGCGCACCCGTCGATCGTGGTCGTGCACGACGTGCACGTCGAGGGCAATGCCGCCGCGCTCGTCCTGGAGTACGTGGACGGCGAGACGCTCGCGGAGCGGATCGCGCGCGACGGCGCGCTGCCGACCGGCGAGGCCGCGTGGATCGCGGGTGAGATCGCGGACGCGCTGCGGCACGCGCATGCCCGCGGCGTCGTCCACCGCGACGTCAAGCCCGGCAACATCCTGCTTGGCCGTGACGGACACGCGCGCCTGACAGATTTCGGGATCGCGCGGATGCTGCTCGACGCCCGGCGGGCCGACCCGGGCCTGGTGCAGGGGACGCTGCGGTACATGGCACCGGAACAGCTGGCGGGAGCCCCCGCAGGCCCCGCGGCCGACGTGTTCTCGCTCGGCGCGGTGTTCCACGAGATGCTCACCGGCGAGCCGCCCTTCGACGCCCGAACCCCGGCCGAGCTCGCGCGACAGCACCTCGTCGGACCGGCGGCACCCGAGCGGCTCCCGCGCGCGTTCGTGCCGCTCGTCTGCGCGTGTCTCGATCCCGATCCCCGTCGTCGCCCGGCCGCCGCCGTCGTCGCGCGGTGGGCCCGTGGATCGCTGGCCCGCACGGCGGCGCTGGCGCCCGTCCCGACGCGCCCGGCGGCCTGGCGGCTCGCCGCAGGCGGCCTGCTCGTCGCCGGGCTCCTCGGCGCCTCGGTCGCGCTCGCTTCGACCGGCCATTCGTCGCCGACGGCGGCGGGCGGTGCGGCCGCGAGCACGCCCCCGCCGATCGTTCTCGCGACGCCACCCGCCCAGCCCGCGACCGGCGGAACCGGCGCCGTCGGAGGCGCGACGGGGGCCACGACCGGCAACCATCCCGCGACCCCGCGATCGACGACCGCCCCGGCGCGGGGTTTCATCGTGCCGGCCGTGCAGCGGTCGGCACCGGCGCCGAAGCATGGACGGCCGGGCTACCGGCCGGGCCGCGGCCACGACGGCCGCGGCCACGATGGACAAGGCACGCAGCAGGGACAGGAGGGATCCGATGGGTAGTGGTCGGAAGGCAACGTCGGTGGTGTCGGGGCGGATGGCCGCCCTCGGCGATCTCGACGTGGATCGCGTCCGGAGGACGGTCGGCGGTTCGGCCGGAGAGATCGGCGACATGGTGCAGGATCTCGCGAAGAACGCGCGGAAGCTCCGCGAGCGCGAGGACGTGCTCTCGTTCGCGCCGATGTTGGTGGGCGTGCTGCTGGTCGCCGGCCTCGCGCTGTTCCTCGGCCGCGGCTGGCTGATGGGCGTGCTCTCGAGCCGCCGCGACGAGTGGTCGGGCCGCCGGTCGGAGGGCCGCGGCGACTATCGGATCTGAGCGCCGACGGCTCGACGTCGCGATCGCCGCTCGGCGGGGAGCAGACCAGGACGAGGCCGACTGCGTCAGCCGGCCCAGGACACCCACCAGACACGCCAGAGCGCGGCCGGATCGCCGAGCGGGTCGCCGTGGACGAGCGCGATCGAGGCCGGTCGTCCCTCGTGGATCGACCCCGCGTCGGGCTCGCCGAGGAGTTGGCCACCCCGCCACGTCGCGGCGCCGAGCGCCTCCCACGGCTCGAGGCCCGCCTCAACGAGCGACTCGACCTCCCACGCCAGGTGGTTCGCGCGCCCCGACCCACCGCCGAAGTCCGTCCCGGCCGCGATCGGCACACCCGCGCGGTGCGCGATCGCGATCGAGTCGCGGGCCTGGGCGTAGCGTTCGAGCACGGTCGCCCGGCCCACGGCTGACGCGAACCGCGGGAGCCGCGTGGTCGCGGCGAACGTGATGCGTGACCGGAACACCGCGAGCGTCGAGACCACGGCCGTGCCCTGGCGGGCGAGCGCTGCCCCGAGGTCCGCGTCGATCTCGAACCCGTGCTCGATCGCGTCGACACCCGCCTCCGCGCACACCTGCGTGCCGTTCAGCCGGGTCGAGTGGGCGGTGACGCGGGCTGCACGCCCGTGCGCGGCCTCCACCACTCGCCGGACCTCCGCGGCCGACCACGGCGCCGTCGCGGGGTCGGGCCCGTCGAGGTACAGCTTTACGAGGTCGGCGCCGTCGTCGAGCTGCTGCATCGCGAGTGAGAGCAGTTCATCTGCGTCGTTCGCCTCGGCGCAGAGCGCGCCGGGGAGGGTTCCGGCCCTCGTCACCCACGTGCCGGCCGCCCGGATCTCGGGATACCCGGGCTGTCCGTGCCAGCGGTCGCGCACGCCCAGGCTCAGCGCTCGACGCCGCCCGTCGACTGGGTCGACCGTGACCGGCGCCCCGACATCGCGCGCCCACCGGACGCCGGCCCCGGTCAGCAGCCGGGCGTTGTGCTCGGCCACGGCCAGCAGCGAGGCCGGCGGGTCCATCCCGCGCTCGATCCAGTGCGCGCCGCCGGGCATCGTCACGTGGCTGTGCGCATCGACCATCCCCGGAATCATCGTGCTGCCACTCGCGTCGATCACGCGCAGCCCCTCGCGCGGCCCCGGGTCTTCCTCGGCGTCCGACGGCCGGATCCAGCGGGCCACGCCGTCGTCGAGCAGCAGGCTCACGCCGAGCCGAAGTTCCGGCGAGCGACCGTCAGCGAGCGCGCCGTCGCGAAGCAGGATGCGAGCCATGGATCCCTCCGTCACTCGGCGCCGGCGCGTGTGCCCGTCAGCGCAGCTCCCGGATCGTGAAGTGGCGATCGCCGGCCGGTGCGCGCACGACCACATCGTCGCCGGGCCGGTGCCCCAGGAGCGCCTGGCCGAGCGGCGACGTGTTCGAGATGCGGCCCTCGCTCGGCCGCGCCTCGCTGGATCCCACGATCGTGAACGTCTCCTCGCCCTCGGCCGACTCGACCACGACGGTCGATCCGAGCTCCACGTGCGACCCGCCTGACGGCGCCTCGATGATGCTCGCGTTGCGGATCATCGCCTCGAGCTGGGCGATGCGGCCCTCGGCGAACGACTGCTCCTTCCGCGCGGCCTCGTAGTCCGCGTTCTCGCTGAGGTCCCCGAGCTCCCGCGCCGCCCGGACCCGGGCGATGATCTCCGGTCGCCGCACGTTGACCAGTTCGTCGAGCTCCTGCTGCAGCTGGGCGAGGCCGTCCGCCGTGACGTGGACGGCCTCGGGCTGGCGGCCGGGCGGCGGTGCCGCGTTCGCGATGGCCTTCGCCGACACCCGCCGCGCGCCGGGTGCGCTCCGCGAAGCCGACGAGCCGGCGGTCGTGGAGGCTGGCGAGCGCCCGCGGGCCGGTGCAGACGGCCGGGCGGCAGAGGACGTGGGGACCGCGGTGCGGGAGGCCGCCGTCCGCGAGACGGCGCGCCCCGTCGGGCCGATGCCGGCCGCGCCGCCGCCGCTCGGGGTCCCGCCGCTCACGCGCGTGCGGCTCGCGCCACCCGTCGCGCGTCCGCGCGGGGCCATCGACTGCTCGCTCGAGACGGCGTTCCCGGGTGGGAGCGTGACGACGCGCCTGGGCGCCGGTGCGGGCGGAGGGGCCGCCATCGCATCGCCGGTGATCCCGTGCTCGCGCTGCAGCCCCGACGGCGTCGACGTGTTCGCGAACGGCACCACGACCGTGGGGTCGTGGAGGGCCTCGACCGAGGCCGGGGCGACTCCCTCCGCGAAGGCACCGAGGATCGCGTCCGCGTACTCCTCCGGCGCATCCGTGTCGGCCCACCAGACGCGCGCCTGCTCGAGGCCGCGCAGCGCGCCGAGCCACCGTCCGTCCTCGCCGACCGCGGGTTCGCCGAGCGGCGTGCTCTCGAGCTCAGCAACGCGGCGACCGATCGAGTCGGGCGTCGACCCGACGTAGAGCACGACCTGGTCGGGGAGCCAGAACGCCGAGAGTCGCGCGGCGAGGTCCTTGCCCGTCGGCCGCTCCCCGTCGAGCCGCAGGGTCGGAACGCGGTCGATCCAGGTGCCGATGCGAGAGATGTCGATGGGGGCGCGCGGCAGGGGAGCGGCCATCTCGACGAGGAAGACGCCGGGGCGGGCGCTGCGAACCGGCGCGCCCCAGCGTACCGGCCCGTCCGAGAGGAGCCCGACCTGCCGCAGCAGCTCGGCCGCGCCGCGTGCCCGCCTGACCTCGCCCGCCGCTCCGTCCGTCACTCCGCCACCTCGCGTTCGCGCGGCCGCGACCGCGGCCCGGACCACTCACCCTACGCGACCGACGTCCGGTTGTCATGGAACGGAGCGCGCGGCGCACGATCGGCGCGCACCGGCGCCACTGCGCGAGCGCCGGCCGGCAGCCGACGTGCGCCCGTCTCGCCCGCAGGTGGCGGAACTCCACCCCTGGCCCGAGGGTCGTCCTCATCCTGACCTACGTGGTCGGCCCGGGTTCGCTCGCGCACGTCATCGCCGGCTCTGTCGAGACGCTGTTCGTGACCGCGTCCGGTCTGGCTTCGCCCGCGACGTGGGTCGGCTGGTTCGTGCCGACGCTCGTCGGCAACATCATCGGTGGGGTCTCGCTCGTGGCCGCGCTGAATCACGCCCAGGTCGTGTCGGGACAGGCCGGCGCGGGTCAGGAGCGGCGGAGACGCTCCTGACCCTGCACAACCGGCCACGCCGGGCTGCCGGTCCGCTCAGGTGGCGACGCGGAGCTCCGCCCGGAGGATCGCCGGGTTCTCGGTCGGCCGGACCACGAACCCGGCCTGCTCCGCCGCGCGTCGCGCGCCGGCGTTCTCGGTGCGGATGTCGGCGCCGATCGACGCCAGCCCCTCATCGCGGGCGACCCGGATCAGCCGCCGCAGCAGCTCGGTCCCGAGGCCCTGGCGCTGGCAGCAGTCCGTGACGACGATCGCGAACTCCGCACCGTCCCGACCGCCGTCGTGTTTCGAGAGCCGCGCGACCGCGACGAGCTCGGAAGAGCCGTCCGGGACACGCCGTTCCGCGACAAGCGCGATCTCGCGGTCGTAGTCGTTGAAGCAGACCCGGACCAGGCGTTCGTGTGCCGTGCGCTCCGACAGGCCGAGGTCGGCGAGGTACCGTTCCTGAACGGTGCGGTCCGACAGCGACGCGTGGAAGCGGACCATCGACGGCTCGTCCTCGGGCCGGATCGGCCGGACGTCGAACACGGTCCCGTCGCTCGACGTCCAGGCTGCCGCGTACTGCCCTGGGTACGGCCGGATCGCCAGCCGCGGGAGCGCGTCCTCGGACAGGTCGGAGTCGTGGAGGACGACTCGCGCGTCGAGCGCGATGAGCCGCTCGGGCGATGCCAGGAGCGGGTTGATGTCGATCTCCTTGATCCAGCGCTGCTCGGCCACGAGCTGGCTGAACCGGACGAGGAGCTGCTCGAGCGCCGCCTGGTCGATCGGCTGGCGACCGCGGATGCCCTTGAACGCCCCCGAGATCTTCGTCCGCTCGATCATCCGGCGCGCCAGCGTGGTGTTGAGCGGCGGCAGGCCGAGCGCCCGGTCGCGGAACAGCTCGACCAGCTGGCCGCCCATCCCGAAGAGCAGGACGGGGCCGAACTGCGGGTCGACACTGCTTCCCAGGATGAGTTCGTAGCCCGTGTAGTTGATCATCGGCTGGACGGTCACGCCCTCGAAGTGCCCGGCGCCGCGGCGCTCGCGCACTGCGGCCTCGATCGCCCGGTACGCGTCGCGGACGGCCCGCGCGTCGACGAGGTTGAGCTGCACGCCGCCGACGTCCGTCTTGTGCGTGATCGTGTGCGAGTACAGCTTGACGACGACCGGGTAACCGATGGCGTCGGCCGCCTCGACCGCGGCGTCCTCGGTCTGCGCGATCCGCGTCTCGGTGATCGGGATGCCGTAGCCCGACAGGACCTGCTTCGACTCGAACTCGGTGAGCAGGGTCCGTTTCTCGGCCCGGGCGGCCTCGATGATCTGGCTCGCCGTGGCCCGGTTCACCGCGCTCTTCTCGTCGTCTGCCAGCACCGGGGTCTCGTACAGCGCGCGCAGCCTGTCGCTGAAGCGCCACATGAGGTTGAACATCTGGGCGGCCGTGTCCGGGTAGGGGAACGTCGGGATGCCCGCGTCGCGCAGGATCTGCGCGCCCGGCTCCACGTCGGCGCCCCCCATCCAGCTCGCCAGGACCGGCTTGCCGGTCTTCGTGGCGAAGGGCGCCAGCAGCTCGGCGGTGCGGGTCGGGTCGGTCATCGCCTGGGGCGTCAGCACGACGAGCAGGCCGTCGGCGTTCGGGTCGTTCGCGGCGACCTCAAGGGAGGCCGCGTATCGCTCGGGCGGCGCGTCGCCGATGATGTCGACGGGGTTGTTGCGGCTCCACACCGACGGCAGGATGGCGTTGAACGCCTCGACCGCCTCCGGTGTCAGGTCGGTCAGCTCGCCACCGCCGCCGACGAGCGCGTCGGTCGCGAGCACGCCGGGGCCACCGGCGTTCGTCAGGATCGTCAACCGCTTGCCGCGTGGCCGGGGCTGCTTGGCGAGGACCTCGGACATGTAGAAGAGGTCCTCGAT
>JAJYGH010000038.1 GCA_021785175.1 Chloroflexota bacterium | reverse complement strand
AGCATGGCGTCGGGCATGCGCGCGAGGATCGTCTCGCGGGCCACCGGCACGAGGTCGAACAGGCGGAACCGTAGCAGCGCCACGGCGTACATGAGCGCCGCGGCGTCGAAGCCGATCACGCCCGAGACGATGTTCGGCACGTAGGCGATCTCGAAGGCCACCAGGGGGTACAGCAGGCGCATCGCGACCTGCCCCGTGAGGATCAGCGCGACCGGCACGCGGTGGGCCGGCGAGCGCGCGAAGAGGAGGAGGAAGACCGCGCTCGAGCCGATGAACAGGGCGACCACGACGCCGGCGGACCCCAGCCCCAGGAGCGTGCGGGCGCCCTGCACCTGCTCGCCGTTCCACCACAGGCTGCTCCATTCGAGGCGTCCCCCGGCCACGGCGTCGAGCCCGACGTGGGCGATCGTGACGCCGGCGAGGAGGGCCACCACGGGGCGGGTCAGCCAGCGCTCGAGCCCGGCGTAGACCAGGGCGAACCAGAAGGCGAGGACCGCGCTCGGGACGGTCAGCGCGTCGCGGAAGAGGAACCAGGGGCGCTTCACCGCGAGGTCGACCGCCGCCGCCTCGCCCGCCGCGCCCAGGCACCACAGCACCAGGAGGAAGGCCACGAGCGCGAGCGGGAGGGCGCCGCGCGTGTCGCCGCGGCGCCGCCACAGATAGAGCCCGATCGCGCCGATGAAGGCGGCCGAGCCCGCCGTCGGCCAGAGCATCGGGTCGAAGTGGTAGGCAAGCAAGACGCAGACCTTCGAGGGCGCAGCCGGGAGCCGTGCGCTCGGGGGAGCCGGGCCGCAGCCGCCGAGCGCGATCACCCCCCACGATCTGCGTCAGCGTGCACCTTGCAGTCCAGGTTGCGTAGGGCCGATGGTCGTGACTCTCGACACGATCTCACGGATGCCTCTTCGGTCGGCCGATCGGTCGACACGGCCCTGAAGGCACGGCAACGCCGAGGCGTTCCGGGCACCCCGGCGGAGGCCTCGATCGCCACGTCCTCCCCGACCGGGCCGCCGCCGGCCCGGTCACGACGAATGCGCCGCTTCGGACACGTGCGATCAGAGGGGCACGCGACCCTGGCGCGTGCCCCTCTGTGGGACCTCTGCCGGACCTGCCGCTGCTGTTATGGAGCGATGTCGTTCGGCGTGTTGCCGCCGATCGCCGCTGCGTCGTTCAGGACCGCCTCGCCGATCGCATGGCCGGCCGCATATGGGTAGGTCGTGTTGTAGATGCCGCCCTCCGTACCCCAGGCGGCGTTGCCGGTGATGAGGGAGGCGTCGCTCAGGCCGGGATTCCGCAGCTGGAACTCGCGCGTGTGCCTATGGAGCGGCCTTGGCCGTGAGCGGGGTGGGGTTCAGGCGGTCGCGGCAGCCTGGGCGGGGACGAGGTCGAAGAAGCGGGGCGGCTCGGCGACGGCGATCGGCCCGCGCGCGGGCGCGCAGGGCGGACACGGGCCGTCAGTCTTCGACGGGCGGCCGAATCAGCCAGGTCGAACCGTCGACCCCGTCGCGGACCTCGATCCCGGCACGCGCCAGCCCGTCCCGCACGAAGTCCGCCGTCTCCCAGTCGCGGCCGGCACGGGCGCGGGCACGGACCTGGAGCAGCAGCTCGACGAACGGCACCAGCACCTCGCGCGGATCGCGCGTCCCGGCCTCGGCTCGCTCGCCGAGGCGGGCGATCAGCGAACGGAACGTGCCCGAGGCTGCGTCCAGGTCGAGGCTGTCCTCGGCGGCGCGGAGCCGCGCGGAGATCGCCGCGTCGAGCGACAGGAGAGCGTCGACGGCGGCACGGGTGTCGCCGGCGTCCAGGCGCTCCACGACGACGCCCGCGAGATATGCCGTCTCGTCCCGCAGGGCCCCGGTGCGACGCGACCGGCGCCCGGTCGGGGCGCCCGACGACTCGTCGACAGAGGAGGCCGGCGGCCACTCGTTCCCGTCCGGTCCGGCCGCGCCGCCGGCGTCATCCTGCGATGCGAGCCGGCGCGCCGTTTCTGCGAGTCCTGCGATCGGAAGCTCCGTGCCGGATGGGAAGACCGCGCTGCGACCGCGGACGCGCACGGTCACGCCACCGAGCCCGGACACGGATGCCGTGCGGGCATCGAGGTCCAGAACGAGCGCGGTGTGTCCGTCGACGCCGAGCACGAACGCGCCGGCCGGGAGTGCCTGCTCGAGCACGCGGAGGCGACGCTCGCCCATGTAGCAGAACCGCGTGTCGTGCGTACCGCCTTCGGCGTTGTCGTAGTGCGGCACCACCGCGGCACGAAGGCCGGTCGCCGACCCCAGCAGGTCGAGCCCGTCGAGCCAGCACGGCTCCTCGCCGACCTTGTACACCTCGTAGACAGGGATCGTGAACGCGCCGAGCGTGAGCGCTGCCGCGCTCGCCATCGTCAGGATGCCGCCGTCCGAGAGCCTGCTCGCGAGCGCGTCGACGATCGGCGTCCCGGCCCACTGGCGCAGCGCATAGCTGGGGCTTCCCGGCCCCGACATCACGTACCGCGCCTCCCGGACCCGCGCCACGGCCGTTGCGGCCGTCACGGCGTCCACGTCACGCGATCGGAACGTCGCGACCGCGACCCGCCTCCCGACGCTCGTCTGGAAGTACTCGACCGTCCGTGCGCTCAGTTCGTCGGCGTTCTCCTGGAACCCGTACGGCGTGTCGAGCACGACCGCGGGGACGGCGTCGGAGCCGAGGCGCCCGAAGAGCGCGCGGTGGACCTTCGCCATGGTCGGGGCCGTCTCGCCCGATCCCATGATGGCGAGCACGCGTGGGACGCTCATCGGACGCGCGGAGCCCGGACCACGGCGGAGGCAGGCGGGCGGGAGGACGCGACGACGAGGAGGGCCGACGCTGGCATGGCCGGCGGTCCGAGGCTGGGCACGGACCGGATGGTACCCGCCGCGCGCGAGAAACGTTCACTGCCCGATTCGCGGCCTTCACGTCCGGACTCGAGTCGTTCATCCCCGGTTCCCGCGTGTTCCCTCGCGGTTCGGGCGCAGGCGACAGCGTGTGGACGCGGCTTGCACCGGGGCGACGAGGTCGGCGTCCGACCGGCAGACACGGCCCGGGCTATCCTCACGCCACCGCGTCGTCGGCGAGGCGGCGCGCGGCGTTCCCCCGCCGGTTCTGCCCGTGGCACGTCGCCGTTCGCCGCGGGTCCCCCGGCGAGGGCGGCGGCGGGCGAGAGGCGCGGCGAGGAGGTAGGGCATGGCCGTGACGTTCGGGTACGGACTCGTGACGGGCGAGCGACACGCGGCTGTCGAGCGGACCTCCGGCGAGCTGTACCGGGACGCGCTCGACCTGGCCCGCCGGGCAGAGGCGCTCGGCCTCGACTCGATCTGGACGAGCGAGCACCACTTCGTCGATACCGGGCACCTGCCATCGCCCGTGCTCATGACCGCGGCGATGGGCGCCGTCACGAGCCGGATCCACGTTGCAACGGGAGTCGTGCTCGGGCCGCTGCAGCATCCGCTGCACCTCGCCGAGGACGCCGCAACGGCCGATCTGATCTCGGACGGCCGGTTCATCCTCGGCATCGGGCTCGGCTGGTCCGGGATCGAGTTCCGCGCCTTCGGGATGGACCGGCACGCGCGGGCGCGAGCGCTCGAGGAGCTGCTCGACGTCCTGGACGGCGCGGCGCGGGAGGACGTCCTGCGCCACCACGGGTCGCTCTGGGACCTGCCCGAGGTCGTCGTGCGGCCGAAGCCGCCACGCGGCAGGCTCGAGATCTGGCTGGGCGGCAGCGCGGAGCCGTCGATCCGGCGCGCGGCCCGTCGCGCCGACGGCGTGCTGCTTCACTCGCCCATCGAGCAGTTCCGCGGCCAGGTGGCGGCGATCCGCGACGAGATGGACCGGATCGGCCGCGACCCGTCGACGCTGCAGATCGGCGTGTACCTGACGGTCGTGCCGACGCGCGACGGCACCGACGGCTGGGGGGAGTACGGCGACCTGGTGCTGTTCCAGCAGTGGAAGTACCGGGACATGCGTGCGTCGTCGACCCGCGCGGGCCAGCCCCTCCCGACCGGCGGCCCGCTGCCGCCCGAAGATGAGGCACTCGCCCGGGGCTGCTTCATCGGCGGATCGCCGGAGTCGGTGGCGGAGCGGCTGCAGGCGTACGCCGACGCGGCCGGCGGGAACCTCCACGTGGTCGCGCGCGACTACCTGCCCGGGCTGACCCCCGAGCGGCAGGCGGAGCTGCTCGAACGGTTCGCGACGGAGGTGCCGCCGCTGTTCCGGTGAGAGCCGGGGTGTCGCACGGACGGCGACCCGAAAGGAGGGCGACATGCTGGACCTGACCACCGAGTTCGGGGCCCGCGCGGACCGCCGGCTCCGGGAGGAGGCGATCGGCTGGTTCGTCACGGTCCGACCGGACGGGACGCCGATCCCCGTCCCCGTCTGGTTCGTCTGGGACGGCGAGTCGATCGTGCTCTACAGCCAGCCGCGCGCCGGCAAGCTCCGCAACATCGCCGCGAACCCGCGCGTCTCGCTCCACCTCGACACCGACGTGCGCGGCGACGACATGATCGTGGTCACCGGAACGGCCAGCGTGGACGAGACCGCACCGCCGATGCACGAGCTGCCGGCATACGCGGAGAAGTACCGCGGCCGAGTCGACGCGTCGTTCAGCGGGAAGTTCGCGGAGCTCGCCGCCGACTACTCGGTCGCGGTCCGGATCGTCGCGGACCGCATCTCGGGCTTCTGACGATGGCGCCGCGGCTCGAGAAGCTCGAGATCGCCGGACGACAGGTCTCGATCACGAACCCCGGCAAGGTGTTCTTCGAGGCCGGCTACACGAAGCTCGACCTGGTCCGGTACTACCTTGCCGTGGCCGACGGAGCGCTGCGCGGGGCCGGCGGCCGCCCGATGGCGCTCAAGCGGTACGTCAACGGGGCGTCGGGGGAGTTCTTCTTCCAGAAGCGCGCGCCGGAGTCGCGGCCGGACTGGATCGAGACGGTCGAGCTCGCGTTCCCGTCGGGGCGGACGGCCGACGAGATCGTCCTCCGGGACGCGGCCGGGCTGGCGTGGATCGTCAACCTCGGGTGCATCGACCTGAACCCGCACCCCGTCCGGGCGGACGATCTCGACCGCCCCGACGAGCTGCGGGTGGACCTCGATCCCGGGCCGGGCGTGCCGTGGGACGACGTCCGGCGCGTGGCGATGGCGGCACGGGACGTGCTGGCCGATCACGGGCTGACGGGCTGGCCGAAGACGTCGGGCTCGCGCGGGATCCACGTGAACGTCCGGATCGAACCGCGCTGGGAGTTCGGCGAGGTGCGGAGGGCGGCACTCGCGCTGGCGCGGGAAGTCGAGCGCCGCGTGCCGGAGATCGCCACCAGCAAGTGGTGGAAGGAGGAGCGGCACGGGGTCTTCATCGACTACAACCAGAACGCAAAGGACCGCACGGTGGCCTCGGCCTACTCGGTCCGCCCGACGCCCGACGCGCGCGTGTCAACTCCGCTGACGTGGGACGAGGTCCCCACGGCCGACCCGGCCGCCTTCACGCTGGCAACCGTCCCGGACCGATTCGCCCGGCTCGGCGACCCCGGCGCGGGCATCGACGGCACCGCCGGATCGCTCGATGGCCTGCTCGAGCTCTCGGCGCGGCAGGAGGCCGAGGGACAGGGCGAGGCACCCTGGCCGCCGCACTACCCGAAGCCGGCAGACGAACCGCCGCGCGTGATGCCATCCCGCCGCCGGATGACGATGCCGCTCATCGAGATCGCGCGGGCCGCGACGAAGGACGAGGCGCTCGCGGGACTGGCGCGCTGGACGCAGCGGCACCCGGAGGCGGCCAGGCTCCTCGCGCCCGACGACGTTCTCGTCGATGCGATGCGCGGCCGGTACACGACGTGGACACGGATCCGCCTGAATCTGCGCCACGTCCCCGAAGACCAGCGCCCGTCGCAGGAGCCACTCGACCCTGATTACGACCCGTGGGCGAGCGACGAGTGGCCGGATCGGTCGGGGCAGCGGGAGATGGCGCAGCGACACGACGAGTGATCGGCGGCACCTCCCCCCAGCCCGCGAGGGGGCGGATGCGGAGGGGCATGGGGCGGACGCGGAGGGGCGAGGGGAACGTCCGGCGCGCGAGAGCGTCTCGCCGGCGGACGGCCGCGACGAGTGGCTATGCAGCGCCCGCGCTCTCGGCGGCGCCCGCGCTCTCGGCGGCGCCCGCGCTCTCGGCGGCGCCCGCGCTCTCGGCCTCCTGTGGGGCGGAGGCGCCCACTGGCGCGGCGACCGACGCCGGGAGGAAGATCCGGAAGGTCGTGCCGCGGCCGGGCGAGGACACGACGTCGATCGACCCGCCAGCCTGCCTGACGACCCCCTGGACGCTCGGCAGCCCGAGGCCCTTCCCCTGCCCTGCTGCCTTCGTGGTGAAGAAGGGTTCGAAGGCGCGCGCAAGCGTCGCGTCGTCCATCCCGCGTCCCGTGTCCGAGGTTGCCAGCACCGCATACAGCCCCGGCGCGACCCCGGGATGCATCTCCGCGAACGACTCGTCGAGCCGGCTCGCGCTCGTCTCGATGGTGAGCGTGCCGCCCCCCGGCATCGCATCCCGCGCGTTCGCCGCCAGCTCGAGCACGGCCTGCACGAGCTGGCCCTCGTCGACGAACACGGCGGGCACCTCGGGGTCCGAGCGCACGACGACATCGACCCGGTCGCCGACCTGCTCGCGCACGACCGGCAGCGCGCGCGCCAGGACATCGTCGAGCCGGACGCGTCGCGGCTGGACGGGCTGACGGCGCCCGACGGCGAGCAGCTGGCGCACGAGTGCCGCGCAACGGTCGGCCGCACGTCCGATCTCGACGAGGTCCTCCCGGCAGGGATCGTCCGGATCGTGAGACGCGAGGTGCACCTCGCTGAACCCACGGATCACGGTGAGCAGGTTGTTGAAGTCGTGTGCGATGACGGCGGCGAGGGTTCCGATCGCATCGAGCCGTTCGTCGCTCGATGTCGCCTGCGAGCTCAGCGCCTCCGTCAGCGGAGGCGGCTCCTGCGCGCCCGACCCTGGTGGCGGACCGGCTGACGTGGAATGGGGCAGCCGGTCGCGCCGCGATCCGGGCAGGGGGTCGCGCGGCGACGCGGGTCGCGTGTCGTTTCGCGGGACCAGGGGACGTGCCTCCGGCGGATCGGCCGGCATCGTCGAGCGATCGACTCGCGGGGCCAGCACGAACGATAGACAACGGCGGCCGGGTGTCGAGAGTGCCGGAGGTACGGCCCGCCGATACGTTTCGTGCGCGACGAGGCGGCACCGACCCGTGTCCCCGTGTGTCGCTCACCCCGCTCCGTGGTGCGCGGCACGAACCCCGTCGCCGCTCCGCGACACCACCACCCGCTACGCGCCCGGGCCGCCACGCGCCCGGCCCGCTACGCGCCCGGCGCGGGGATCCGCTGCCCGAGCACGTGACCGAGGTCGTCGAGCGCCTGCTGGACCGTCCACGACGCCTGCGGGTCGTGCAGGTTCTGGAGCCCCTGCGCGTCGAGCATCCCCGCGAGCGTCGGGTTCAGCTTCCCGCCGACGTTCGCCATGCCGATCGTCGCGATCCGCTCGCGCCCGTGCGGGCCGATGATGAACAGCCCGTCGGTGTGCCCGACGTCGTACGTTTCCGGCTGGTGTGTCCACCAGTCGATCGGCGCCGGCGATCCGATCGGCTGCCGCTGGTAACCCACGCCGAAGAAGCCCCAGAACCTCGCGACCTGATCGGCCGAGCCGGTCAGCAACGTCCAGTCGACGCCGGTGAGCCGGGCATAGGCACGCAGCCTGGCCGGGGAATCGCGACCCGGATCGACGGTCGCCTCGACGAAGACGACCTTGTCGCCGACCCCCGCCTGCCGGACGGCCTGCTCCATCTCGATGAAGGCACCGGTCGTGATCGGGCAGACCTCGTGGCAGAGCGTGAGGAACGGCGTCAGCACGACCGTTCGGCCGTGGAACGCGGCGAGCGACGTCGGCTGCCCGGACGCGTCCACGAGCGGGAGGTCGGGAACGGCCCGGTCCAGCTGCACGCCGGTCACCGGGGGCAGGCGCGGGGTCGCGGCGAGTGTCACGACGACGCCCGCGACGAGCGCCAGGGCGAGCACCACGGCGACGGCGGCGAGCGACCTGGTGCGGGAACGGAATCCGGGAAGGGAACGCACGCCGTGATCGTAGGCCGGACCGGCGCCCCTCGCCTCCGCCACGCCGCTCAGCCGCGCCCGAACACCTCGGCGAGCTCGAACGCCGGCGTCACCTCGAGCTGATCGTACCGGCAATCAGCCGGCGGCTTGTCCGGCCGCCAGCGCAGGAACGTCGTCGCGTGGCGGAAGCGGTCGCCCTGCAGATGATCGTACGCGACCTCGCAGGCCCGCTCGACTCGGAGCGGCTCCCACGACAGGTCGCGCCCTCGGTTCCACCGGCTCGTCGCCCCCGGCATCCGCTGGCCTCGAGCGGCCGCGTCGACCTCGGCGTCCGCCCAGTGGCGCCACGGATGCCCCTCGAGCGCGCGCTCGCGCAGCGGCGCCAGGTCCTCGACCAGCGCCCGCCGCTCGTCCCGGGTGAAGCTCGACGTCACGCCGACGTGATGGAGCGTCCCGGCGGCGTCGTACAGGCCGAGCAGCAGCGACCCGACCATCTCGCCCGGCGCGTCGCGGTACCAGCGGAACCCTGCCACCACGCAATCGGCCGTGCGCTGGTGCTTGACCTTGATCATCGAGCGGCGGCCCGGTTCGTAGACACCGTCGAGCCGTTTCGCCACCACGCCGTCCAGGCCCGCGCCCTCGAACCGCGCGAACCAGTCCGTCGCGACCGCCCGGTCGCTGGTCGCGGGCGTCAGAGAAACCAGGCTCCGGCGCCCCGCCGCCTCGGTCGCGTGCAGCGAGCGCGCCAGTGCTTCCCGCCGCTCGGCGAACGGCGTGCGGCGCAGATCGCGGTCGTCGAGCGCGAGCAGGTCCCAGGCGACGTACGAGGCCGGCGACTGTGACGCGAGCAGCGCGACCCGGGACGCGGCCGGATGGATCCGCAGCAGCAGCGCGTCGAAGTCGAGTCCGTGCTCCCCCGCGATCACGACCTCGCCGTCGACGACGCTCCGCTCCGGGAGCGCCGCCAGCAGCGGCTCGCGCAGCTCCGGGAAGTACCGGTCGAGCGGCTTGAGGTCGCGGCTCTGGATCAGCAGGTCCGGCCCGTCCCGGAAGACGAGCGCGCGGAAGCCGTCCCATTTCGGCTCGTAGAGCCAGCCGTCGCCGGCGGGGATCGCGTCGGCGAGCTTCGCGAGCATGGGCTCGACGGGCGGGCTGACCGGCAGGTTCACGGCTGGACCTTCACGGGAGCGGCGCCGCCCGATCCCCCGGCCGGACCGTCAGCTCTCGGACGCCGTCTCCGCCTCTGCCGGCGCTCCCTCCGTTGCCTCGGTCGTGGCGATCACGGCCTCCCGCTCGACTTCGGCGCGCGATGGCTGGACGTGCGCCACCGTCTCGTCCGGGTCGGAGTGCAGGGTGACCTTGGCGGGCAGGTGCAGGTCGCGGACGTGGATCACGGCGTCGAACGAGTCGAGCACCGAGATGTCGAACTCGATGGTCTGCGGCATGTCGCTCGGCAGACCACGGAGCCGGACGTGGTCGAGCGTCTGCAGCAGCGTGCCGTTGTGCTTCTCGACGGCGACGGAGGTCCCGATGGGGAGGAGCGGCACGTCCATCGACATCTCCTCGGTCATCTTCACGAGGTGGAAGTCGATGTGGAGCGGCGTGCGGCGGACGGGATGCTCCTGCACCCCCTGGACGATCGCCTGGCGCGTGCGGCCGCCCCCGATCTTCAGGTCGATGAGCGCATGGCGGCCGGCGCTCTTCGTCAGCGTCTCGAACGCCTTGGCATCCACCTGGATCGGCTCCGACTGCTGGCCGTGGCCGAACAGCACGGCGGGCAGGATCCCCTGCTTGCGCAGGCGGGCGACGTCCTTGCCGGTGATCTCGCGCGGCTGCACGGTGAGTGTGGGTCGGGTCACGATCGAGTCCTCATTCTGGTGACGGCCGGGGCGGGCGGCTGATCGGGCCCGGGCCGCCGACAGGCGCGCACGAACACGCACCGCGCGTGCATGACGACCCGGCGATGGTAGCAGACGCACGGGGTTGTACGATTCGCGCTCATGAACGCAACGATCCTCCTCGTCGAGGACGAGTTCGCGGTGGCCCGCGGCATCGAGTACGCACTCCAGCAGGAGGGGTACGACGTCCGGATCGCCCGGAGCGGCGAGGAGGGGCTGGAGTTCGCGACGCAGCAGGCGCCCGACCTGGTCGTGCTCGACGTCCGCCTGCCCGGGATCGACGGGTTCGAGGTGCTGCGGCGCCTCCGGGCGAGCGGTTCGAAGGCGCCGGTCCTCATGCTGACCGCGCGCGACGACGAGGTCGACAAGGTCATCGGCCTCGAGCTCGGTGCCGACGACTACCTGACGAAGCCGTTCGGCCTGCGCGAGCTCATGAGCCGCATCAAGGCGCTGCTGCGACGCGCCTACGGCGACCTGGCAGACGCGACCGGCGGGCGTGTGATCCGTTTCCGCGACCTGGTCATCGACCTCGAGCGGCGGCGCGTCTCGCGCGGGGACCGACGGATCTCGCTGACCGCGACGGAATTCGAGATCCTCCGCCACCTCGCCTCCCGGCCCGGACGCGTGTACTCGCGGCGGGAACTGCTGGAGCTGGTGCGCGACTACGAGTCGTCGCTCGACCAGGACGAGAAGACGATCAACGTCCACGTCAGCCACCTGCGCGAGAAGCTCGAGGACGATCCGTTCGCGCCGGCGTTCATCCTCACGGTGCGCGGTGCCGGATACGCCTTCGCCGAACGCTGACGCCGGTCCGTCGCATGGCCCACGGCGTCGTCTCTTCCCCGGACCTCCCGCGATCCGCGGCGTCCGCCGCCTGCTCCCGCGCTCGTTTCGCGCGCGGCTCGCGGTCGTCATCTCCGCGGTCGTCGCGTTCGCGCTGATCCTCGTCCTCGCGATCCTGCCGCGCATCCTCGACACGTACTTCGCGGAGCAGGAGACCCAGAGTCTGCAGGCGCGCGCGGCGGCGGCGCAGCAGCTGATCGGGACGCTGATCACCCTCAACACGCACGGCGGTCTCGTCCCGATCGTGGAGCAGACGAATCCGCCCCGCCTCTCGCAACCCATCGCGTCCGCGCTGACCGGCACCGGCGACGAGACCGGCGAGCAGTCGTACCTCGCCAGCGTTGCCCAGGTCGTCGCGCAGGCGAACCTCACGGTGAGCATCTATGCGGGGCCGACGGCGACGGGAACGCCAGTGGCGACGCTGCAGGCACCGCTGACGACGCCTCCGGGAGCGGGACTCACGCGCGAGAACGTCAGCGTCTCCTCGTCGTTCCAGATCCAGGACCGGTACTGGTCGCAGTTCTCGGGGACCGCTCCGGTCCGCACCGTGGTCGTGCGGCTGGCCTCGCCGTACACGCTCCGCGCCGAGACGCTCCAGACGCTGTTCACGGTCCTCATCGCCGTCGCGGTGCTCGCGCTGCTCGTCGCGATCGTGGCCGCCGCGATCGTGGCCGATCTGCTCACCACCCCGATCCGCCGCCTGACGACCGCGTCGCGCGCGCTCGCGGAGGGCGACTTCTCGGCGCGCGTCGCGATCGACCGCGGCGGCACGCCCGAGATCAACGAGCTGGCGAACGCGTTCAACCGGATGGCGGACGAGCTCGAGCGCTCGATCGAGTTCATTCGCCGCGACCGCGACCGCGGCCGCGAGTTCCTCGCGGACGTCAGCCACGAGCTGCGAACGCCGATCGCCGCGCTCCGCATGTACAACGAGCTGCTGCAGGACCGGGCCGGCGACGACCCGGCGGCGCGCAACGAGTTCCTCGAGACGAGCCGGGTCCAGATCGAGCGGCTCGACTGGCTGGCGTCGAACCTGCTCGAGCTCTCGAAGCTCGATTCGGGGCTGGTCGCGCTCGACATCCGCCCCGACGACCTGCGGACCGTCGTGCAGAGCGCGATGGAGCAGGCCCGGCCGACCGCCGAACGCATGGGCGTGACGCTGACCGCCGACGTGCCGCTGACGCCGTTCCGGTTCCCGCACGACCCACCCAGGCTCGGGCAGGTCATCGGCAACCTCGTCGGCAACGCCGTGAAGTTCACGCCGGCAGGCGGAACCGTCTCGGTGGTCCTGTCCGCGGCGCGGGACGGTGCCCGCATCAGCGTCCAGGACACGGGCATCGGGATCGATCCGGAGGAGCTGCCGCACGTGTTCGAGCGGTTCTACCGGGGCTCGCGCGCGAACGAGGTTCGGGCCTCCGGGTCGGGCCTCGGGCTCGCGATTGCCCGCTCGATCGTGGAGATGCACGGCGGACGGATCAGCATCGCGAGCCGGCCCGGCCAGGGGACGCGGGTCGAGGTGTTCCTGCCGCGACACCCCGGCGCGCCCGAAGTGATGGAATCTTCACTCCGCGACCCCTTGCCCGTCAACACGTCCGTGGCACAGTGACGGCCGGGATTGAACACCGGCAGAGGATCGGGCCGGTAGCGGCGTCTCATCGATACCGATCCGAGGCACTCCCTGAATGACCGAACCTCACCCGGACGACACGATCTCCTACTACAGCCCTCCCCCCGAGCCACGTCCGACGTGGTCCCAGGAGGCCTGGAACGCCGCCGCGACGCCCAGCCAGTGGATCGAGCCGTATGGCCCGCGGCCGGCCCAGCGGGGTGGTGGCGGCTCGGCGGGGATCGTCCTGGTCGTGGTCGCCGCGCTGCTGGCCGCCGCGCTCGCGTCGGCCGGGACGTACGCCGCGCTCGACATCAGCGGGGCGATCAACCAGCCGACGCCCCTGGCGGTCGCCAACGCGCCCGCGACGACGGCGCCGACCGCGTCCTCGTCCGGGCAGCAGGTCGTCACCGTCAACGAGCAGTCGGCGATCGTGTCCGCCGCCCAGTCCGTGAGCCCCGCGGTGGTGACGATCACCACCCAGCAGACCAGCTCGCTCGACCCCTTCTCGGTCCCGTCGACCGGCGTGGGCTCGGGGATCATCTACAACGCGAACGGCTGGATCGTCACGAATCACCACGTGGTGGCCGGCGCGACCGGCAGCGTGCAGGTCCAGCTCAAGGACGGCCGCACGTTCTCCGGCACCGTCTACGGCACCGACACGCTGACCGACCTCGCGATCGTGAAGATCAACGCGAGCGGTCTGCCCACGGCGAGGATCGGCGACTCGTCCACGCTCCAGCCCGGCCAGCTCGCGATCGCGATCGGCAGCCCGCTGGGCACGTTCACGAACAGCGTGACCTCCGGGATCATCAGCGCGCTCGGACGGTCGATCCAGGTCACTGACGATCAGACCGGACAGCCCGTCACGCTGCACAACCTGATCCAGACGGACGCGGCGATCAACCCGGGCAACTCGGGCGGCGCGCTCGTCAACGCGGACGGCCAGGTCATCGGGATCAACACGGCGACGGCGACCACGGCGCAGGGCATCGGCTTTGCGATCCCGATCAACATCGCGCGACCGATCATGAACCAGGCCGTGCAGGGCCAGAAGCTGAGCCGGCCGTGGATCGGGATCCGTTTCACGTCACTCGATCCGCAGGTACAGCAGGAGCTCCACACGCCGATCGACTACGGGGCGTACATCGGCCCGGCCGATGCGACCTCGGGCCTGCCGCTCGTCGAGCCGGGAAGCCCGGCCGCGACCGCGGGCCTCCAGGCCGGCGACATCATCACGGCACTCGACGGTCAGCGGGTCGACGCGGGCCATCCGCTCGACATGCTCCTGGTGACGCACGCTCCCGGCGAAACGGTCACGCTGAGCGTGCTGCGGAACGGGCAGCAGCTCACCGTCAAGGTCACGCTCGGCACGAGGCCGGCGAGCGCGGCCCAGCAGTAGACACAGGCGTCCGCCATCGGAACGTCCGTCCCCGCTCCGATGGCATCCCTCCCGGCATCGAGCCCCGCCCGTCCCGCGGGGCTCGATGCGTGTCCGCTGATCCGGGGATGACGCGAGAGCCCGGCACGGAGCCCGGACGGCGCGCTGCGAGCGCGAGCGGCCGGGAAGGGCAGCCGGACCGTCAATCCCGCCGCTTGCGCCAGATCTCGACCTCCGCGTGGTCGATCTGCCCGTTCACCGGCACCCGGAGCTTCCGGACGCGCACACCCACCTGCGCCACCGGCAGCGCCCGCAGGAGCTCGTGCGCGATCCCCTCGGCGATCGCCTCCAGCAGCTTGAAGTTCGTCGATTCGACCAGCTCTCGGGCGATCTCGAACGCCTGACCGTAGTCGACGCTCTGGCGCAGGTCGTCGTCGACGCCGGCCGGTTGCAGGTTCAGCAGCAGCTCGACGTCGACCTCGAACGGCTGCGGCTCGCGGCGTTCCTCCTCCGTGTACCCGTGGTGGCCCTCGAAGACCATCCGCCGCAGCACGATTCGATCCGTCACGCCTGACCCTCCTCCGGCCCGCCCGTCACCGGCGTGCCCTCCCGCCCGCGTCGCCGTCTCGCGGCTCCCCGGCGCCATGTCCCGACGCGCGTTCCCGGCCGGCCGCCGGCGGCGCGTCGACGTCTCGAAGCCCCGCGCGCACGATCGCGTCCGCCACGCGGGCCACGCGCACGTTCTCGAGCACGTCGTGGACGCGCACGATGTCGACGCCTGCCCCGATTCCCAGCGCCGTGATCGCGAGGGTCCCCTCGACCCGCTCGGACGGCGGCACCCCGCCGAGCAGGCGACCGATCGTCGATTTCCGGCTCGCGCCGAGCAGGATCGGCCGACCGAGCCCGCGCAGCTCGCCGAGGCGCCGGAGCAGGACGAGGTTGTGCTCCATGGTCTTGCCGAAGCCGATCCCGGGATCGACGACGATCGCGTCGCGGGGCAGCCCCGCGCCGATCGCCCGGTCGACCGCAGCGGCAAGGTCCGCGAGAACGTCGGCCAGGACGTCGTCGTACCGCGCCTCCGCGCGGTTGTGCATCAGCACGTACGGCGCATGGCGCGCGGCAGCGAGGCGGGGCAGGTCGTCGGACGGTCCCGTGCCCCAGACGTCGTTGATCCAGTCGGCACCCGCGTCCAGGGCCGCCGACGCGACCTCGGGCTTGGCCGTGTCGATGCTGATCGGAACGTCGGGGAGCGCCGCGCGGATCGCCCGCACCACCGGGAGGACCCGCTCCAGCTCTTCGTCGGCATCGACGGGGAGGTGTCCCGGCCGCGTCGACTCTCCCCCGACGTCCAGGATGTCCGCCCCCTCCGCCACCATCCGCCGGGCCTGCTCGACGGCCGCGACGACGGGATCGGGCGGGTCCGTGCGGGATGGCGCCGCCGATTCGGGCAGACGGACCGGGCTCGCCGACGGCGCCGGGGGCGTGGTCGGGCCCGGCGAGCACAGGAGGCCGTCACCGCTGAACGAGTCGGGCGTCACGTTCACGATGCCCATGACGTACGTCCGCGCGCCCCACGTGAACGTCGTGCCACGCGTCCGGATCGCCTTCTGTGACGACATGGTCACCTCCACCCCGCCGGCGTCACCGCACCAGCCCGCGCGCCTGGAGGATGCCCCGCACGGTCCCGACGAGGTAGAGCGATCCCGCGACGATGAGAGGGCCGCCGTCACGAGCGGCCTGCTCGAGGGCGGCGTCGAGCGCGTCGGCCGGCTCGGGCACCGGCACGGCGCGATCCGAAGGGTCGGCGCCTCGAAACGGCCGGGCGCCGGCGCCTCCGAGCGGTTCGCCTCCCGGACCTCCGGGTCTCGACCCGGCGCGCGCCGTCCACTGCGCCACCTCGCGCGCGCGGTCGACCCGGGCGCCGAGGTCCGCCGCGTCGAGCCCCCGCTCGCCGACGCGCGTCGTCACGACGTGCGCATCGCTCAGCGTCGAGTCGCCGGTCAGCGTTGCGAGCATCGAATCCACGTCCTTGTCCCGCATGATCGCGAGGAGCACGGTCGGGCGGCCCGGTGCCAGGGACGGCCGCAGCTCGCGAATGGCCGCGACGAGCGCCGCGACGCCGTCGGGATTGTGCGCGCCGTCCAGGAGCAGGTCGATGCCGGCGCTCTCCGGGCGATGCGCGCCGGTCCCGGCCAGGTCGTCGGCGCTGACCAGGCCGACGGCGCGGACACGATCCGGGCGAAGTCCGCCATCGAGGGCCCGATCGCGGACGTGCGGATCGACGCCCTCGTGCGCACCCTCGTGCGCGCTCCACCCGCTGGCGGGCGGAACCGGGATCAGTTCCAGCCGTCCCGGCCACGCCGCATGCTCGAGGCCGCGCCTCCGGGCCGACGAGTCGGCGGTCGCGAGTCCGGCCGCCTCCAGCTCGTCGACGATCGCGAGCGCGACCGCGGCGTTCAGCGCCTGGTGCCGCCCGAGGAGGCGCATCCGGACCTCGCCGATCCCCGGCGCCTCGACCCGAAGCCCATGCCGATCCATCCCGACCACGGGCAGCGGCGCGACCTCGCGGAGCGGCACCCCCAGGCGGCGCGCGCGACGCCGGACGACCGCGAGCGCCTCGCCGGTCGCGCCGGTCACCGCCCGGTCGCCGCGCTTCAGGATCGCGGCCTTTTCGCGCGCGATCGCCGGGATCGTCGGGCCGAGCAGCTCGGCGTGGTCCATCGCCACGTTCGTCACGGCCGCGACCCCGCCGTCCCACGCGTTCGTCGCGTCGAGGCGCCCTCCGAGCCCGACCTCGACGACGGCGAGATCAACGTCGCGCTCGCGGAACCACGTGAACGCCGCCGCCGTCACCACCTCGAACTCGGTCGGAGGTCCGAGCCGCCGCGGCACGCGACCGGCCGCCGCCAGCACCCGGCCCATGAGCGCCGCGAACTCGTCGGGGCCGATGGGCTCGCCGCCGACGACCAGCCGCTCGCGGTATTCGACCAGGTGCGGCTTCGGCGTCTGCCCGACCCGGTAGCCCGCCTCGCCGAGCACGGCGGACACGAGCGCCTGCACGCTCCCCTTCCCGTTCGTGCCCGCGATCAGCGCGCCGCGCACGGTCGTCTGGGGGTCACCGAGGAGCGCGAGCAGCCCATGCGTCCGTCCGAGGCCCAGCCGGATCCCGAAACGACCGCGCGCGGCAAGCGCCCGAAGCGCCGCCTCGTACCCGGTCGGGCCGGCTGCCGTCAATCCTCGCGCGTCAGCTCGTCCTCGTAGAAGACGCACTGGTTGAACCGCGCCGCCAGGCACACGTCCGCGACGTACCCCTGCTCGAGGTGCACGCCGCCGCGCAGCTGGCATCGCGACACCGTCGTCTCCTGGCGGGAGAGCGCCTTCAGGAGGTGGGGCGCGTGGACGGGGAGTGCGCCGTGGGCCCCCGTCATGTAGAAGTGCGGGCACACGTTGCGGCGAAGGTTCGCGATCCCGACGCGTGCCCGGCCGGGCACGAACGGGGTGAAGCCCGGGAATCCGGCCGCGCGCCGTGGCAGAGGGGACACGACCGCGTGGGCGCGTGGGCGCGGACCGAACGATCCGACCGTGCCGGTCCTTGACGCGGGCGCATCCGGCTGTCGCACCAGCGGGGGCGCAGGCCTGCGCGCCGGACGTTCCACGTAGCACTCCTGGTGGGGCACGGGAAGAAATCCCGGTGCTAGCGTACACCAGCCGAGGTCTGGCCTGACGCTCGATCCCATCCGATCGGGCCATCGGGCGGATCGCCCCGTCGTCCAGGATGGGGAGGACCGTGCCGCGTCCGGCGTGCGAGAATCGGCACGATGGCCGACCGACCGAACCGCGCTAGACCGCTCGCGCCCCAACCCCGGCGCGCGCGGCGGCCGGTCGTTCGTCGTCCTCCCGTCAGCGGCCGCTACCGGTCGCCGTCGCCTCCGTCGATCCGGCGCCGGGTGGGGGCCGGAGGCGGTCTCCCATGGCCCGCGCGGCTGCTGCTCACGATCGCCGTGCTCGCGCTCGGCGGCTCCGTGCTGCTCGTGGCGTCCGGCGCGCTCGGCGGGTTCGTCACGGGTTTCGGCCACGCGATGGGCGGCATGTTCGGCGCGATCGCGGGCGCCGGTGTGACCGAGGCGCCGACGGCGCAACCCCGGCCCGATCCGCCGCACCTCGTCACGCCGCAGAACGCGTACACGAACCAGCCACTCTTCGACGTCAGCGGGTTCGCGCCGGCATCGGAGACCGGCAGCGACTACTCGGTTCGGATCTACGTGAACGGGCAGGTCGCCAGCGAGCACCAGCTGGGGCCGACCGCCGACTTCACCGTGCCCGGCGTCCCCATCCCATCCGGCCGGTCGTCGATCACCGCGACGATCGTCGGCCCGGGTGGCGAGAGCGAGCAGAGCGCGCCGATCAGTGTCGCGTTCGACAACGTCCCGCCGGCCCTGACGCTGACGGCGCCGGCCGACGGCACCGTCGTGAAGGGCACGAGCGTGACGGTGTCCGGGCGGACCCAGACGGGCGCGACGGTCGCGGTCCGGAACGACAACACCGGGCGGACCGCGACCACGGTCGCCACGAAGGGCGACTTCTCGGTCGCGGCAGCCATCGCCGCGGGCACGAACCACCTGACGATCACCTCGACCGACCTCGCCGGCAACATCACGACGAAGACGGTCTCGGTGGTCGGCGGCAGCGGGCAGACGACGCTGAACCTCCGCCTGTCGAACGCGCGCATCGCGCTGACGTCGCTGCCCAAGCCGATCTCGATGACCGTGACGGTGCTCGACCAGCAGGGCGCGCCGGTGCAGGGCGCTCAGGTCGGCTTCACGCTGCAGGTGCCCGGGCTGGCGCCGGTCACGTTCGACGCGACCACGCCGGCCGAGGGGCGAGTGACGTGGACCACGACCCTCCCGAAGGACGGCGTCGTCACCGGCAACGCGCTCGTGACGGTGCTGGTCACGATGCCCGACGGCAAGCAGGCGACGAAGGCGGCAAGCTTCCTGATCGTCTGACCGGCCGACCTTCGCGGCGGCGGTCGCCGGTGTGCACGCGTGCCGCGCGCGGCAGCCCGCAGCCGCACGGACTCGACTGGCTGCGTCCTCAGGACGGGAGCGGCGTCGGCGTCGGGGTGGCCGTGGGCGGCGGCGTCGGGGTCGGTTCCGGCGTCGGGGGTGGAGTCGGCGTCGGCGGCGGGGTGGGGACCGGCGTGGGCGCCGGAGTCGCCGGCGTTGGCGAGGGCGGCGTCGGCGAGGGGCCGCTGGACACGTAGAGCGTCACCGGCGACTGCGGCTTCACCTGGGTGTTCGGCCCCGGATTCGTGCTCACCACCTCGCCCTGCGGGATGGCCTGGTCCGTCACCTGCTGGATGGGCCCGACGGCCAGGTTGTTCTGGGCAAGCAGGGCCCCGGCGTCCGCGAGCGACTTGCCGCGAAGGTCGGGCACCGTGGCGTACTGGGTGACCGCCTGGAGCGTGACGGTGATCGTCGAGCCCTTTCCCACGGGCGTGCCTTGGCCGGGATCCTGCGAGGCGACCGTGGCCGGGCCGGACGGGATCGTGCCGGCGACCGAGACCTTGAGCCCCAGGTCGCCCGCGATCCGCTGCGCGTCGGCCAGCGTGTGTCCGGTGAGCGGCGGCACCTGCACGGTCGCGACGGCCGGGGTCGACTGCGCGAAGAAGCCGTTCGACACGAGCAGCGCCACTCCGCCGACCGCCAGCAGCAGGATCAGCAGCGCGAGGAGCCCGGCGGCCCACGCCCATGCGTTCCCCTGGCGCCGCTGCGGAGCCTCGGCCTCGATGGGCGCACCACCGACGGCGGCACCGGGACGTGGCGCGTACGGCGCGGGGCGGTAGGTTCCCTGTGGCGAGCGGGCGACACCGGTCCGCGTGCCGACCGTGCTCGACGCAGCGTGCGGGGCGACGTCCTGCGCGGGACCCGGGTGCGCCGGGATCGTGGCCGTCCCCTCGAACGGAGCGATGGGCTCGTCACCCGTGCGCGGTCCGCCGGCGGCACCGACGGCAGCCCCTGCCGCGAGGCCCGCACCGGCAAGCGCCGCGCCGACGGGGAGCCCTGCGCCGCCGACCGCTCCGACGCGCCCGCCGCCGACCGACGCTCCTTCCCGGCCGAGGGCCTCGCCGGCGGTCGGCCCGAGATGCGGCGGGCCGGAGGGGTCCGCGAGGAACGCGCCGAGCGCCGCGGCCATCGTGTCGGCGGATGCGAACCGGTCCTGGGGGTCGAGCGCGAGGGCGCGCACGACGATCGCGTCGAGTGTGGGCGGCACGTCCGCCCGGAACGCCGCCGGGTGGGGTGGCGGGTTCCCGAGCCGCGCCAGCGCCACGGCGCCGGCGGTGTCGCCCGTCCACGCGCGGCGTCCCGTGAGCATCTCGAACAGGACGAGCCCGAGCGAGTAGACGTCGCTGATGGCCGTCACCGGCTCGCCGCGCGCCTGTTCCGGGCTGAAGTAGTGGACGCTGCCGAGGGTGGTGCCGGGCAGCGTCAGCTGGGCCTCCACGAGCGCGCGGGCGATCCCGAAGTCGACCACCTTCGCCCGCCCGTCGGCGGTCAGCAGGATGTTCGACGGCTTGACGTCGCGATGGACGATTCCCCGCTCGTGGGCGACGGAGAGCGCCTCGGCAACCTGCTCCGCGATCCCGGCGGCTGCGAGCGGCGGCAGGAACCCGCGCTCGCGGAGGATCTCGGCGAGGTTCTCCCCGTCGACGAGCTCCATGACGATGAACGGCCCGGCCTCGTCCGTTCCGTAGTCGTACACGTTGACGACGTTGGGGTGGTTCAGCGACGCGGCGGACTTCGCCTCCTGGCGGAAGCGCGCGATGAAGCCGGCATCGCGCCCGTACTGCGGGCGGAGCAGCTTGACGGCGACGTCTCGATCGAGCTGGCTGTCGTGGGCGCGGTAGATGGTCGCCATCCCGCCCTCGCCGAGCAGCTCGAGCAGACGGTAGCGGCCACCGAGGACCCGGCCAACCTCGGGCATGGTGTCCCTCGCAGGGGCCAGGCGTTACCCCCCCAGGTCCAGCCCGGCCAGGTAGCTCCGGAACTCGGGGCCGACATCCGGACGCTGGAGCGCGAGCTCCACCGACGCCTTCAGCCAGCCCATGGTCGTGCCGGCATCGTACCGCACGCCGTCGAAGGCGTAACCGTATACGTCCTGCTCGGCCATCAGCGCCTGGATCGCGTCGGTGAGCTGGATCTCGCCTCCGGCGCCGCCCTGCGTCTGCTCGAGCTTGTCGAAGATCTTCGGCGTCAGCACGTACCGGCCGATGATCGCGAGGGTTGAGGGCGCCTTGCCCTTTGCCGGCTTCTCGACCAGCCCACGGAGCTTGAACAGCCGCGGGTCACCGGTGTCGACGCTCGTGTCGACGTCGATCACGCCGTAGCGCTCGGTCTCGTCCGGCGGCACTTCCATGACCGCGACGACCGAGCCGTGGGTCCGCTCGTACGCGTCGGCGAGCTGGCCGATGCACGGCTCGTCGCCGACCACGACGTCGTCCGACAGGATGACGGCGAACGGCTCGTGCCCCACGAGCTCCTTCGCGACGAGGACCGCGTGCCCGAGGCCCAGCTGCTCCTTCTGCCGCACGTAGCTGATCGTCGCCAGGTCGCCGATGTGGCGGACCCGGCGCAGCATGTCGATGTCGCCCTTCTGCTCCAGCAGGTGCTCGAGCTCGTAGGAGATGTCGAAGTGGTCCTCGATGGCGCGCTTCTGACTGCTCGTGACGATGATGACCTGCTCGATGCCCGCCGCCACGGCCTCCTCGACCGCGTACTGGATCACGGGCTTGTCGACGAGCGGGAGCATCTCCTTGGGCTGCGCCTTCGTCGCGGGCAGGAATCGTGTGCCCCACCCGGCGGCGGGGAAGACAGCTTTGCGAACGCGCATGGAACTCCCGGTGCGGTGTCGTCAGGCGCCGGCGACCGCGGAAGCGTGGTGACTCGGCGCGCTGGGCAGTATACCGGCCGCCCTCTCGGGGCCCCGACGTGGAACCGGTTGGCCGGCACGTTCGAGGCGGCGGTCAGCGCGTGCGCCGG
>JAJYGH010000013.1 GCA_021785175.1 Chloroflexota bacterium | reverse complement strand
GCAGGCCGCCCGCCGGCCGAAAGAGCGTCCGGCGGCCGACAGGGTGCCCGGCCGCCGAAAGAGCGGCGGGGGAAGGGTGCCCGGCCGGGGGAAAGGCCGCCCGGCGGCCGACGGGCCGCCGGGCCGCCGAAAGAGCGGCCGCCGAAAGGCCGCCCGGCCGCCGAAATGCCGCCGGCGGCCGACAGGGTGTGCGGCGGGGGTGGAGGCCGCCCGGCCGCCGAAAGAGCGTGCGGCGGGGGTGGAGGCCGCCCGGCGGCCGAAAGAGCGTGCGGCGGCCGACAGGGTGCCTGGCCGCCGAAATGCCGCCGGCGGCCGACAGGGTGCCCGGCCGCCGAAATGCCGCCTGTCGGCCGAAAGAGCGTGCGGCGGCCGACGGGGTGCCCGGCGGCCGACAGGGTACCCGGCCGCCGAAAGCGTGTGCCGACCCCTACGCGGCCAGCGTGCCGCCCGGACGTTCCGTGACGATCCCGTGGAGCGACCGCAGGTGCTCCGGGAAGCGCTTGGCCTCCTCGACGCCGAACCCGGGCCCGCGCAACGACCCGTCGGACTCGAAGAACTCGGCGTACCGCTCGCGATGCTCGCCGGCGAAACGGAAGGCCTCGGCGATGCCGACGTCGCGGAGCTCCGGGTGCTCCGCGATCATCCGGTCGGGCGTCAGGCCGTGACTGCGCATCTCGAGCACGTTCCTCACCGTGAGCCGCGTGGCGTAGCAGAACGGCTCGCCGTTCATGATGAGCGGATCGCGGGCCACCCACTTGATCGTCATCGGTCGCGCACCATCAGTCGAGGATCCCTGCACCCTTCCACAGGAGCGAGAGGATGGGGCTCCGCCGCTTGTCGCCCGGGAGGTGCCTCGGCCGCTCCAGTTGCGCAAGTCCGGCCTCGATGATGAGCGAGGCCGCGTCCGCCTCGTCGTCGGGCAGGTCGGCGCGTGCCGCATCCAGCGCCCCGAGCAGCATCGTCCCGAAGTCCTCGAGCGGCACCCGACGCCTCCTGTACAGGGGCACGAGCATCCCCACGTAGTCGGTCACCGGCCCGACATCCCCCTGTTCGAGCGCCAGTGCGAGTCGCAGGATGTGGCGATCCATGTCGCGCAGGAACGTCCGGAACTGGAGCGCGTCGTAGCGCTCCTCGAGCGTCGGGTCGCGCCGCACTGCCGCGATGAGCGCTTCGCCCGCGAGTCGCGTCCGGCCGTTCCGCAGCCGCGTCGCCGCGTCCGGCATCGGGGGATACGCGGCCTTGACGAGGGCGTTGCCCGGTCGTTCCATCGGGCAAAGTGTAGCGGGTCGGGCGCGCGGGCAGCCGCGAGCGCGACCGGGAGCGGGTCCGGGTTGCCGGCGGGCGGCCGCCACCCCGCGCCCCACAACCGGTCGGCGCGAGGTCAGTCGGCCGAGGGCGGCGTCAGCGTCCGCTCGAGGAACCCGAGCGTGCGCCGCCACGCATCGTCGGCCTCCTGCCGGAACTCCTCGTGTCGGCGATCGAAGAACGAGTGCGTCGCGTTCGGATAGATCTTCACGTCGTGCGGCACGCCGCCCGCCGTCAGGATCCGGTCGAGCTCCTCGACCTGTTCGACAGGGATCCCCGCGTCGCGCCCCCCGTAGTTGCCGAGCAACGGTCGCGTGAAGCGATCTGCGACCACGAGCGGACCGGGCTGGCCGCTCCGATCCGGCCCGAGCGAGCCGTAGAAGGACACGACCGCGGCGGGCTGGATGCTCGAGTCGGGAAGTGCCTGAAACAGGGCGTGCCGCCCGCCGAAGCAGAACCCGAGCGCCGCGAGCGCGCGGACGCGACCGCTGCCACGCAGGTGGTCGGCCGCGGCGGCAGCGTCGATCGCCACCGTCTCCGGCTTCGTCTGCGCGATGTGCGCCATCTGGTCGAAGCCCTCCGGGTGCGGCTCGGCGCCCGCGGTCCGTCCGAAGTAGTCGAACGCGATCGCGTCGTAGCCGGCCTCCGCGAAACGCATCGCCAGTTCCTCGTAGAAGGGCCCCAGCCCGTTCCAGTCGGGGAAGATGACGACTCCTGCGCCGTGCGCCCTCGGAGCGCGCGCCTCGAAGCAGCGGAATCGGTTCCCGTCGGATGCGGTCAGCACCAGCTCGTGCGTCTCGAGGGCGCCGCCAGCGATCGGAGCGGGGCAGAGGTCGGACGGCAGTTCGGGCGGACGGGAGTCCGGTTCGTGGCACATGCGCGGAGGATGCCACGGGACTGGAATCGCGTGCACGGAGACGAGGCTCGGCCGCCGCCGGTCGGCCACCCCGACCCGCCGCTCCTCGCCGGGCAGCCCCCGGTCCTCCGCCCGGGCCAGGGTCCGCAGCCTTTCCTGCAGATCGGTCGCCTGCGAAACGTCAAGTCCGGTGAAGGACGGCGGCCACGGACCTGGAGTTCAGGGGCGGTGGAGCCGCGGGGGCCGGCACCGACGATGACGGCGCCCACCGACCTGGAGCTGTCCTCACGCCCCTGACCGCGCGCGTCTGCGGGCTGGCGAACGTGAGCTGCGGGCGCGAACGTGAGCTGAGGCGAACCTACCGGCAGGCGAACGCCTCCCGCGCCTCCCGCGCCCGGCGCGTCCACGGCCCCGGCCGCCCGTCCCCGATCGGCCGCCCGTCGACGACGGTCACCGGAAGGACTCCGGCCACGGAGCTGGCCAGGAACGCCTCGTCGGCGGCGAAGAGGTCGTCCGGCCAGAGGAGCGCCTGGACGGGGACGAGGCCCACCTCGAGCCCCCACGCCAGGAGCCACTCCCGGGTCGTCCCGGCGAGAATCCCGCACTCGAGCGACGGCGTCGCGAGCTCCACGATCGTGCCGACGGGCGGCCGCTCCACGATCGTGCCGACGAGTGGCCCGTCGAGGAGTGACTCGTCGGCGAGTGGCCCGTCGACGAGCGGTCCTGCCGAACCGACGGCCGGCGCACGCACCACCCCTTCGCGCGAGCCGGCTCGCAGCCCCGGCCGCGCCGCGGTGGGGACCGACCGCACCAGGAACAGGCTCGCCGACGTCGCCTCGGCGAGATGGCCGTCGGTCGTGAGGAACAGCGCGTCGTCGGCGCCTGCCCGTCTCGCCTCGAGTCGTGCGTACACGAACTCCGCGCGGCTGGTCGTCTTGACCGTGGCCAGTGGGCTCCGCGCGTCCCGGCGCACGCCTGAGATCGCGAGATGCAGCCCGCGTTCGAGGAGTTCCGTCGGGGGCGGCGCGACGCGCCAGGCCTGGACCACCATGGTCGGCCGGACGCGCGCGGGCGGGAGGAGATTCCGCCCCTCGACGCCACCCCGGCTCACCGTCACCCTCACCGACACCTCCAGTCCCGGGGCGACGAGGTCGTCGGCTGCCAGCAACTCCGCGATCGCCACGCGGATCGTCGCCTCGACGTCGCCCTCGAGCGGGATCTCGAGCGCAGAGGCCGACGCCGCGAGCCGCGCCGCGTGGAGCGACAGTTCGAGGATGCGCCCCTCGCAGACACGGATCGTCTCGAACACGCCGTCCCCCACCTGGAACCCGCGGTCGGTGGCGGTCAGGATCGGCGTCGCGGCCGGGACGAGCAGTCCGTCGACCCAGACGTGCAGGGGCGGGCCGGCGGGAGTCGGGTCGGTCGATGCGAGGTCTGCCGGTGCCGGGTGTCCGGACGCCGACCGTGCAGGCTCGGGCGTCCGCTCGCTCACGAGATGTCGCCCTGCTCGCGCGTGAAGTCCCGGAGCCGCTCCGCGCTGGCGTCGGCGAGCGCCTGGACCTGGAGGATCATCCACGGGTCGACACGTGGCGAGTCCTCGATCATCACGGTCTCGCCGTACGCATCCCGGTCGAGCACGATCCCGCCGACGGTGCGGTAGTCGCCCATCCAGTTCGCCTGCAGCTGGACGATCGCGTCGAGGACCACCTTGCGGTCGAACGACCAGTCGAGCCAGCGCGCGTTGAGCGCGTCGACGATGTCCCGGACACGGACCGGCCGGCCGCGCGGGATCCGGGCCAGCAGGTGCACGATCCGGAGCGCCGCGAACGGGTCGCCCGACTCGGCGATCACGGGCGGCGCGATGTCGGCGTCGGGCAGGCCGGGAACGTCGCGAAGGGTGACCATCGCAGGCGAGGCTATCACGGGACGGGCGCCCGGCAGGCACACGACGAGAACAGCCGATCGGGCGGCGAGAGCGGGCGGCGGATGCCACGCAGCCGACGGTCGAGCGGCGAGAGCGGGCGGCGGATGCCACGCAGCCGACGGTCGAGCGATCCCGCGGAGACCGCGCCAGCCGATGACGCGGGGCCGGCGGACGGCCATGACGGGAAGAGCACGGGCGAGAACGCCGGTCGGCAGACGCGCACCACCCACTGCGGGCGGCCCGGCACGACAGGAGTGGACCCGTCCCCTACTATCGGCCCATGCCCGACCCCTTCCCACGCGAACCCCGCGCAGCCCGGCTGCCCGCTCTTCGCGCGCCATTCGCCGGGATCGTCGCGCGCCCGGACCCGTTCATCGACCTCGCCGCAGCCTGCGCGTGCATCGCCGCCGAGGCCGACCCCGCCTCGACGCCGCGTGTCCTCGCCGACGAGCTCGACGCGATCGCGGATCGCGTCCGCGCGACGCTGCCGCAGGAGCTCCGTCCATGCGCGCGGCGCGACTCCGGGATCCGGACCCCGTACGAGCTGAACGCCATCCTCGATGCGCTCCACGAGGTCCTGTACGTCGAGATGGGGCTGCGCGGCGCGGCGCGCGACGCGTGGGAGCCGCGGCACGCGTACCTCGGAGACGTGCTCCGGCTCGGGCGCGGATTGCCGATCGCCCTCGGGGTGATCGAGCTCGAAGTCGGGTGGCAGCTCGGGCTGCCGCTGTTCGGGATCGGGCTTCCCGGCCATTTCATCCTCGGCGGCCCGGACGGCCGGCTGATCGACCCGTACGACCGCGGCCGGACGCTGTCGGAGGACGACTGCGCGCACGTGATGCGCCAGGCACTCGGGCGACCGGTCGCGTTCCGGCGCTCGATGCTGCGTCCCGCGACGCGGCGCGAGATCATCGCCCGGATCCTCGGAAACCTGCGCGGGATCTACCTGTCGCGGCGCGAGTGGGCGCCCGCCCTCGCGACGCTCGAACTGCTCGTGATCCTCGACCCGCGCGATCCCGCGCTCCGGCGCGACCGCGCGCTCCTGTACGGGCGGTGCGGCCGGTTCACCGACGCGGTGCGCGGCCTCGACCGGTACCTGGAGGAGATGCCCGAGGCGCCGGACCGCGACGAGGTCCGGATCGCCCGGGGGATCTTCGGAGGCCGCCGGAACTAGGTGACGAGGGGCCCCGGCCCATCGACGCGCCGGTCGCCTCGAGCGGGTCGCCTCGAGCCTGGGCTCCCATGGCGCCGCCTGCGCCAACAGCAGGATCCCGGGTCGCAGCCCGGGCACGGGCTCCCTTCCGTCCTTCCGCCGCCGCGTCACTCGGGCTCGGACGCGCGCCGTTACAGCAGCTCGTGGTTCGCGGTCGCGTTCGGCTCTCCGGGTGCGGGCCGCGGCTCCTCGCCAGGGCCGTAGACCCGCGCGTCGGCAGGTGGTCCGCCGGTCGCCGGCGCGCCATCCGTTCGTGTGCCGTTCTCCGTGGCGGGCCGGTCGGCCGACCCACTGTCGCCCTCGCCGAGCGCCTGTCGCACCGGCCGCCCCTCGATCGGCCCCACTCCGAGCGGCACCCACTTCGACGGGTCCTTGAGCCGGTGGCCCTCCGTCGCGCCGCGCGTGTGGATCTCGGCGAACCCCTGCGGCTCGATCCACATCGCGTCCCCGTCGAGCAGCGCCGTGACGCCCTTCTGGCCGGGCTCCGGCCGCTGGTGCTGGCAGTGCCAGCACTTGGACTTCTCGTGCGGCGCGTACTCCGTGGGCTCCTCGTACGTGGTGATGTAGCCCTCGTAGTTCCGCAGCACGACCTTGTGGTCCGAGTAGCTGATCAGGTAGTTCGGCATGACGGGAATCTTCCCGCCACCGCCAGGCGCGTCGATCATGTAGGTCGGCACCGCGTACCCCGACGTGTGGCCGCGCAGCCCCTCCATGATCTCGAGCCCCTTGCCGACCGGCGTCCGGAAGTGTCCCGCGCCCTCGACCAGGTCGCACTGGTACAGGTAGTAGGGCCGGACCCGGATCTCGACGAGCCTCTGGACGAGGTCGCGCTGGATGTGGACGCAGTCGTTCACGCCGGCGAGCAGCACCGACTGGTTCCCGAGGGGCACGCCGGCGCGGGTCAGCCGGTCGCAGGCGCGCGCGAGCTCGGGCGTGATCTCGTTCGGGTGGTTGACGTGGATGTTCAGCCAGACCGGGTGGTACTTCGCGAGCATGTCGCAGAGCTCGTCGTCGATGCGCTGCGGCAGGAAGACCGGCACGCGGCTGCCGATCCGGATGATCTCGACGTGGGGGATCTCGCGGAGGCCACGGATGACCTGTTCGAGGAGCTTCGGGGCGAGCGTGAGGCCGTCGCCGCCCGAGATCAGCACGTCGCGGATCTGCGGGGTCCGGCGGATGTAGTCGAGCTGCGCCTCGTGCTCTCGACGGTTGAAGTTCTGGCTCGGGTCGCCGACGATCCGCGACCGGGTGCAATACCGGCAGTAGCTCGCGCACTGCGTCGTGATCAGCATGAGGACGCGGTCGGGGTAGCGGTGGACGAGGCCGGGCACGGGCGAGTGGCGGTCCTCGGCGAGGGAGTCCTCCATCATCCCGGTGAACGAACGCAGCTCGCGGCCGGTCGGGATCACCTGGCGGCGGATCGGGTCGTTCGGGTCGTCGGGGTCGATCAGGCTGGCGAAGTACGGCGTGACGTCGACACGGAACTTGTCGGGAGCGGAGAGGCCTTCGCGCTCGTCGTCGGTGAGGTTCAGGACCTGCTCGAGCTCCTCGAGCGAGTTCACGCGGTGCGAGAGCTGCCAGCGCCAGTCGTTCCACTGCTCATCGGGCACGTCCGCCCAGAGTGGGGCGCGGCGGCTGGCGGCGGGCCTCCCGTCGGGGCCGAGGCGCCGCGCCGGGTCGCGCTGGTTGACGAAGGGCCGGGCCTCCACGGACGACGTGCTTGGCGCCGCCCCGTGCGCCGCCGGCACTGTCTGCTCACTCACCGCGTCCTCCCGTTCTGCTCACCACCCACCTCGACCCCGCCCCGAACGTCGCGCGGACTCTCGCGCCCCGATTGCCGCCCGCCCCGACTGCATAGGCTTTATGCAGTCTGCATGGACTGACGATGCTACCGCAGCCGGCGCTCCCGCACGCATCGCCCCGGACCTGCGCCCGACGGTCGAGGTGCCGGCGGTCCGGCCCGGGCCAGCCCGGTGGGCGGGGCTCCGCGGCGACAGCGCCCGCAGGAACCGCGGCGTCTTCCGCGGCTATGCTGCGCTCGGACCGCACACGCGCGCCACCTGCGTCCAACGTTCGAGCCACCGCCCGCTCCCGCGCCCCTGGAGGTCATCGTGAAGCACGTCACCGTCACGTGGAAGCCGGAGCGCGCCACGTTCGAGGCCCGCGGGGTGCGTCCGGACCAGCCGATCGAGATGGCCGCCCCGGCAGAGGACGGCGTGATGCACGCGATCGGGCCAGCCGAGGCGTTCCTCGCTTCCGTCGGAGGCTGCTCCGCATGGGACGTGGTCGAGATCCTGCGCAAGCAGCGCCAGCCGGTGACGGGGGTGCAGGTGCGGCTGGACGGCCAGCAGCTCGATGAGGCGCCGTGGGCCTTCACACGCATCACGCTGACATACGTCGTGTGCGGGCGCGGCGTCGACCCCACGGCGGTCGAGCGCGCGGTCCACCTGAGCAGCGAGAAGTACTGCTCGGTGATCGCGACGGTGCGGGGCGTCGCCGACGTCCGGAGCGTCATCGAGCTGATCGAGGAGAGCGGGCCGCAGGCTGGGTGCGAGCCGGTCCCGGCGGGGCAGCAGGAGGCATGACCGGGGGCGTGTGACGGACACAGGGGGAGACGGCGGCCCGGGGGAGGCCGAAGGTCGCGCGGAGCCACTCCGTCGCGCGGAGCCACTCCGTCGCGCGGAGCCACTCGGTCGCGCGGGCGTGCCGGGCGGCCGGACCGGCGCCGCCGCGGGACCGACCCGGGGCCGCCTTCAGGCAGGCGGCGGAAGCCAGACCGCGGGACCGCAGGAGACGAGCCCGCGACCGGCCGGGCGATTCGGCGCGATCGGCGCGTGGGTCGCGGCGCACCCCTGGCCCATCCTCGCCTTCTGGGCCGTCCTCGTCCTGGTCTCGGCCCCCCTTGCGCCGCAGGCTCCGGGCGTCCTGAGCGCGGGCGGGTTCACCGGCAACCAGCTCGAGTCGGCAAAGGCCGAGCAGCTCCTCGAGCAGAAGCTCGGCCTGCCTCCGTCGGCGCTGGTCATCGTCATCCAGTCGACGTCGGACGCCCGCGCCGGCAGCCCCGAGTTCGAGTCGGCCGTCGCGAAGGCCATCGCGAACGTCCCGCACGCGAAGTACGTCACGGCGGTCCTCCCGCACACGCTGAACTCGCACCAGGTCAGCGCGGATGGCACGGTCGTGTACGAGGTCGTCTCGCTCGATCTCCAGGCCGACCAGTCGCCCCAGGCGCTCGGCCCGGTCCAGGCGGCCCTCCGCCCGGAGCCCGGCATTCGCACGTACCTCGCCGGCGGTCCGGCGTTCTACGGCGACATCCAGACCGTGTCCGAGGCCGACCTGCGCCGCAGCGAGCTCGTGTCGCTGCCGCTGGCGGCGATGGCCCTGCTCCTCGTCTTCGGGAGCGCGGTGTCCGCGGCCGTCCCGCTCGTCGTCGGCGGCACGGCCGTCGCGCTCAGCCTCGCGATCATCTTCGTGCTCGCGAGCCTGACGCCGATGAGCATCTTCGTCCTGAACCTCACGACACTCCTCGGACTCGGCCTCGGCGTCGATTACTCGCTACTCATGACAAGCCGGTTTCGCGAGGAGCTGGCGAGGCGGGGCGGCGGCCGCCTGCCGGACGGGAGCGTTGACCGCGACGCGGTCCAGTCGGCGGTGGCGGTCACCGTGGCCTCCGCCGGTCGGGCCGTGTTCTTCAGCGGACTGACCGTGCTCCTCGGGCTCGCCGGGCTGCTCCTGTTCGAGTTCATGATCCTCCGCTCGGTCGGGGCGGCCGGGGCGATCGTGGTCGGGCTCGACGTGACTGCCGCCATGACGCTGCTGCCCGCGCTGCTGACGATCGCAGGCCCTCGCATCGACGCGCTCGCCGTCCGCCGGCTCCGGCAGCGCAACCCGGACGCCGGCGATGGCGGCTGGGGCAGGCTCGCGCGCTGGGTCATGCAGCGGCCGCTCCGCGTGTTCGTGCCGACGCTCGCAATCCTCGTCCTCTTCGGTGTGCCGTTCCTGCACGCCCGCTTCGACGCGCCCGACGCGAGCATCCTTCCCGAGAGCGTGCCGTCCCGGCAGGGCTACGACCTGCTCGTGCGCGAGTTCGGACCCGGCGAGTTCGACCCGCTGCTGCTCGCGATCCACACGACGGGGCCGGTGACCAGTTCGGCGAACATCTCGAAGCTCTACGGCTGGTCACGGCGGCTCGCCGCGGACCCCCGCGTGGTGCGCGTCGAGGGCCTGGTCAACCTCGATCCTCGGCTGACCGAGGCGCAGTACGAGCTGCTCTACGGCGCACCGGGCGGGCCCCCGGACCGCTACGCGGCGGCCGAGCTGCAGGCGACGACGCGCGGCAACCTCACGACGTTCTCGGTCTACACCCCGTACGACCCGAACCGTCCGGCGTTCCACGCCCTGGTCGAGGAGCTGCGGACGCCCGGTTCCGCGCTCGCGCCACCGCCCGGGATCACGGTCCAGGTCGCGGGCGGCGCCGCCGACGTGACGGACGTCGTCCACGCGGTGGCCGCCGAGTTCCCGCGCACCGCGCTGTTCCTGATCGTCACCACGTACCTGGTGCTGTTCCTGCTGCTCCGGTCGGTCGTGCTGCCCCTGAAGGCCCTGATCATGAACAGCCTGTCGATCGTCGCCAGCTTCGGCGCGCTCGTCTGGATCTTCCAGGACGGCAACCTCTCCGCGCTCCTGGGCTTCAGGCCGCTCGGGTTCGTCGAGACGACGCAGCCGGTCATCCTGTTCTGCGTGCTGTTCGGGCTGTCGATGGACTACGAGGTATTCCTGCTGAGCCGGATGAAGGAGGTCTGGGACGCGACCGGCGACAACCGCGAGGCGGTCGCGCGGGGGCTCGAGCGGTCGGGCCGGATCGTCACGAGCGCGGCGGCGATCGTCGTCGTCGTGGCCGGGTCGTTCGCGTTCGCCGACATCGTGCTGATCAAGGCGCTCGGCCTCGGGGTCGCGATCGCGGTCGCGCTCGACGCGACGGTCGTCAGGGCCCTCCTCGTGCCGGCGACGATGCGGCTGCTCGGCGACTGGAACTGGTGGATGCCGCGGCGCCTGGCGCGCTGGGTCGAGACTCGCCTGCCGCTCGTCGAAGGGGCGACGATCACCCAGCTCATCGCGCTCCTGGCCGTGGCCGCGCTGCTGCTCGCCGCGTGCTCGCCCCAGGGCCGCCTGCTGGGCACGGATCCGACGCCGAGGCCGGTGCCGCCCACGGCCTCGGCCTCGCCGACGCCGCGGCCGGACCCGCATGCGCTCTCGTTCCCGCAGGACGAGGCGCCGCACAACCGACTGACGGAGTGGTGGTACTTCACGGGGCACCTGCAGGCGCCGGACGGCCACCGGTTCGGGTTCGAGTTCGTCATCTTCCGTGCCGAGCGCGGCGCGTTCCCGGTGTCGTGGGCGTCGCACCTCGCGCTGACCGACGAGACCGGGCAGCGGTTCCTGTATGACCAGCGCTCGGAGATCGGGCCGCAGGTGGACCTCGGCGGGACGGGGGCGCTGGTCCGCAGCGACATCCAGCCGCAGATCCCGGACGCGCTGCAGCGCGCGCTTCCGCCGGGCATCGGGCCGAAGGCTGGATTCCTGCTGGGGATCTCCGGCCTGCCGAGCGCGACGGGGATCGGGCCAGGGGCTGCGGCGGGCGGGCGGGCGATCGGTGGGGCCCCGCCGGACCTGCCCGCTCCGTCGTCACCGTCGTCGGGCATGCCGTGGGTCATGGCGGGGATCAACGGCCGCGATCTCCTGAGCGCGACCAGCGCCTCGGCCGGCTTCTCGATCCAGCTGTCGCTCGATTCCGCCGACCGGCCCCCCGTCCTCCAGGGCTCGAACGGCTGGGTCGACTTCGGCGCCGCGGGCGGCTCGTACTACTACTCGCGGACGCGCATGGCGGCGCAGGGCGCGGTGACCCTCAGCGGCCGGCGGTACACGGTGACTGGTGAGGCGTGGTTCGACCACCAGTGGGGCAACTTCATCGCGGTCGGCGCGGGCGGATGGGACTGGTTCGCCGTCAATCTCGCCGACGGCACCGACCTCACCCTGTCGCTCGTTCGGGACGTGACCGGGGTCGACGCTCTCGAGTACGGGACCCTCGTCCGTCCCGACGGCACCTGCGTCCACCTCGACCGGTCGGCGTTCCACGTCGCCGTGACCGACCACTGGACGAGCCCGGCGACCGGCGCGACCTACCCGGCGGGCTGGACGATCACCCTGCCGGCCGAAGGCCTGACGATCCGCCTGCGGCCGACGGTGGCGGACCAGGAGCTCGACACGCGGCCGACCACGGGCGTCGTGTACTGGGAGGGATCGCAGGTCGTGAGCGCCGCGCGCAACGGGCGGAGCGAGGGCGGCGAGGCGTACGTCGAGCTGACGGGGTACGGTCCGTCGGGAACCGGAGCGCCGCCGGCCAGCGCAAAGCCGGCGCCGTGACGGCGAGCGGTCGCCCGGCTCGGTGCCGCAGCCGTGGATGCCGGTCGATCGCCCGGCTCGGTGCCGGAGCCGCACGCGGGCGGCTTCCGGCTCGCTGTCGAGCGGGTGGCACGCGGCGCGGTTCCGGCGTCGACGCGAAGAGCAGCGAGGTGACGGCATGAAGGCTGCGGTGTATCACCGGCGGGGTCCCGCGCGGGAGGTCCTGGAGATCGTCGACCTGCTCGATCCGACACCCGGGCCGGGCGAGGTCCGGGTGCGGGTGCGGGTGTCCGGCGTGAACCCGACCGACTGGAAGACGCGGAGCGCCGGACCGGACCTGCCGCCCGAGGGCCAGATCCCCGACCAGGACGGCGCCGGCGTGATCGACGCGGTCGGACCGGGCGTGGATCCGGGGCGCGTGGGGCAGCGGGTGTGGGTCTACAACGCGGCGCACGGCCGGTTCAACGGGACGGCGGCGGAGTACACCTGCATCCCGTCCGACCAGGCCGTCCCATTGCCGGATGGGGTCGGGTTCGACCAGGGGGCGGGGCTCGCGATCCCGTTCATCACCGCGCAGCACTGCCTGTTCGCGGACGGCCCCCTCGACGGCCGGACCGTGCTGATCACGGGCGGCGCCGGGGCGGTCGGAAACGCCGCGATCCAGCTCGCGAAGCGTGGGGGCGCGCGAGTCATCGCGACGGCAAGCTCGCCGGAGAAGGAGCGCCTCGCCTCCGAGGCAGGCGCCGACCACGTGGTCGACTACCGGGATCCCGCCCACGTCGACCAGGTGCGGCGGATCGCGCCGGACGGCGTCGACCGGATCGTGGACGTCGCGATCGCCGCCAACCTGCCGACCGACATCGACGTGCTCATCGGCCACGGCACGATCGTCTCGTACGCGATCGACGCGCCCGACCCGACCATCCCGGTACGGCGCCTCATGACGGCGAACGCGCGCCTCGAGTTCGTGCTCGTCTACAACCTCACGCCGCAGCAGATGCGCGACGCGGTCGCGGGCGTCGGCGAGGCGCTGGCCGCCGGTGCGCTGCGCCCGCTTCCCGAGCACCACTTCCCGCTCGAGCGGATCGCGGACGCGCACGAGGCCGTCGAGCGTCACGTGCTCGGGAAGGTGCTGGTCGACATCCCGTAGTCGATGAGGCCGCGCCCCCGGGCGCCCGCCGGGAGCGTGGGGGCGCGGCCGGAGAGACGGCGGACCCGGAGCCCGCGAGAAACGGCAAGGCGGGCGAGCAGCGCCCGACCCGCCTGGCCCAGAGATCAATCCGCGACCGCTTCGCGGCCGCGACCAGTGCGACTATCCGGCGACCGGCCCGGCCGACGACTGGACGTTCCCGCCCTGCGCCGCCCCCTGGCGGTCCGCGTCGGAGCCCGGGACGGTGCCGGCGGTGACGCCCTCGCGACGGAGGCTGAGCATGAAGCGCGTGAACAGGTACCCGCCGGTGATGCCGAACAGGGCCAGGCTCACGATCAGGATCGGCCAGGCAAGCGGGTTCATCCAGCCCTGGTTCGCCGACAGGACACCGGGGAGCCAGCCGAGCCCGAACGTGCCCCAGATGTCCGTCTCGCCGCCGGCCTCGAGGCCGTAGATCTGCGGGATGATGTACAGCGCGGATGCCACCACGAGCAGGACGCTGACCGCGCGGAACGCCTGCGGATCGTCGTCAGCGTCACGCGTCAGCTTGATGACGAGCGCCCAGAAGAGCAGCACGGCCGCGAGCGGCGCGGTGAGCGGCAGGCCGAGACCGATGTACAGGTTCGGCATCAGGAAGATCATGCTGAGCGCGAGCGTGATCATCATCAGCCCGTCGCGCATCAGCACGTACGAGAGCCACCAGACGTCGCCGCCGAAACGGAGCGTCAGCGTCTGCAGGAAGCGGATCACGTAGGGACGGCTGAAGTGGACGACGAGCGTGAACGCCCAGAGGATGGGCAGGATCGCCGCGATCGACAGCACCATCCACCCCTCGCCGCCCTGGACGAACGATGAGGTGATCTGGTCGGAGGTCATGGCACGCTCCTCGTCAGCGGGCCTGCGGCCGGCGCGTGTCGGCGATCCGCAGGTTGTAGATGACGGCGTACAGGCCGAGCAGCCCGACGATCGCCGCGGAGATGTACGCAAGCGGCAGGGACACGTTCGTGTTCTGCGAGCTGTCGAGGAGGGCGGCGAGCTGGTTGCTGACGCCCGACCCGATCGTGGTGACCTGGACGCCAAGCACGTACGGCACGATGTAGAGCATCGAGCCGACCCCGAGCAGGATCGTCTGGAGCCGGAAGCCGCGCGGGTCAGCGTCGCCGCGGGTCGTCAGCTTCACCACGAGCGCCGCGAACGCGCAGGCGGCGGCGAGGCCGCCCGTGATCGGGAGATTGTCCGCCCTGACGACGTCGGGGTAGAAGAAGATGAAGCTTCCGAGGAACACCTGGACGACGAGCAGGTCGCGCAGGGCGACGTAGATGATCCACCAGAGATCGGCAGCGAGCCGGAGGGTGAACTTCTGCAGGGTCGCGAGCATGTACGGTCGCGCGAGATGCAGCGCGACGACGAGGAGCCAGAGCGCGACCAGCGCGGCCGCGATGGTGCCCTCGACGAATGGCTCCCCGACGTTGATGAACGCCTGGATCTGAGCTGGAGTCACTGTCCTCCTCCGGTCGTGGCGCCGGCGGCGACGTTCGGCACGCGCGGCTGTGGGTGTGGCGGCGGGAGCACCGGCAGCGCGCCGTCGGCGGGGCCGCGGCCGGAGAGAACCTGGACGACCCCGCAGCTGTAGACCGCGTCGCAGCGGAAGCAGCGAGAGGCCTCCTGCCGGGCCTGCGCCTCATCGAGGCCGGGCTCGTTTGCGGTGAACGACCCGGGCACGTAGTCCGGATGCTCGATGCGCACCCGCTCGCGCCGGGCGAGATCGAGCTGCAGTGACCGCTCCGGCCCGCGCGGGTAGCGCACCGCGGCCATGATCTCGGCCTCGCCGTCGCGGGCTCCCGCGAGGTACTCGTGGATCGACGCGGCGGCGCGACGCCCGTTGGCCACGGCGTCGATGACCGTCTTCGGACCCGAGACGACGTCGCCACCGGCGAAGACGCCGGCCCGGCCGGTCGCGAGCGTCCGGGGGTCGGCCATGATGCCGGCCCAGGCGCTCACCTCGATGCCCGTGCCGGGCGGCAGGATCGACGGGTCGGGCTCCTCGCCGATCGCGACGAGAATGGTGGAGCAGGAGGCCTCGAAGTCGCTCCCCGCGACGACCTCCCAGACCGTCCGGCCCGACTCGACGCGCCCGGTCGGCTGCTGGATCCGGCACCGGACCGAGCCCACGCGGCCGTTGCCCAGGACCTCGTCGATGACGACGCCGGTGCGGATGGAGATGCCCTCGCGCTCTGCGGCCTCGATTTCCTCGTGCTGCGCCGGCATGTCCGCGCGGCCGCGCCGGTAGAGGATCGTCACGGAGTCGGCCCCGCTGCGGAGCGCCGAGCGTGCGGCGTCCATCGCGGTGCTGCCGCCGCCGACGACGACGATCGGACCCGAAAGGCGCGGCCCTTCGCCGAGGTTGACCTGCTTGAGGAACAACGTGGCGGGCACGACGCCCGAGAGCTGGTCGCCCGGGACCCCGAGCCGGCGACTCCTGGAAGCACCGGTCGCGAGGAAGACCGCGCTGAACCCCTGCGCCTCGAGGTCGCTCAGGCTGAAGTCCCGCCCCATCGCGGTGTCGAGCCGGAGCTCGACGCCGAGGTCGACGATCCGCTGGACCTCCTCCTGCAGCGCCTCGCGCGGAAGCCGGTATGACGGGATCCCGATCGCCATCATGCCGCCGGGCACGGGCATCGCCTCGAACACCGTGACGCGATATCCGAGCCGCACCAGGTAGTAGGCGGCCGACATGCCCGCCGGCCCGCCGCCGACGATCGCGACCCGCTCGCTCCGGCGCTCCTTGGGCGGCGCCACCTTCGGCAGGCGCCCGTGTTCCGCCGCGAAGCGCTTCAGGCTGCGGATCGAGATCGGCTCGTCCAGCGTGCCGCGCCGGCAGGCGGATTCGCACGGCGCGGTGCAGATCCAGCCGCAGACGGACGGGAAGGGGTTGACCTCCGCCGCCACGGCGTACGCCTCGTCGTACCGCCCCGCGGCGATCGCGCCGACGTACCGCCCCGCGTCGGTGCCGGCGGGACAGGCCGCCTGGCACGGCGCCTTCGGGTCGCGGTCACTCTCGATCATCGACCGCCAGGTCTGCCACGGCTGAGGCCGCTCACTCGTGCGCCAGGTGAACAGCGACGCGAACGGCTCGGGGTGGTCGGGCTTGAGAGCCTCGCGCGTCGCCTCGCCGAGCGGGATCCAGGCGGGCGGTTCGGTGGCGGGCACGGGGCGTGTGATCGGGCCCTGTCGCGGCGCCAGCGGCGTCTCGCCGGGGGCGGAGTCGAGCGTCACGACCACGACGGGGCACTCGCGCACGCAGATCCCGCAGCCGATGCACTCGCCGACCTGCGTCGGGAACTCCATCATCCAGCGCAGGGGCGCGCCGTCCCGGGATCCAGTCTCGGGCCCGCCGTTCGTCGGGCGGGACATGTCGAGCGCCTGCACGGGGCACACGTCCATGCAGACGCCGCAGTTGAAGCATCCCCGTTGATCGATCGTGATGCGGTAGCCCATGCGCACCTCCGGCAATTCGTGCCCAGAGGATGCCGCGTGGACGCCGCGAGTCACACACGCGACCGGAGAGTCGGGCCGATCTCGACCGGGGCGGCGCAAGGGGGTCGAATGGCCCGGGCCGTTCGGACCGGGAGTCGGGCGGGATGCGGGTTTCCGCGGGCCAGCGCGTGGGTTGCCTGCGCGCCGGGCGGCCGGGGCGGCGGCGAGGCCGCGCCCGCCGCGTCAGTCCTGCGGGACCAGGCCCTCCCGGACGGCGCGTGCCGCCAGCTCCGTCCGGCTCTGCGCGTGCAGCTTCTCGAGGATGTTCTTCAGGTGGAATTTCGCGGTGTTCTCGGTGATCCCGAGCCGCGACGCGATCTCCTTGTTCCGCAACCCCTGCGTCACGAGCCGCAGCACGTCGATCTCGCGGTCCGTCAGCCGGTCGGGCTCGACTGGCAGACGGGGCCGGTCCGGCCGCAGGAACTCGTCGATGATGCGAGCCGCCGTCGCGGGCGTGATGGCCGCCTCACCCCTCGACACCGCCTCCAGCATCGAACGCAGCTGCGCGCTCTCGAGGTTCTTGAGCAGGTACCCCTGCGCACCCGCCTTGATCGCGGTGAAGAGGTCGTCCTCGTCCTCGCTGACGGTCAGCATGACGATCGCGACCTCGGGATGGTCGGTGCGGATGCGCTGCGTGGCGGCGAGCCCCGACAGGCCGGGCATCCGGACGTCCATGAGCACCAGGTCCGGGCGGAGCTTGTCGGCGAGCGAGACGGCCTCCTCCCCGTTCGACGCCTGGCCGACCACCTCGTGTCCCCACGCGGAGATCAGCGACGCCACTCCGTCGCGAAACAGCGTGTGATCGTCGGCCAGCAACACCCGCATCAGGCAACCCTCCTGCCGTTCACGGCGACGACCGGCACGCGCACGGTCACCCGTGTCCCCTGCGGCTCCGCCGGCTCCACGCGCAACTCGGCCCCCACCGTCGCCGCGCGCTCCTGCATCGTACGCAACCCGTAGTGCGGCCAGTCGCTTGCGGGCGTTTCGGTGCCCGCCATGCCGCGTCCGTCGTCCTCCACCTGCACCACGAGCGTATCCTCCTCCATCTCGAGCGAAATGACGACCCGCTGCGCGGCGGCGTGCTTGCGGACGTTCGTGAGCGCCTCCTGCACGATCCGGAACACCTGCGCCTGCACGTCCGGAGCCAGCACGAGGCCTCGGACAGATCCCGGCGCATCGACCCGGACGAACAGCTTCGACGCCTCCGAGAAGCGCTCGCCGTACTCCTCGAGTGCACCGACGAGCCCACGATCGGGCGGGATCGGGCTCGACAGCCCGAGGATCGCCTCGCGGACGTCGACGTACACCGAGCGGGCGGCGACTGCCAGCTCCGACAGCTGCGCGCGCGCGGCGTCGATCCGCCCTGTCGCGAGCAGCTCCCCCGCCGCCTGCGACTTCGTGTTGACGTACCCGAGCACCTGCGCGAGCCCGTCATGCATCTCGCGCGCGATCCGCTCGCGCTCGCCGCGCACGGCCATCTCACGCAGCTCGCGCTGCAGCCGGTCGTTCTCGAGCGCGATGGCGGCCTGGCTGGCGAGCGACGACAGCACCTCGACGTCGTCCACGCCGTAGGAGCGGCCGGCCCCCGAGACGACGGCGAGCGTGCCGATCGTCCGATCGCCGAGCCGCAGCGGCGCGGCGAGGTTGGCGACGAGGTGCTCCGGCCGCACGAAGCGACGGAAATCCTCGCCCGGCTGCTCGCCCATCGGGTCGATGCCGGCACGCGGCCCGGCCGCGGCCGCGAGCCACGGATCGCCGTCCGGACCGGGGAGAACGAGAACGGCCAGGTCCGCACCGAGCAGCGAGCGAGCGCTCTCGACGACCGCGCGCAGGACGGCGTCGATGTTCTGGAGGGCCGTGATCGCGATGCTGACCCGGTGCAGCGCCGAGGCCTCGGCATGTCGCGCAGCGAGTTCCGCGTTCTGCTGGCGCAACGTCCCGGTCAACCGGTCGAGCCTCCGGAAGACGAGCGTCCCGTACACGATCGCCAGCACGACGACGACGGCCATGACGAGGATCGTGTCGCGCGGAAACGGCAGGTGGCGATCGAGGAACGTGTCGCTGGCCACCTCGATGACGCCGACCACGAGGACCGGCACGAGAACCGCAAGCCAGCGCTGTCGTACCCGCACATCAGACAGGGTAGCGCCGTTCGCACGAATGGGAGATCCGGCCGTTGGGCCGGAGGGTGCCGCAGGGACCGGGCTACCCCGAATGGGGGCGCCGGCGTTCGGCCTGCGTTCGGCCTGCACGCCGGCGCGCGGAGCCGGCTCGACTAGCCGGCGCCTGACAGCGCCTGAATGGCCGCCGGCAGGTCGGTCCGACCGAAGCCGAGACGGAATTCATCGGCCGCGCAGCCGAATGCCGGTCCTGGAACCACGACGACGCCCGCCCGCCCTCGCCAGCTCGCGAGCACAGCGTCGGCGTCTCCGCCGTGGCGGGCCAGCAACGGCGCCGCGATCCGCGCGACGGAGATCGTCGTGGCGGCGGGTCGCCGCCACGCCACGAGATCGGGGCGCGCGGCGACGAACGCGTCCAGCGCGTCCATGTTCGCCTCGCACAGCGCCCGCGTGCGGTCCCGCAGCGCCGTGTGCGCGGACACGGCGATCGTGGCAAGCACCTCGGACGGGCCGGCCGCGCACAGCGTCGTGTAGTCCTTGATCGCCATCGCGCGCCGACGCAGATCCGTGTCGCCCGTCACGAGCCACCCGATCCGCAGCCCGGCCAGCCCGTACACCTTCGACGTCACGCCGACCGCGACCGCGCGGTCGGAGAGCCCGGTGACGGACGGCGGCGTGGGCAGCGCCCACTCGAGCCCGCGGTAGACCTCGTCGCCGATCACCCGGATCCCCGCATCCTCGCAACGTCGGAGGATCGTCGCCAGCTGCTCAGCGCTCGCGGCCACGCCCGTCGGGTTGTGCGGCGTGTTGAGGACGAGCGCCGTGATCCCCGGCCGCAGGGCATCCATCAGGCGCTCGAACGGGAACCGCCACCCGCCGCCGGCGCGCTCCACCGGGACCAGCTCGAGGTCCGCCCCCATCGCGCGCGGCATCTCGTGCAGCGACTGGTACGCGGGCGTGAGCGCGATCGCCCGGTCGCCCGGCGCGAGCGAGGCGGCGAACGTCAGCATCAGCGCCTCGGCCGCGCCGACCGCGACGAGCACGTCCTCGGAGGTTCGGCCCGGGTACAGGCCGGCGATGGCGGCACGGAGATCGGGGTCGCCCGCCGCCGTGCGGTACCCGAGGCGAAGCGTGGCCCAGCGCTGCCGCTGCCGCTCGTCCGCATACGCGAGCAGCTCGCCGAGGCCGAGCGTCTGTGGGTCGGACGAGCCGAGCTGATACGGCAGGTCGAACTCGAAGCGGTCGAAGAACCGTTCGAGCTCGAAATCGGGCACCGCGCCCAGGCGTGTCGGGGGCAGCGATCCACTCATCGCGGCTCCTTCGCGTGGTGGGCCTGGGCGCGCGCCGGCATCCCTTCCCGCGCTCCCGGCCGCTGCGCCGCGAGCCCGCCGGCGCTGCGACCGCGCCTGACCGTCTCGACGAACAGCCGCCCCTCGGCCAGCCCAGTCGCGAGCGCGCCGCCCGACACCCTGGCGTCGCCCGCCGACGACCGATCGTCGCCCCGCGCTTCCGCGGCGGTCATCCGGTCACGAACTCCCCGCCATCGATCCCAAGGACGTTGCCTGTCATCCACTCGGTGCCTTCGCACGAGAGCGTGACGATCGCACGGGCGACGTCCTCCGTCGTGGTCAGGCGGCCGCTCGGGTTGCGCCGGCCGGCCTCGCGCACGAGGGCGTCGTGCTCGGGGATCTGCATGAGCGCGTGGGTCATCGTCACGCCGGCCCGGATCGCGTTGCAGGTCGCCCCCATCCCAAGCCGGGCCAGCTCGGTCGCAAGCTGCCGGCAGTGCGACTCGAGCGCGGCCTTCGCCGCGCTGACGGCCCCGTAGCTCTCGACCACGCGGCTGGACCCCTCGCTGGTCATGGCGTAGATGTGCGACCCGGCCTCGATGAACCGCTCCCGCACCAGGTCCTGCGCCCAGTACACGAGGCTGTTGGCCATCACGTCGAGCGTCATTTCCATGTTCTTGCGGCTGATCGCGTTCGCCGCATCCGCAGCCAGGAACGGCTTGAGCGTCCCGAACGCGAGCGAGTGCAGGAGCACGCGCACGTACGCGTGGCCGCCCGCCGACTCGGTCTGGTCGAACCGCTCGCGGATGGAGCGAAGAACGCCCGCTCGCTGGTCGTCGTCGGCCGCGTTCACGTTGAAGAAGTGCGCCTCGCGCCCGAGCGCCCGGATCCGGGCGCAGATCTCATCCACGTGCCGCATCCCGGAGCGCCGGTCCAGGTGGACGCCGGCGATGTGGTAGCCGTCCTTCGCGAGGGCCAGAGCCGCCGCCTCCCCGAAGCCACTGCTGGCGCCGAGGATCAGCGCCCACCGCTCGCGTTCGTCCGCCACCGTGCTCCTCCCTGCCACCCCTGATCCGGCCGAGTCTAGATCACCCCGGAGGCCCCCATCCGCCTCACCTCGTCCGGTCCGCAGCTCGGGGCTCCCCGGCACCTCGTCGGTGTGCTGGCCGGGAAGCGGGGTGCCGTGCGCACGCTGTCCCGGGGTCCTCGCGAGCCTGGACGGGAGGAACGAGAAGCCCCAGGCGTCGACGCGCCAGAACCGGGGTCCTCGCGAGCCTGGACAGGAGGCCGGTCGTGCCGGCCGCGGGCGCTGCGCCCGCTCCCCGATACCATGGGCGGCATGAGCGACCGCCTGACCCTCATGACCGTCCATGCCCACCCCGACGACGAGACGATCACGACGGGCGGGATCATGGCGAAGTACGCCGCGGAGAGCGTCCGTGTCGTCTGCGTCACGTCGAACAAGGGGGAGAACGGGAAGATCTTCGTCCCCGAGCTCGATACGCCGGAGAACCACGCCCGCCTTGCCGAGATCCGCGAAATCGAGCTGGCCCGTGCCCTCGCGCACCTCGGGGCGATCGAGCACCGATGGCTCGGCTACCGCGACTCGGGGATGATGGGCGACCCGGAGAACACGGATCCGCGCGCGTTCTGGCAGGCCGACATGGACGAGGCGGCAGGCCGGCTCGTGCGGCACGTGCGGGAGGACCGGCCGCACGTGATGGTCAGCTACAACGACTTCGGCGGGTACGGTCACCCCGACCACATCCGCGCCGCGCTCGTGGCGAAGGCGGCGTTCGCGCGGGCCGGCGACCCGATCTGGTACCCGGAACAGCTCGAAGGACGCGACGCGCTCGAGCCGTGGCGGCCGCTGAAGTTCTACGAGTCCGTCTTCGACATCGAGCGGCGTGACGAACTCGCGGCGCTACTGAAGGAACGAGGCCTCGATTCGTGGTGGGCGCCACATCCGGACGAGACGGATGAGCAGCGCGCGGAACGCGAGCAGTTCATGGAGCGGATGGGCGCGGCGACCGGGCCGACGACGACCCGCATCGACGTCCGCGCGTACCTGTCGGCGAAGCACGCCGCGCTGCGTGAGCACGTGACGCAGATGGCGGCGGACAATCCGTTCGTCGCGCTCGGACCGCAGGAATGGGCCCGCTTCGCGCCGAGCGAGGATTTCACGCTGCGCGAATCGTGGGTGGTGCCGACGCAGATTCCCGAGACGGACCTGTTCGCGGGGGTGCGCGGCCGGTAGACACCGGCTCGCCGCCGTGCGCGGCCAGGTCTCCCCCGACGAACCGCGAGCGGTCTGCCCGGACGAACCGGGGCCGGCAGGCGCCGTCGTCAACGCGCGTGCTGCAGCAGGTACACGGCGACGACGAAGATCGTGCATGCCGCCAGGAAACCGACGCTGATCCCCGCCACCAGCAGCCACAGCCCGCGGCGCGAGTCCACGGCGACCGGCCGCTCCTCGCCGAAGACGAACTCGGAGAGGTCGAGGTCCTGCCACGACTCCAGGTCCCGCAGCATCGCGCCCGCATCCGCGTACCGCTCCTTTGGGTCCTTGCGGAGCGCCTTCCGCACGATGGCCTCGAGCGGCGGCGGGATCGCCGCGTCGATCTCGCGCAGCGACGGCACCGGCGCGTTCACGTGCTGGCTCATGACCGCCAGCGGATTGTCGCCTTCCCACGGCACCCGCCCCGCCAGCATCTCGAACAGCACCACGCCCAGCGCGTAGACGTCGGTCCGGGCGTCTCCGCGCCGGCCCTCGACCTGTTCGGGGGCCATGTAGTCCGGCGTCCCGATCGTCGACGTCAGCCAGCGCCACGTGAGCCTGCGAGCACCGGTCATCAGGGCGATGCCGAAGTCGGTGACCACGACCCGGCCTTCCGGCGCGACCAGGACGTTCTCCGGCTTCAGGTCGCGATGGTGAATGCCGAGCCGGTGCGCCGAGGCCATCGCCCGGGCCAGCTGCTCGGCGACGTCGACCGCCTCTGCGACAGGCAGGCGCCCGACCCGCCTGAGCCGCGCGCGCAGTGTCTCGCCCTCGATGTACTCCATGACCAGGTAGGGCCTGCTGCGGTCCTCGCCCAGGTCGAACGAGCGCTGGATGCCAGGATGGTCCAGGCGCTGCACGATCTCGAGCTCCCGCCGGAAGCGATCGAAGGCGGACACGTCGCCCATCTGCGATTCGTGTGGGCACTTCAGCACCACGCGGCGACCCGTGGCGTCGGTGGCGAGGTAGACGTCGCTGAACGCGCCGTGCCCGATCGCCTCCAGGATGTGGAACCGGTCCAGGGTGTCGCCGGGATTGGGCTCGGGGCTCACGATGCGGGCCGGATCACGGGCCGAGCACGCGGCGCCAGAGGGGGCGCCGGCCGGAAGTCCCGTCGGGTGAGCGGGCCGTCCCGGTCCCCAGGATCCGCAGCGCGATCACGCTCGCATTATCGTCGGCGCCCCTCGCGATCGAACGATCGACGAGGTCGCGCACGCCGCGCTCCAGATCGCCCTCCATCGCCGCGATCATGTCGCCCGACGGGATCCCGCTCCAGGCGCCGTCCGTGCAGAGCAGAAACACGTCGTCATCGCGGATCTCACCGGACCGCACGTCCACGCGCACGGTGATGTCGCCACCCAGCGACCGTGTCAGGAGGTGGCGTCCGGGATGCGTCGCCGCCTGCTCGGGCCGGATCAGCCGCATCCGCAGCAGGTCCATTGCCTGCGAGTGATCCGTGGTCAGCAGCTCGAGCGTCTGATCACGCAGGCGGTAGACCCTGCAGTCGCCCACATGTGCAATCCAGGCGGAGGTCGCTGTGATCGCAACGGCCGTGAGGGTGGTCTGGGAGCCGCGACGCCGATGCGACTCGGCGCCCTGGCGCGCGTCGCGCCTGTCGCCCTGGCCGTCAGAGCCGGGGCCACCGCTTCCCCTCGCCGTGCCCGCGTCCTCCCACGCGTCTCCCGTCAGCAGGCGGCCGTTCACCTCCTCGAACGTCCCCCGCAGGACGTCGGCGATGCGCCCGAGTGCGCCGGGCGGCGCCATACGCTCGAGGAGGGTCGTGATCGCGAAACGGCTCGCAAGGTCGCCGTCGGCATGCCCGCCCAGGCCGTCGGCGATGGCCACGACCACGATCGGGCCGGACAGCCGGACCTTCGGCAGCCACTCGTCACCCGCGTGCCCGGGCACCCACACGCGATCCCCCGGCACGGCCCAGCCGAGGCGGTCCTCGTTGCGTCTCCGGACGGGACCCGTCAGGGAGAGGCCGGCGACCTCGGCCCGGACGGCGGCCGCCTCCGCGTGCGCGGGCGAAAGCTCGGGCCAGGATCGCAGGCGGATCTGCCGGGCGTGCCGTTTCTGCAGCGAAGCCATCACCGCCTGCGACACCCGGCGCCCATCCGCGGCGGACTCCGTCACGGCGATCGCGTGCGGATGCTCGCTACGACGCGGCGCCCCGGTCCGCGACGGACCTGACGAGGAGCGACCGCCGGCTCGAGCGGGAGTTGGTCAGCAGCCACGCCACGCCGACGACGATCCACGCCGCGACGATCCCGAGGGCGATCAGCGTGTCGGACTGGGTCGATCCGCCCCCGGAGAAGCTGAGGAAGACGACGGCCGCGAGCATGGCGAGGTTGGCAAGGAGCCCGATCCCCGGGATGACGACGTGCCTGAGGGCGCTCCGCTCGGCCCGGTGCCAGAACGCGACGACCACGATCGCGTTCGTCATGCCGTAGACGAGGAACGTGCCGGCGTTCGCGGCAAGGATGATCTGCAGCAGGTTGTCGGCCGAGAGGACGCCGTATGCGCCGAGCAGCGCCGAGATGGCCGCGAGCGCGAGTATCCCGTAGTGCGGGGTCGCATACCGGCCGTGGAGCAGGCCGAGGATGCCGGGCACCTCGCGATCGCGTCCCATGACGTACGTGATGCGCACCCCGCTGTTGAGGCAGGCGAGCGTCGTGCCGGTGAGCGCCACGAGGACGGTGACCGCCAGGATCAGGCTCAGGGCAAGGCCCGTGCCGCCGAGCATCGTGTCGCCGATGAACCGGACCATGTCGCCGATCGGGGCGCTGGAGGCGGCCGCCGCGGCGTACCCGCCCACCGTTGACACTCTGCCGCCGGCGCCCGTGACCTGGGCCGTGACACCCGAGTTCACGAACAGGTTGGCCGAGACGTATTCGAGGATGTAGGCGAGGCCGCCCTGGATCGCCAGCGAGAGCAGGATCGCGCGGCGGATGTCGCGCCTGGGGTTCACGGCCTCGGCTCCGAGCGCCGTGACGGACTCGAAGCCGACGAGCAGCAGGATCGCGATGGTCCCCTGGAAGAGGACGTTCATGACGTTGTGGGGCAGGACCACCGCCGCCACGTCGTGCTGCGCGTACGCGAGCTCGGGGTGCGCAAGGCGGAACACGATCGCCAGCACGCTGAACGCGACCAGTGCCGTGAGCTGGATCACGTTGATCACGACGGCGGTCATCGTCGAGGCGACGATCCCGCGGAACGCGATCAGCCCGGTCAGGATGGCGAACAGGACCGCCGCGAGGATCTCGAAGGGCGTGGTGAGCGTGATGCCGAACAGGCCGAGGATGTAGACCACCAGGGTGCCGCTGAACGCGACCATGATTCCCGGGTAGATCCAGTAGTAGAGGTGCGAGATCCAGCCGACAACGAACTTCGCAAGCCTGGCGAACCTGTAGTGGAACGCCTCCTCGCGCTCCAGGAAGGCGGCCTGGGCGAAGTAGTAGGAGGATCCGGCGCCGGCGTCCGGGTACAGGTCGGAGAGCTCCGAGTACGACCAGGCGGTCAGGAAAGCGAGCAGGAGCGCGAAGAGGAGACCCGGGACCATGTCGAAGGCGGTGGTATGGCCGCCATTCGACTGGAGCGCCTGCGACTGGAAGGTGGTCCAGAGGAACGCGCCCGGTGCGATGAGCGCCATCGCGTTGATCGTCAGCCCGGTGAGGCCGAGCGTCCGCTTCATGCCGTCTTCGCTGGTCTCTGCCACGCCTGTCCTCGTTCTCGTCCCGCCACGGGCATGCCGCCCCGCGGCCCCGTGTCACGCGGTGCTGCGACGCGTCAGCCGGCGATGCCATCTGCCGGGCGAGGGCGGCCGGCCGCCTCCGCCACCCACCGCACGCTATGTGCCGGAGCCGGAGGGGCACAGGGAGGTTCCATGGAGGCCCGGTTGCGAGACGGTGACGATTCGTCGACGGGCCGGTCGGGCCGGAGTCGTGCTCGTCGGCGGCATGGCCGGATCGACTCGGACCGGCCGACGTTCCGGCCGGCGCCGCGGCCGCGACCGGGTCAGGCCGGAGCGACGCCGCCTTCCACCCGCAGGGCGTAGCCGATCGAGCGGACATTGCGCAGGCCGGGGTGACCGGCCGCGACGAGCTTGCCGTTCAGGTGCGTCAGGTGAGTCCGGAGCAGGTCGGGATCCACGTCCGATCGTCCGGGCCACCCCGCGCGCAGCAGCGTCCGGTGGTCGACCACGTCCCCACGCCGGGACCCGATCACGCAGAGCAGCTCGAACTCGATCGGCGTCAGATCCATGCGTCGTCCGTCCACGCTGGCCTCGCGGCGGCCGCTGTCGATGCGAAGCCCGTCCGGCAATGCCGACTCGGCAGGAGCGGGAGCGGCCGTCCGCCGTCGCAGCAGCCCGCGGACCCGCGCCACCAGCTCGAGGGGTCGAAAGGCCGAGTCGAGGACGTCGTCCGCCCCGGCCTCGAGGATCGCGACGATCGACGCCTCGTCACGGGCGAACGAGATGGCGAGGATCGGGATCGCGGCCCGGCCGAGGAGCCTCGGGATCAGGAGCAGCGGATCGGTCTCCCGGCTGGGACCCAGGACCACGACGTCCGGACGCTCCTCCACAAGGCGGCTCGCGGCCGCGTCGGCCCGGTAGAGCGTGATCACCTCGAGCCCCGCCTCGCCCAGCGCGTGCGCGATCGCGCCGACCACCCGCGGGTCGCCGTCACAGATGAGGGCGCGGAGGCGGGGATCGAGCCGGTCGGGGCGCTGCGACGTCATGACGAACGGAGGGTACGGCCACGGGCAAGCCCGTCGGTCGGCCGTGCCCGTCTCCGCGCGGACGGATCGGCGACACGAGGCGCCGGTCACGCGGACGTACCATCGTCCGAGGACACGGAGGAGACGATGACCGACACGGACATCCTGCGGCGGCAGCTCCTGGAACTGGTGGACGGGCGCGGGGCTCACATGCCGTTCGACGCCGCCGTGGCCAGTTTCCCGGCCGGTGCGATCAACCGCCGGCCACCGAACGTGCCGTACACGCCGTGGCACCTGCTGGAGCACATCCGCATCGCCCAGTGGGACATCCTCGACTACATCCGGAACCGCGCGTACATCGCCCCAAACTGGCCGGAGGAGTACTGGCCAGCGCGCGACACGGCGGCGACGCCCGAGCAGTTCGCGTCGACCGTGGCGGCATTCAAGGCAGATCGCGCGGCACTGCACGATCTCGTGGCCGACGAGGCGACCGACCTGCTGGCGATCATTCCGGGGACGGCCGGGCACACGCTCGTGCGCGAGGTCCGGCTGCTCGGCGACCACAACGCCTACCACATCGGCGAGTTCGCGATCCTGCGACAGGTGATGGGCACCTGGCCCGCGGACCGGCAGGAGTAGGTCCCGGGTCCTCTCGACAGACGCGCGCCATCAGGTCCCGCGGGCCTGCGGACGAGCCAGGGGCGATTCGCGGACCCGTCGGGCGGGCCGGGAGATCGGTGCAGGAGAGAGGGGCGCATGCCGAACACGCCCGCGGAGCGCGGGTCCAATCCCACCGGAGCGCGCGGCGCGCTCGGTTCCGCCGTCCGGCCGCGCGGTCCTGTCGGTCTCCCGTGAGCCCGCTCTTCGTCGGCCGCCCTGCCCCGGCGCAGCCCTCGCTGCCGGTCTGCCTCCAGTGCGGCGTCCAGTCGACGGGGAGCGGCGCGACGTTCTGCCGGCGGTGCGGGTTGCCGTACGGCGAGGCGCCCCGCGCGTACATGGCGCCGACGTGCCCGATCTGCTACCGCGACGCCGCGGACGACGGCCGGTTCGAGTCGCTGCTCATGGCGATGAGCCAGGTCGCGCCGTTCGGGCCCGATGTCGTGCTCGTCGGGGACCAGCTCGAGTGGGCCGAGGCAAGAGCCGCGCTCGCACGCCTGATGGAGCGATACCACCGCGTGCCCCCGGCGCGCGGTCTGCGCTGACAGGGGCGCTCAGGCCCCCGCGGCGCCAACCGCCGCGACGGAGGGGATCCGCTCCTCCCCGTCCGCCCACCTCCCCAGGTCGAGCCGGGCCACGCCCCGACCCTCGACCATCCGGATCAGCTCCGGCCGATGCGTGATGAAGATCGCGGTGCGTCCCGCGGTGGCAGCGAGCAGGTCGGACGCCAGCGCCGCCGCCGTTGCTTCGTCGAGGTGCTCCGTCGGCTCGTCGAGGACGAGGATCGGTGGGTCGGCCAGGAGCGCACGAGCAAGCCCGAGCCGCTGTCGCTGGCCGCCCGAAAGCCGCGCGCCGTGCTCGCCGACGAGCGTCCCGCCGCCGTCGGGGAGCGACGCGACCCACGTGTCGAGCCGCGCGGCGCGCAGCGCCCGATCCACGTCCTCGGGCGTCGCCGCCGGTCGGGCCAGCCGGACGTTGTCGAGGATCGTCGTGTCGAAGACGTGCACGTCCTGCGCACAGACGCCCACGACGCGGCGGACGTCGTCATCCGACAGGTCGGCCAGGGCCACGCTGCCGTCCACGCCCATGAGTTCGACGGTGCCGGCGGAAGGCTCGAGAAAGCGCAGCAGGACGGACGCAAGCGTCGTCTTTCCCGCGCCGCTCTGGCCCGTCACGAGCGCGATGCCGCCGGCGGGCAGGTCGAGGTCGACGCCGCCGAGTACCTCGGGACCGTCGCCGTATCGGGCGCGGAGGCCGCGGATCCGGATGCCGTAGGGACCGTGCGGCAGCGGCTCCGGCATCTCCGGCTCGCGAACCGGATCGGGACGCTCGAGCACCTCCGTGACGCGCCGGGCGGCGGATCGGAGTCGCGGCAGCTGCTGCGCCGCGGGAGCGAGCCCGGCGACCAGCTCGTGGGCGGCGATCGGTGTGAGCACCACGACCGCGAGCGCGACCCCTGGCAGCGAGCCGGACCGCAGCGCGAGGAGGCCGGCGACCAGCGCGAGCCAGATCCCGGCGCCCGCGCCCAGGCCCGCGACGAGCGAGCCGATCCCCGAGCCCCTCGCCGAGCGCGCCTCGATCGCACGGAGGTCGCCGTCGAGGCCCGCGAGCGCAGCCAGGCGGCTGTCGGCCGCCCCGTGCACGACGAGCTCCGGGGCCCCGCGGAGCAGCTCGAGCGCGGCGGAAGCGACCGCGCCACGCGCCGGGGACACGCGGCGCTCGGCGGCGGCCGCGACGTATGAGGCGGCGAGCGGCCCCCCGAGCGCGACGGCGAGGAGCGTCGCGCCGAGCGCCAGTCCTGCCGCGGGGACGAGCGCGCCGACGAGCAGGACGGCGCCTCCCCCCACGATCGCGGCGATCGCGTACGGCTCGAGCACGCGGAGCCAGACGTCGGCGAGCCCGTCGATGTCCACGACGAGCCGCGTCAGGAGGTCGCCGCTCCGGAGCTCGGCGAGGCCCGCCGGGGCGAGGCGCTCGAGGCGCGCGTAGGCCGTGCTTCGGACGCCCGCGAGGATCCGGAACGCGGCGTCGTGGGAGACGAGCCGCTCGGCGTACCGGAACGCGCCGCGTCCGATCCCGAACGTCCGCACGCCGACGATCGCGACCATCAGTGCGAGCACGGGCGGCCGTTCCGCCGCGCGCGAGATCAGCCACGCGGAGACGGCCGTCAGGCCAACCGCGGACACCGCGGCGGCGACCCCGGCGAGGATGCCGAGCCCGAGGCGGCCGCGAGCGGGACGCGCAAGCGTGCGCGCCCATGCGACGAGATTCGCGGCCTGGAACACACCGCCGCCGCCTGGCCGTCCGGACGGCGCACCGCCGAGTCGGCGCACGGCCCCCCCGGACGCTCCGCCGTCCCCCACGCGGCGTGCCACTCCACCGCTCATGCCACCGCTCATGCCACCGCTCCGCCGGCCGCAACCACGTCGACGACGCGGTCCGCCGACGCCAGCGCAGCCGACCGGTGCGCCACGACCACGACCGCCCGCCGATCCCGCCTCGCCAGCGCCTTCACCGTGGCCAGCACCTGGCACTCGCTCGCCTCGTCGAGCCCGGCCGTCGGCTCGTCCAGAAGGAGCAGGGCCGCGTCGCGAACCACGGCGCGCGCGATGGCGATCCGCCGGCGCTGCCCGGTCGACAGGCCCGACCCGCCCTCGCCCAGCGGCGTCAGCGGGTCGAGCTCCCCGAGCCCGACCGACGCGAGCGCGCCGGCCACCTGGTCGTCGGTCGCCGACGGGGCCGCGAGGCGGACGTTCTCGGCGACGGTGCCGGGGAACAGGTACGGCTCCTGCGCGACGTACGCGAGGTTCGGACGCCACGCGGCCGGATCGAGGTCGGCGACGGCGATCGCGCCATCGCGACCCGTGGCGAGCACCCTTCCCTCGTCGGGGGCGATGAGCCCGGCGAGCACCTCGAGCAGCGTCGTCTTCCCCGCGCCGCTGGGACCCGCGATCGCCACCATCTCTCCGCCTCGGACCGCGAACGAGACGTCGCACGGGGCGGCGAGGCCGCGCCCCGGCTGCCGGACGGTCACCCTCTCGATGCGCAGCTCTCCGGACCGGAGATCCGGCACGTCGGTCCGGCTTCCGCCGAGCGGGAGCGGCGTCTCGATCACCCGGAACGCGGACTCGGCGGCCTCGAGCCCCTCCTCGCTCGCGTGGAACTGCGCACCGAGCGCGCGGAGCGGCAGGTACGCCTCCGGGGCGAGGATCAGCACGAACAGCCCGGTCCGAAGATCGAGCAGGCCGTCGACGAGCCGCAGCCCGATCCCCACTGCCACGAGCGCCACGGAGAGCGTGGCGCCCATCTCGAGCACGAACGCCGACAGGAACGCCACGCGCAGCGCGCGCAGCGTCTCGCGCCGGTAGGCGTCCGTGGCTCGCTCCAGGGATGCCATCTGCGCCCGCGACCGGCCGAACGCGCGCAGCGTCGGCAACCCCGTGACGACGTCGAGGAAGTGGTGGGAGAGACGGGCGAGCGCGTGCCATCGCCGCTTCCGCTGGGCCACGGTCGCCATGCCGATGAGCACGAGGAACAGCACGATCACGGGGATGGTCAGCGCGACGATCAACGCCGAGAGCGGATCCGCGGGAATGATCGTCAGCACCACGGCCACCGGGAGCACGGCCGCGAGCACGAGCTGCGGCAGGTACCGCGCGAAGTACCCGTCGAGCGCGTCGATGCCGCGGGTGGCCAGCGCAACGAGAGCGCCGGACTGCGCCCCGGCGGCCCACCGCGGGCCGAGCTCGACGAGCCTCCGCAGAAGATCCATCCGGATGCTCGACTTGATCCCGGCCGACGCGCGATGGGCGGCCGACTCGTTCGCCCAGGCGACGAGGGCCCGGCCGGCGAGGACGACGGCCAGCGAGGCCAGGACGCCACCGAGATCGGCGACGCTCGCCCCGCGCTCGACGGCGGCGCTGATGGCGTCGGCAAGGAGGGCCGCCTGCGCGATCGCGAGCGCCGCGGCCGCGAACCCGAGCACGACCACGAGCGCGATCGGAGCGCGCGCATCCCGGGCGCGCCGGAGCAGGCGCGGGTCGAGGCGCCTCACCGCCGCAGCGTGCCGGGTGACGCCTGCCGATGGCGCCGACAGCCAGTCACCGGGGATCGAGTCATGCAGGCTCGGGTCGCGCAGGATCGAGGCACTCGGGAATCATGGGCCGCACGGCGCGATCGCGTCTGCCGGAGCGCGCCGGAGTTGCCAGCCGGCACCCGCGCCGGCAGTCCCCGGGTCAGGCGCCGTGCGCCGCCGGCTCCTCGTCCCCCACCAGCTGCATCGAGAGCCGCTTCCGGAAGACCCAGTACGTCCACCCCTGGTAGATCAGGACGATCGGTGTGAAGACCACCGCGACGACCGTCATGATCGAGAGCGTGTAGTCCGTCGACGCCGCATTCGTCGTTGTCAGGCTGTACGCCGCGTTCGTCGTCGAGGGCAGGACGTCGGGGTAGAGCGCCGCGAACAGCGCCACGACCGCGAGCGCGATCGTCGCGGCCGTGCCGATGAAGCTCCAGCCCTCCCGGCCGAGCCGGTTGGCGACGAGGGCGCCCACGAACGCGACCGCGGCGAGCACCGAGACTGCGAGCGAGGCCGCGTCGCCGCGCTGGACCTGCGTCCAGGCGAGGAATGCGACGGCGAGAACGGCCGTCACGAGCCCGGTCTGCCCGGCCAGACGGTTCGCGCGTGTCCGGATGTCGCCCTCGGTCTTGAGCGCCAGGAACGTCGCCCCGTGGGTGACGAACAGGCCGAGCGTCGTGAGCCCGCCGAGCAGCCCGAACGGGTTGAGCAGCGTGAGCAGCGTGCCCGTGTAGTCGTGGTGCGCGTCGAGCGGCACGCCCGCGACGATGTTCGCGAACGCCACGCCCCACAGGATCGCGGGGAGCAGCGACCCGACGAAGACCGCCCGGTCCCAGCGCGTCCGCCACGTCGGCTCCGGGCGCTTGTTCCGGTACTCGATCGCGACGCCGCGCAGGATCAGCCCGACGAGGACCAGGAACAGTGCCAGGTAGAAGCCCGAGAACAGCGAGGCGTACCAGGCCGGGAATGCCGCGAAGGTCGCGCCGCCGGCGACCAGCACCCACACCTCGTTGCCATCCCACACCGGCCCGATCGTGCGCAGCATCAGGCGTCGCTCCCCCTCGGACCTGCCGAGCACGGGCAGCAGGATCCCGACGCCGAAGTCGAACCCGTCGAGGACGAGGTACCCGACCCAGAGGACCGCGATGAGGCCGAACCAGATGTCCGTGAGGGCCATCTCCGTGATCCTCCTAGTACGCGAACGCGATCGGCCGCTCGGACTCCTCGCCGGTCTCCGCCGGCGCCGGAAGCCCGGCGCGGATGCGTCGCACGAGCAGCCCGACCTCGACGACGGCGAGTGCGCCGTACAGCACCGTGAAACCGACGAGCGTCACGAGCACCTCCCACGGGGCGGTGCTGGGCGAGACGCCGGACGAGGTCTGCATGAGGCCGAAGACGATCCACGGCTGCCGGCCCATCTCGGTCAGGATCCAGCCGAACGAGTTGGCCGCGAGGGGCAGGAGCGGGAGGACCATGCCCGCGGCAACGACCCACCGATTCGGTCGGAGACCGCGCCGGAGCGCCCACAGCATCCAGAGCGCCGCGATGGCCGCGAGACCGCCCGTGCCGATCATGAGCCGGAACGACCAGTAGCTGACCGGGATGATCGGACGGTAGTCGCCGGGCCCGTAGGTCGCTGCGTACTGTGCCTGCAGCTGGTTGATCCCCTCGACCTTCCCGTCGAAGCTCCCGGTCGCGAGGAACGAGAGGATGTCGGGGACGCGGATCGAGAAGAGCTCGCGGCTGCCGTCGAGCGTGCCGACCGTGAAGAGGCTGAGTCCGGCGGGCTGGCTCGTGTTGTACAGCGCCTCGGCCGCCGCCATCTTCATGGGCTGCATGGCCGTCATCTGCTTGCCCTGCTGGTCGCCTGAAACGACGACGAGCACGGCGGCGACCAGCACCGTGACGGCGCCGACGCGGGCCGCCGTCCGGAACACCGACTCGTCCTCACCGGCACCGCGTGCGAGCCGCCACAGCGCGACGCCGGCCACGAACGCCCCAGCCGTCAGGAACGCGGCGAAGATCGTGTGCAGGAACGTGACGATCGCGACCGGGCTGGTGAGGACCGCGAGGAAGTCGGTGAGCTGCGCCCGACCCGCCGCCGCGTTGTACGTGTAGCCGACGGGATCCTGCATCCACGAGTTTGCGACGAGGATGAAGTAGGCCGACAGCATGGTGCCGATCGCCGTCAGCCAGATCGTCGCGAGATGCACGCGGCGCGGGAGGCGGCCCCAGCCGAAGATCCACAGGCCGAGGAACGTCGACTCGAGGAAGAACGCGAGCAACCCCTCGATCGCCAGCGGCGCGCCGAAGATGTCTCCGACGTACCGGCTGTAGTCGCTCCAGTTCATGCCGAACTGGAACTCCTGGACGATGCCGGTGACCACGCCGAGCGCGAAGTTGATGAGGAACAGCTCGCCGTAGAACCGCGTCAGGCGGAGCCATCGCTCGTTTCCGGTCCGGACCCACGCCGTCTGCAGGCCGGCCACGACGAACGCCAGACCGATCGTCAGCGGGACGAACAGGAAGTGGTAGACGGTGGTGATCCCGAATTGCCACCGGGCGAGGTCCAGGGCATCCATCGGCGACTGTCCTCCCGAATCGGGCGCGCTCTGCATCGTGTCCGCGCGAAGCCTGAGGCCGGGCGGCCCGGTCGAACCGGCCCCCGCCTTCGGCGCGCCAACGCTACCCGGTCGGGCAGGCCGAAGCATGGTGCGAACGCACCGGAAACGCGGGCCGACGCGCATGGGTGCAACGCGCGTAACGATCGGCGACCACGGCGGCGCCCGGACGGTACCCGTCTGCCGGCGCCCGCGGAGACGACGAAGACGTGGTCGATCACGGGACGGGAGGGGAGAGAGGGCGCGATGGCGGACCCGACCGGATTCGAACCGGCGATCTCCAGCGTGACAGGCTGGCATGTTGGGCCGCTACACCACGGGTCCGTGCGGCGCGGCGGAGTGTAGCAGGTACGGCAGGCCACCGCTGACCGGCAGGCCGCGGATCGGCCCGCGCCCTATACTGCCCGGCGATGCCCCCCATCGACCTGCGCTCGGATACCGTCACCCACCCCACGCCCGCCATGCGTCGCGCGATGGCCGAGGCCGAGGTCGGTGACGATGTCTTCGGCGACGACCCGACCGTCAACGCGCTCGAGGCGCGCGCAGCGGAGATCACCGGCATGGAGGCCGGTGTGTTCGTCGCGTCGGGCACCATGGGAAACCTCGTCTCGCTCATCGCGCACGTGCCGCGCGGCGGCGAGATCATCGCCGAAGCCGAGTCTCACACGATCATCGACGAGCAGGCAGGCCACGCCGTCATCGTCGGCGCGTCGGCCCGCGGGATCCCGGCCCGGCCGGACGGGACGATCGATCCGGCTCTCGTCGCGGCGGCGTTCCGCGATCCGCTCGACCTTCACGAGCCGCGGACCTCCCTCGTCGTGCTCGAGAACACCCACGCCCATTCGATGGGCCAGCCGCTGAGACCGGCGTACACCGCGGAGATCGCGGCGATCGCGCACGGGCGCGGGGTGCCCCTCCACGTCGACGGGGCGCGCCTGTTCAACGCGGCGGTTGCCCTGGGGGTCAGCGCCGCGGAGCTGCTCGAACACGCCGACTCCGCGACGTTCTGCCTCTCGAAGGGCCTCGCGTGCCCGGTCGGTTCCGTCGTCGTCGGATCGGCGGGCTTCGTTGCCCGCGCCCGGCGCGCGCGCAAGCTCGTCGGCGGCGGCATGCGGCAGGTCGGGGTGCTGGCGGCGGCAGGGCTGGTCGCGCTGAGCGACGGGCCCGACGGGATGATCGAACGGCTGGCCGAGGACCACGTGAACGCGCGCCGGCTGGCGGAGGGGCTCGCATCGATGCCGGGGATCGTCGGCCTCGACCCGACGCGCGCGACCACCAACTTCGTGATCTTCGGTATCGCGGCCACGGATCCCGGCGGCGAGGCGGCCCGGCTCTCGCGGTGGGAGCTCCGGGAACGCTTCCTCGAAGAGCTGCGCGCCGAGGGCGTCCTGATGGTGAGCTACGCGCACGACACGGTCCGCGCCGTGACGCACTACGGCGTGGACATCGAGGACGTGGACCGGGTCGTGCAGGCGTGCCGGAGGGCCCTCGCCGCCTGCGGGGCCGCGCCGGCACCCGCAACGCCGGTCAACTGACGGGACGGGGAGCGGCACGGGCGGGCGCTCGGCCACGACGCGACGCAGCAGGGGGACCAGCCGGTCCCACCAGCCGGCCTGATGTCGCACCGCCCGCAACCGGCCGCGCCGGCGCCGACGCTCGACGCGCACCTGGGCCCTGCCGCCCAGCAGGAAACGGAGTGAAATGAGCGCACCGCTCGACGCCCGGTTCTGGCCACTCGTCGAGGACCACTTCCGGTACCTCGTCCGGACCATGCCGGTGTTCGCCACCTTCGTCGGGATCCACTCGGAGGATCATCGCCTCGGCGACGGCTCGCGGGACGCCGTGCTCGACCGGCTCGACCACGAGCGCGCGTTCATGTCGGCGCTCGAGGGCCTCGACGCAGCGGGGCTCTCGGAGGAGGCACGGTTCGAACGCGATCTCGCGCTGCACGCGTCGCGGCTCGACCTGTTCACGCTCGGCGAGGAGCGCACGTGGGAGCGGCGGTCGTCGGCGCTGGAGGAGATCGGGGACGCCGTGTTCTCGATCCTCGCGCGCGACTTCGCGCCCCTCCCCGACCGGCTCGGGTCCATCACCGCGCGGCTGGAGGGGGTCCCGACCTGGCTCCGCGAGCACCGGTCCCGGCTCACCGGTCGCCCCGTGCGGCTCTGGAATGAGATCGACCTCGCGACGGGCGCCGAGATGCCAGGACTGTTCGCGGAGGTGGTCAACGCCGGACGGCGCGAGTGGCCCGAGGGAAGCCAGGCGGCGCGACGGCTCGACGCCGCGGTGGCGCGCGCGTCGGAGGCGGTCGACGCGTACGAGGAGTGGCTTCGCGCCCGGCTCGCGGACGCGACCGACGACTGGCCGCTCGGTCGCGAGCGGTACGAGCAGCTCATCCGGCTCCGTGCCCTCGACGGGCTCACGCCGGACGACATCCTCGCGATCGGCGAGGAGCAGCTTCGCGAGAACCGCGAGGCGCGCCGGCGGGCGGCGCGCGACGTCGACCGCCGCGCATCCGAGGCCGAGGTCGTCGACCGCATCAAGAACGATCACCCGGTGACGTTCGACGAGGCGCTCGACGCGTACCGCGACGCCATGTTCCGCGCGCGGCAGCACATCATCGACCACGACCTCGCGACGATGCCGGCCGGGGAGCGGCTGCACGTGCAGGCCACGCCGGAGTACCTGCGGAACGCGTCGGTCCCGTTCGCCGCGTACTTCGAGCCGCCGCGGTTCGACCCGCAGCCGGACGGCATCTACGTCGTGACCCCGTCGGTCGGCGACAACCCCGACGCGATGCGCGAGCACAACTTCGCGTCGATCAGCAACACGAGCGTGCACGAGGCGTACCCGGGCCACCATCTCCAGCTGTCGGCGGCGATCACGCACCCGAGCCTCGTCCGCGCGCTCGTCGACGCCCCGGAGTTCTGCGAGGGCTGGGGCATGTACAGCGAGCAGATGATGCGCGAGCAGGGCTTCGACGCGAGCCCGGAACACATGGTGGCGATGTACACCGACGCCATCTGGCGGTCCTGCCGGGTCGTGCTCGACGTCCGCCTCCACCGCGGCGATCTGACGGTCGAACAGGCGACGGACTTCCTCGTCGAGCAGACCGGGTTCGAGCGGGCAAACGCGCAGGCGGAGGTGTTCCGCTACACCTACACGCCGACGTACCAGCTCAGCTACCTCGTCGGCAAGGTCCTGCTGCTCCGGCTGCGCGAGGACGAGCGCCGCCGGCTGGGGCCCGACTTCTCGCTCCGGCGCTTCCACGACCAGCTGCTGTACTCGGGCAGCCTCCCGATCTCGTTCCATCGCCGGCTGCTCGCTGGCGAAGGCGGCGGCGCGACGCTGCCGCCCGCCGACCTCGACCCGACCGGCGAGGCGATGCAGGCGCGGGTTCGGACGGCGAGCACGGGCGCGCCGGGAGCGACCGCTCCGAGAACAGAGCCCACCCGAACGGAGGCGGGGCGGGGCGCGAGCGGCGCGTCCGCGGCGCGGGACGGCGGCAAGATCGGGCGGGCTGCGCGGAACGACTGATGCAGGTCATCCCGAGCATCGACGTCACGGAGGGGCGCTCGCGGCTGGTGTTCTGGCCGGGCGCCTCGACCGGCAGGGGGGCGCCGACGGACCGGCCCGAGCGGATCGCCCGGCAGTTCGTCGAGCTCGGAGCGCCGGCGATCCATCTCGTTGACATGGACGGCGCGCGCCGCGGCAGGCCCGTCGCGCTCGAGGTCGTGAGCCGGACCGCGTCCGAGGTCGCCGCGCCGCTCCAGGTGGCCGGCGGCGCCGACGGCCCCGAGCAGATCCAGCTGCTGTTCGCGGCCGGCGCCACGCGCGTCGTGATGCCACTCCTCGCCGTGGCCGAGGACGCGCGCAGGCTGCGTGCCTGTCTCGACGTGGCCGGGAGCTGGCTCGCGGTGGGCCTCGACCCACGCCCCGAGCGGATGCGCGAATACCGCTGGCAGAGCGGGACCCCACCGACGGTGGCGCAGCTCGTCGAGCGGCTGGCGGGCGAGGGCGTGCAGCGGTTCGTGCTGTCCCACGGCGGCGAGGAGCCGGATCGAGGGCTGCTCGCGGCGCTGACCGCGGCGGCAGATGCCGAGTTCTCGGTGGCCGGAGGCGTCGCGTCGCTCGACGCGATCCGGCGGCTCGCGCAGTCCGGCGTCGTGGCCGTCATCCTCGGCGAGGCGCTGCTGTCCGGACGGGTGGACTACCGGGAGGCGGTGGAGGCGGCGAACGATGTCGGGTGACGTGAACGGCCGGCCAGGTGCCCACGGGCCCAGGGCGGCGTGGCTCTTCGGCCTCGCGCTGGCCGCTGCCCTCCTCTCGGGATGCGGCGGGACGTCGACGCCCGGCGCCGCGGGCTCGGCGGCCGGAGCCGCGCCGTCCGGCGGGGCCCCCGGCGCGGCCCAATCGGCCCTGTCGCACCCCGTGCCGTCCGTCCGCCCGCCCACAGCGACCCCGCTGGTCTCCGCCCCGGCGCAGCCCAGCGGCAACGGCACGACGGTGACGCTCCGCACGGCGAAGGGCGACATCGTGATCGCGATCTTCACGAACAGCGCGCCGGTCGCCGCGCAGAACTTCCTGGACCTCGCCCGCGCCGGCTTCTACGACGGCACGCCGTTCCACCGCATCGTCCCGGGCTTCATGATCCAGGGCGGCGACCCGACCGGGACCGGGTACGGCGGCCCGGGCTACACGTTCCCCGACGAGCCGTTCGCCGGCTCATACACGCCGGGGACCGTCGCGATGGCGAACGCCGGGCCGAACACGAACGGGTCACAGTTCTTCATCGTGGTCGGGCCGCAGGCGGCGGCTCTCCCGCACGCCTACACGATCTTCGGAACCGTCACGTCCGGCCTCGGCGTCGCCGAGCAGATCGCGGCGGGACCGCGTGGCGGTCCACAGGACGACCAGGCGCTGCAGCCGGTGCGGATCCTGTCGGTCGCCATCTCCGGCCCGTCGTCGGCCGTGCCATCGCCATCGGTCTGAGCGCGATCGGCCGCGCGGGGGCATCGTCGGGCCTGCCGACCTCAGCGGCGGAACCCGCGCCGTCGTCGCCGCGAACCCCGCTCGGCCGGGCCCCTCGCGCCGCCCATTCGGCCGCCCTGTGATAGCGTTGCGCGACGCCACGGAGGGACAGCAGGAGGACCATGGGCGCGACCGTTGACACGACCCTGGGGACGTTCCACATCGAGTTCGAGCGCTCGGCCGCGCCGAACGCCGTCGCGAACTTCGACAAGCTCGCCCGGCAGGGGTTCTACGACGGCGTGCTGTTCCATCGTGTCGTGCCGGGGTTCGTCATCCAGGGCGGAGACCCGACCGGCACCGGGCGCGGCGGCCCGGGCTACACGTTCGCCGACGAACTGCCCGGACGCGACCTCGATTACGCGAAGTACACCGTGGCGATGGCGAACGCCGGGCCGAACACGAACGGCAGCCAGTGGTTCGTGTGCCTGAGCGACCTGCGCGGGCGGCTGCCGAAGAACTACACGATCTTCGGGCGCGTCACCGAAGGCACGGACGTGGTGGACCGGATCGGGCAGGTCCGCACGGGGCCGGGCGACCGACCGGCCGAGGACGTGAAGATGACCCGCGTGGTGGTCGACGACGCACCGTCGGCGTGACGGTGCTGGAGCAGAGCGCTCGCTGAGCCCGCCGCTGGGACGCGGCCCCGCCCGACGAGTCGGCGGTCGCCGGCCGGCCGTCGTGACGCCCGCGAGGAATCTCGGGCCCCGGTCGTTCGCGGCTCCGCCAGGCGCCGCAATGCCGCTGCAGTGCGCAAGTACCGTAAGATTACGGAATATTCACCAGCCTGCTATGTGTATCCCTTGAGCCGGACCATGCCCGCGGGTACACTCTACCTCGCTGCTCGTCAGCAACTGCCCCAGCAGCAGGGTCATGGGAAGGTCGGGTTAGGGTAGCCGGTGCAGCCGGCGTGATAGATGCCCTTGCAGCGTGGCAGAAGCTCCGTGTCATCGTGAGGTGATCGGAGACTTCACCGGGACAGTGTCGGAAGGCTCCTCTTCGGAGGGGCCTTCCGCATTGTCGGGGCATTCGCGCTCGCGCACCGCGCAGCCGCCGTCCCGGGGCGCCGGGCCGCCATCCTGTACGATGCGCACGTGCGCCCGTAGCTCAGTGGATAGAGCGTCTGCCTCCGGAGCAGAAGGCCGTGGGTTCGAGTCCCGCCGGGCGCGCCAGCGTTCCCTGACGGCGGTCGCGCCCCTTCACGTCCGGTGCACCCATGTGGCATCTCGGGACCCCGCCCCTCGAGCTGGTGGCGCGGACCGCCATCGTCTATCTCATGTTCATCGTCGCGCTGCGCGTCTTCGGCAAGCGCGAGATCGGGCAGTTCACGCTGTTCGACCTGGCGCTCGTGCTGCTCGCAGCGAACGCGCTGCAGCCTGCGATCACGGGGCCGGACAGCTCCATCCCCGGTGCGGCCATCATCATCGGCACGATCTTCGTGCTGAACCTGGGGGTGTCGTGGACCCGGGAGCGCGTCCCGATCGTGCGGCGCCTGCTCGAGTCGGAGCCGACCGTCCTCGCGCGGGGCGGCAAGTGGATCCGGCGCGCGATCGACGCGGAGGAGCTGGACGACGGGGACCTCGAGACCGCGCTGCGAGAGCATGGGGTCGCGCGCGTTCAGGACGCGCAGCTCGTGGTGCTGGAACAGGACGGGTCGATCAGCGTCGTCCCGAAGAGCGGAGGCCAGACGGGACGGCGGCCCAGGCGGTTCCGATACCGGAATCCGCGCTGACCGCTGTGCCCGTCGCGGGCGCGTGGTCGACACCCGGGTCCCGGTCCCCGCTCCCGAGAGGAAGCGCTAGATCGGGAGCCCGAGTCCGGGGCCCCCGATCCGGCCGAGCGCCCGCATCCTGAGGCCGAGCAGCAGCATCGCGATCCCGAACAGGATCGAGTAGGCGCCGATGACCACGACCAGTGCGAGTGCGCCTGCACCGGGGAAGATCACGAGGCCGGCACCGAACACGACGGAGAGGATGCCGGCCAGACCCAGCAGCCACTCGTCCTCCATCTCGAGCCGGAGCCGGAACGCCGCCGCGACCTCCATGACCCCCGTCAGGATCGCCCAGGCACCGATCAGCAGCACCAGCGCGACGGCGGTGATTCCCGGCACGAGCAGCGCGACGACCCCGGCGCCGATCCCGAGAATCCCCTCCGCAAGCACGACCCACCAGCGGCCCCGCTCGCGATGCGTCGCGACAGACGCGATCGCCGCGACGCCGTCGACGATCGCGTACAGGCCGAACAGCGTCACGAGGACGACGAGCGTGAGCCCGGGCCAGAAGAGCGCGGCGATGCCGAAGACGATCGCGAGGATGCCGCGCAGGGCGAGCACCCACCAGCTGCGTACGAACCCGTCCGTGGACCACCTCCACACCGATAAGTACCCGATGGGGCGTGTCGCGTGCGCGGGCGCGGGGCGCGCGCTGCTTTCGCGCGAGCTTCAGTCGCCGCCGCGGACGATCGAGATGGCGCGTCATCCGCTTCGGGGGAGGTCGAGACGGCGTCAGTCGCCGCGGTGTGCCCCGGCCCGGATCTCGAAGCCGCCCCGGATGCCGCGCTCCGGCATCTCGGTAACGTCCACGTCCGACACCCAGGCTCCGGGCGGCCCCTCTCGCAGCGCCTCGAGGAGCGATTCGATCGCCGCCACGTCGCCCTCCGCCACCACGAGCACCGACCCGTCAGGCTGGTTCTGCACCCAGCCGGAGACGCGCGCCGCGCTCGCGGCGCGCGCGGCGAACCAGCGGAACCCGACGCCCTGGACGACGCCACGCACGGTCGCCTCGACGGATCGGGTCGTCATGGTTCGCTCACGCGGCGCGTGCGCTCGGCCACGCGAGCAGCAGGACGTCGAGGGCGATCTCCGGGTTCGCGTTCCGCTGCGCGGCGTCGAGGGTGGCGTCGAGGCGGGCGAGGAAGCGTTCGGCCGCCCCGGCGGGCAGACAGGCCGAGAGCGCCACGATCTCCTCCAGCAGGTCGACGTGCGCGAGCTCCGCACGGCAGCCGTGCGACGCCAGCGCAAGGTCCCGCGCGACCGCGCGCCAGATCTCCCCCAGGGCGAGCAGCGCGGCCCGGCGAGCGGCAGGCGCCTGCCGGTCACGCGCCCCTTCGCCGGTGACCTCGTCCTGCGGATCCCTCGGGGTCCGGGTCCGCGAGACGCGGGCACCCCGCCCTCCCGCGGCCAGGCCCGCATCTCCCTCGCCGCCGGAGGCACTCGAGGCGCCGGCGGACGCCGCCATCGACCCGCCCACGCCCGGGGCCTGGGCCGGCAGGAGCCCGGACGCGAGCTGATCGCCGGACCGGAACAGGTCCGCGGCCGCGGCAAGCCGCACCGACGGGCCCTGCCGTGCGAGGTCGAGGATCTCGCGCTCGAGCCGCTGCTCGAGCAGGACCGTGTCGGGCGAGGCGGCAAGTGAGAGCGCGACACCGGGACGACCGCGCGAGCGCCGGGCCAGCGCCGTCGCACGTGACGCGTCGGCGGCACCGCGCTCGACCAGCAGAGCCGCGATCGCGTCCGCGGGCACGGGGCCCAGCCGGACACGGAAGCCGCGCGATCGCACGGTCGGCAGAAGGCGATCCTCGTCCGCGGCGCAGAGGACGAGCACCGTTCGCTCCGGCGGCTCCTCGAGGAGCTTCAGCAGGGCGTTCTGGGCGTCCTCGTTGATGCGCTCCGCCTCCTCGACGATCGCGATGCGCCACCCGCCCTCCGAAGGGGCGAGCGCGAGCTCGTGGATCAGCGAGCGGACGGTGCCGGGCTCCGGCGCGACCCGGTCCCCGATCCGGACCTGCCGGCCCGCACCCGAGGGCACGAGCCGGTGGACGTCCGGGTGATTGCCGTGATCGAGGCGCCGGCACGCGGCGCACATGCGGCACGGCCGCGCGCGGGGATCCGCCGCGCCGCACAGCAGCACCGCGGCGAGATCGAGGGCGAGCGTCGTCTTCCCGGCGCCGGCCGGGCCGACGAGCAGCAGCGCGTTCGGCAGGTTCCCGCGCGACGCGATTCGCTCGATGGTCTCGAGCGCGAGCGGCTGGCCTCGCGTCCGCCACTCGCCCATCGCGGCCGGTCAGGCCTCCTCGGCGCTCGTGCGCCGCGTGCGCCGGCGCGGCGCCGGCTCCACCCCCGGCTCGGGCTGGGCCCCCGGCTCTGTCTCGGTGGCGGCAGCGGCGCGCCGCGCCCGGCGTCGCGGGGCCGCCGTCTTCTCACCGGCAGCGGCTGCGGTCGCGGCGGGTGCGCCCTCCGTTTCGACTCCGGCAGCCGTGCCCGCTTCACCGGCCGCTCGCCGTCCGCGGCGCCTCACGGGCTCTGCGCCGGCAGCCCCCGTCTCGCCCGAAGCCGCCGCTGCCGTTTCACCGGCTGCCGTTCGCCGGCCTCGGCGAGCGGGCGCGGCCTCCGCGGCTCCGCCCTCGGCGTCGGCAGCGCCTGCCTCCGCGGGAGCCGTCCGCCGGCGGGTGCGGCGAGCCGGCGCGGAATCCGCCCGAGCAGATGCCTGCTCCACCGTGCCGGGCTCGGCCTCGGAGGCGAGGACGGCCCCGGGCGTCCCGGCCTCGCCTGCGGGCTCGGCCTCGACACGACGAGTGCGTCCTCCGCGGCCCCGCCCACGTCCGGCGGTCACGGCTCGGGCAGCGAGCTCCCCGGCCGGTGCTGCGGCACCATTGTCGTGTCCCGGCGCGGGCGTCACCGCCTCGGGCACAGGCTGCGCCGCGGCAGTCTCGCCGATCGCCGCCGGTCCGCCGGTCGACTGGGTGGGCTCTCGCCGCGCCCCGGCCTCGCCCTGCGGTCGTCCGGTCCGGCGGGCCATCTCGGCACGCAGCAGCTCGGCCACCTCCGGCGGCACCTCGCTCCACGGCTCGGCGCCTCCGCCCGAGGTCACTGCCTCGGGCCGTTCCTCGATCTGCGGCTGACGCGCCGGCCGGTTCCGCTCCGGCCGCTCGAACTGCGGCCGAGGGCCGCGCTCGCCGCCGCGCATCGGGCGCCCCGTCTGCATCCCGCCGCGACCGAAGCGCTCGCGTTCGATCGCCTGCTGGTATGTGCCGCGCGGCCCTCGGCCGCCGCGCCCGCCCATCGGCCGTGCGCCACGCGACCCGCGCTGGCGGCGCTCCGTCAGCAGGTACTCCGGGATCTCGGGCTCCTCGAGCTCCTCGTCGGAAAGCTCGCCGGACGCGGCGACCGGAGCGCTCGGCATCCCGAGCTGGCTGTCCCACACGGAGCCGAACGTGGAGTGCTGGGGCACCCGCGGCGCCTCGGCCTCGAGCGTCTCCTCGGCCTCGGACTCGACCTCTTCGCCCGGGACCCCTGCCTCGGCAGCCCCTTCCTGGCCGCGACCCCGACCGCGACCGCGACCGCCGCGCCGCCGGCGGCGGCGACGGCCGCCCTCCTGGCCCTGGCCGGCAGCCTCCTCGGCGGCTTCCGCCACCGTCGCGACGCCCTCGACCTCCTCGGCGGCCTCGACGTCCTCGTCGAGCGCAGGCGGCACGACGACGGCCGCCTTGCTGAGCTTCTCGCCGGGAAGCACGACGAGCGCGCCACCCGCGGCACCGCTCGCCGCAGCGGCCACCGGAGCCGCGACGGCAGCGGCAGCGGCGGGGCGCTCCCGCCTGCGCTCCTCGCGCCCGTATCCCTCGCGACCCTCACGCCACTCGCCGCGGCGTCCACGTCGCCGGCGGGAGGCACCCTCGGTCTCCTTGTCGGGCACCTCGGTCATCGAGAGATCCTCTTCCTCGGCGGCGACCCGCCGGCCGCTGCGCGACGATCGCTCGACGCGTGCGATCTGGGTGATGTCGGTGAAGACATCGGCCACGTCGATGAGGTCGGAGCTCGTGTTGCCGCGAAAGCTGATGACCTCGACTCGGACGCCGGTCTGCTGCACGGCGCGGATGGCGGGCGCGAAATCCCCGTCGCCTGACACCACGACCGCGATGTCGAGGTTCCCGGAGGTCCGCATCAGGTCGACCACGAGCTCGATGTCGAGGTTCGCCTTGACCTTCCCGTCGCCGTACTTCCGGATGTCCTTGCTGACGACCTTGTACCCGTTCCGGTTGAGGAACGCGTGGAACTGCCGCTGGTTCTCGTTCTCCGGATCGAGCCCGGTGTACGCGTACGCCCGGACGAGGTCCCGGCCGGCGCTCGCCGCCTTCAGCAGGGTCACGTAGTCGATGTCCACGCCAGCCGCCTTGGCGGCGTAGAAGATGTTCGCGACGTCGACGAAGACGGCGACGTTCTTGCTCACGCAAGTCTCCTGTTCAGTTCCGGCTCCACCGCAGCGGGCCGGATGCCCGTGCCGTGCACATGAACGTGCGAGGCGACGGGAGACGATGTCATGCCGGGCGCGCGCCGACGGGCGCGAGGGACCGGACCATGCGGGACTCGGATTCGACAAAGCCGTGTTCGACCCAGCGCTCCCGCTCCACCGGATCGTCCGGAGATACCCCCTCGACCGCCACGCAGCCCTTGTTCCGTGCCGACCGGAGCAGCTCCTCCAGGAGCGTCTCGCGGACCGCTGCGGGCGGCGATGCCGGATCGACGGGCAGCACGTCGATCGTGCCGACCATGCCGCCGAGCGAAACGCTGGGCCGCAGCGCCATGATGCCGGCGCCCGTCACGCGGCGGCCCGACTCGGCGACGACGACGACGGCGTGCGGAAGATCGATCATCTGCCGGAGCAGGTCGGACGAGCGCGGGGCTGGCCGACCGTCGTCCGGGCATCGGAGCGCGGCGCCGAGCATGTCCACGATGCGGTCGACGTCCGTGATCCGGGCTGTGCGGACCTGGTACTGCACGATGGCGAGCGATACCTCGAGGTGGCGTTCGGCGTCGACCGCAGTGGCCAAGGCCGCTGCTCCGACTTCGGCCCCGGGCGCCGCACCGGCTCGGCCGGCCTGCAGCCAGCCACCGGGGCGCTCGGACTTGCATTACTGCCGCCTTTCCATATCCTACGCTAACCCATCGATTGATGGCATCAAGGCCGCGAGTGGTCGGTCGTCTCGAAGCTGGGCTCGATGAGGAGCGGGCCCCGCGGCGCGAGCGTTGCTTGCCCGCGGCCTCACTCCTCCTCCGTTCGGCGTCGGGTCCCCCGGCGGCGCGGTCTTGTGGCCTCACGCGTGGTCCCCCGGCTGAAGGAACGGGCGCGGCAGAACGGGGGCACGCTCTCGGGCGGTGAGCAGCAGATGCTCGCGATCGGGCGCGCGCTCATGTGTCGGCCGCGGGTCCTGCTCCTCGACGAGCCCTCGCTCGGCCTGTCGCCGCTGCTCGTCCAGCAGATCTTCGGGATCATCCGCGAGATCAACCAGCAGGGCATGACGATCCTGCTCGTCGAGCAGAACGCGCTGCAGGCCCTGTCCGTGGCGAACCGCGGCTACGTGCTGCAGACCGGGCGGGTGGTGCTGTCGGGCACGGCATCCGAGCTGCGGCAGAACGAGACCGTGCGGAAGGCGTACCTCGGGGAGATCTGACCGCGGAGGGGGCCCCGACGCCGCGGGGCCGCGAACGGCGGGAATGCGCCGGGCGCTGCCGGCCGTGTCGTGCGGCGGGCCGCCGGCCCGCGGTGCCTCCACGCGTGCCGAGACACCTGATAGGCGCCCAGCGCAACGCTTTACGGTCTGGCTTCATCCGCCGGCGCACCTTGCGGGCATTCCTCAGAGACGCCCGCGAGGTTCCCATTGCCCGACCCCGCCGACCTCCACGGCCCAGACGCCGTTGCCGCGCAACCGGTCACCGTCACGCGCCTCGGGGCGCGGCGGTTCCGAGGTTTCGAGCGCCGCGAGCAGGCCGCACGCGGGCACCCCGACGACGCCGCCATCGATCCCCTGGAGGCGTGGGCGGCACCCACGGAATCGCCCTTGGCCGGTGGCGGCCTCGCCGACCTCGTCTCGTCGCTCGCGGCGTCCGCCGCTGCTGGGAGCGACGATCGACGGCCGCTCGCCGCGCGCCTCCACGTCGGCCGCACCTCGACCAGCCGTCAGCCACTGGTGGTCACGATCGTCGCCGCGGTCCTGATCCTGGTCGCGATCGTGAAGCCCTGGTGATGGCTCTCCCCGTCCGGCACCAGCGCCGCGGATGGCCAGACGGATCAGGCCCGCGGGTGCTCCGCGGCCATCTCGGCAAGGCCCCAGATGACGATGACGAGCCCCACGGCGGCGACCCAGAGCCCGAGCCCCTTGTCCGGCAACGCGAGCAGGCCGGCTCCGAGGATCTGGATGAGCTTCAGCAGGAACCCGATCACCCCGACGGCGCCGACGATCACGAACGCCAGGGGTCGATCGAGCCCGATCGGCTGATCGCCCGCGGCATACGGCAGCGCGATCAGGGCGAGCAGGCCGATGGCGGCCACGAACACGAGGATGCCGAAGCCGTCGAAGGCGCCGGTGGACTCGGGCGGCAGCCCGACGCCGGCCGTCTGACCCCAGGGGAACAGGCAGCCAACGAGCGCGAGGACCGCCCCAGCCCCGATGACGAGCCGGCCGCGCCCGAGCGATCGACGGTTCATGGCGTCGTGTAGACCTCGGGCCGCAGCACGCCGATGAACGGCAGGTTCCGGTAGTACTCGCCGTAGTCGAGGCCGTACCCGATGACGAACTGGTCGGGAATGGTGAACCCCAGGTAGTCGATCGGGATGTCGACCAGCCGGCGTGCGGGCTTGTCGAGCAGGGTGCAGATGTGGAGCGAGCTCGGGTTCTTGCCGCGCAGGTAGCCGGACAGGTAGTTCAGCGTGAGCCCCGTGTCGATGATGTCCTCGACGACGAGCACGTGACGCCCTTCGATCGGTTTGCTGAGGTCCTTCAGGATCCGCACGAGCCCGGACGATTCCGTGGTCGTGCCGCCGTACGAGCTGACCTCCATGAGGTCGATCGAAACCGGAATCGAGATCGCGCGCATGAGGTCGGCCATGAACGGGAGGGAGCCCTTGAGCACGCTCACCAGCGTCACCTCGCGGCCCTGGTAGTCCGTCGAGATGACGCTGCCCAGCTCGAGCACCCGCTGATGGATCTGCTCCTCGGTCAGCAGGATGCTCGCGACGTCGGCGACGAGGTCCGGCATGCGCATTCGCTCTCAGCCCCTCCGACAGGTCATGCCCGCGACGCCTGCGGAGCACGGGCTCGCCGGGCCCCGCGGCGTCGATCCCCTCCTCCACGTGCCGCCCTCGGCGGCGGATTGCCCGCCCGATCCCCGTCCCCGTCGGCGCCGACGGGCTCGCACGCCGCAGTTCGGATCCCGGCCGCAGATCGAGCGATCGGATCTCCAGATCGGGCATCCGCTTCGTCGCCCGCCGACGCGGCACCGGCCGGGGTCTCGCCGAACGAGCCGATCACGGCGTCAGCAGCCGGTGGGGCGGAGGCGGCAGCCGGCGACGCGGACTCCGCCCGCCCTCGTCCGGATTCCGGCTCGGCCTCGATCCGCGGCCGTGTCGCCTGCCCCTCGGCCCCGGACAGCGAATCCAGCAGCCCGATCCGGCCGTACTTCAGCATGAGGGCCCGGAAGTCCCGCGCGTAGAACAGCTTGATCCGCACGTCCGGGTACAGCTCGCGCAGCCGCCTGAGCTTCCGGTTCTTCTTCCGGACCAGGCTCTGTCGGAGCGTCGTGAGCTCGATGTACAGGTCGAGCTCCGGGAGGTGGAAGTCGGGCGTGAAGCTCTCGACGACGGCCCCGTCGAGATTCCACAGGATCGGGAACGGTCGCGGCTCGTACTCCCACGCGATCCCGTAGTAGTCGAGGATCCGCGCCAGCTCCGCCTCGCTCGCATGCGCAAACGGGACGGCCCGCGGCCTCGGATCGACGTGCATCGGCCCCAGTCTACCCGCTCCGGCGCGCACGCGGAGTCGCCGGACGGGCCCGGATCGCCTCGCCGGCAGTACACTGGCAACACACTGGGGGGGAGTATCGGGAGCCCGGGCGGTGGCGGAGGACATCGACACGAACGACCAGGACGAGGGCACGTACGGCACGGATGACGCGGCCGGGGGCCACGTCGCAGGCCGGGGCGCGGAGGCTGCCAACGGCGCGGACGGCGGGACGCGCGAGACGGCGACCGGCGAGGGAACGGATGAGGCGGACGCCGACCGCGCGGGGTCGCGCGCGACGGCCGACCCGCACTTCCGGCACAGCTACGACAAGGATCGGCAGCAACTGCTGCGCCGGCTCTCGCGCGTCGAGGGGCAGGTCCGCGGCATCGCGCGGATGATCGAGCGCGACGAATACTGCATCGACATCCTTCAGCAGACGGCCGCCCTGCGGGCCGCGGTCGACGCGATCTCGCTGCTCGTGCTCGAGGACCACGTGGCCGGCTGCCTGCGGACGGCCGTGGAGACCGGGGACGCGACGGCGTATACAGAGGAGGTCATGGACGTGGTCCGGCGGACGATCGGGAGACCGGTCCGGGCGCCACGGGCCACAGGGCCGGGGTAGGGAGCGAATGGCGGACGAGGGCAGGGCGCGCGGCCACCGGGACGTCCTCTCGCGGCTCCTCGAGATCGGCGTTTCGGACGCTCGCCCGTCGGTCCGCCTGGACCGTCTCCTGCGGCTGATCGCACGCACCGCCGGCGCCGCGTGCGCGGTGGTGTTCGTCGACGACGGGGAGCGGCGCACCGTGGCGTGGCGCCAGGTGGACGGCGATGACGCCGCGATCACCGGCGGCTGGCTCGACGCGAAGACCCGTGGCCGGCGGGGCGACGACGGATCGCGCACGTCGTTCCTGGTGCTGGGGAGCGCGGACGGCGAGGATCTCGGGCAGGCTGGCGAGGTGGCCGCCATCGAGGCCGGAGACGAGGACGGCCGCACACGCACCGTCGAAGGTCCCGGACGAGCGATGATCGGGCTGCGGTTTCGGACGCTGCGCGCCGCCGGAGACCTCGAACGACGCTTCCCCGTGTCCGTGTCCCGCGCTGCGGCCGGGCTGGGCGGGCGCCTGGTTCGGGAAATCGGGACGGAGCGCGAGCTGGCGATGCTCCGGCGTGCCGACGAGGAGCAGCGCACGTTCGTGAGTGTCGTCGCCCACGAGCTCCGGACACCGCTCGCGGCCCTGACCGGCTACCTCGACCTGCTCACCGCGGACTCCGACGGGCAGTTCCTGTCCCGGTCGAGGGATCTCGTGGCGGGCATGTCGACGCTCGTCGCCGACCTGCTCGAGCTCAGCCGGCTCGGGGCCGGTCAGCTGCATCTCGAGCTGGCGCGCTTCTCGGCGGCGGAGGCGGCGCAGACCGCGATGCACGATGTCGCGCCGCTCGCGCTCCAGCGCGGGATCGTCCTCCAGCCCGCGCTCGGCGGCCGGCTGCGGACCGTCTATGCGGACCGGCGCCGCGTGCAGCAGGTGCTCGTCAACCTGCTCGCCAACGCCGTGAAGTTCTCGCACGTGGGCGGACGGATCGCGATCTCGCTGCGGTTCGACGGCGGAGTCGCCCTCTACGCGATCCGCGACGACGGACCCGGGGTCGCGCCGGAGGAGCGCGAGCGGATCTTCGAGCCGTTCCACCGGGCGGCCGGGGCCGAGCGCGTGGCTGGGACGGGGCTGGGGCTGCCGATCGCGCGCGACCTGGCGCGCCGCATGGGCGGGGACGTCGGCATCTCGTCTACGCCGGGACCCGGCTCGCTGTTCGTGGTGGCTCTTCCCGCCACCGAGGCGACCGACCGCGCGACGGTGCTGGCGGCGCTCGAACGCGCGCTCCGCCCGGAGGAAGCCGGAGCCGGGCCCTCGTAGGCGGCGGCCGCGGTGCGCTCGCCACGCTCGTACGAGCACGGGCAGGGAGTACCGGCGCGGCCATGGGCACGGCCCTCGCGCAGGCCTCGTTCTCGCGCGTCCCAGCGGTTTTCCACACTCCGCCCCGGGGCGTACGCCGATTGGTGGATAAGCCGCTTGATATCGCCGGCCGTCCGGCGCGAGATTCCCCGTGCACCGCAGGCCGAGTACGGTAACGCCGCCCGCGAGGGGGCCGGGAAACCGGCCGGAGGTCCTGACTGGCGGCGGAAGACTGAAAGGCGGAAGGTGCCCTCGAATTCGCGACGCCGGAAGGTCGAGCCGACTGGAGTCCGAAGCGAGCCACGGAGAGGGCCGCAGCCGGACATCGCGCGCTCCCTTCCGGCTTCGCGGTGCCCCGCGAGCCGGCCGCTCCGCGCCGCCCACGACCGGTCGCCTGCGGACGGCGGGCTCGCGGCTGCGAGCTTGCCGCCCGCGACGGACGGCCTCGCGACGGCGGGAGCCCTCCCGCCTGTGGACTCGGACAGCGACCACCATGGGCCGGGGCTGGCCCCGTTTCCACCGGGGGAGCCGACCCCACCCGCCGGGCCCGGCCAGTCCGTCCGCGTGCCGCTCCCGCGCGACGCGTCGACGCTCCCGGCACCCGGAGCGGAGTTCGATGCCGTCCTCGATCGCGCGCTCGCGACCCTCGACCTCGACCTGACTCCCGGCATGCGCGCCGCGATCGACGCGCACGCCCGGCTGCTGCTCGCGTGGAGCCCGCACGTGAACCTGACGGCCATCCGCGAGCCGGCCGCGATCGCCCGCGAGCACGTCGCCGACAGCCTCGCCGCGGTTCCACTCCTGCTCGACCGGCTCGCTTCGCGGCGCCGCCGGCCCACCGGCGTGCTCGACCTCGGGAGCGGGGCGGGGTTCCCCGGGATCCCCGTCTCGGTCGCGATCCCCGCCTCGACGGCAACCCTCGTCGACTCGGTCGCGCGGAAGACGGCCTTCCTCGACGTGGCCGCCGCCGCGACGACCGCCGCGTTCCGCCAGCGCGACGAGGAGCCGGTCCGCATGCACGTGGTGACGGCGCGCGGCGAGGAGCTGGCCCGACGGGCGGGGCAGCGGGACCGATGGGACATCGTCACCGCCCGCGCCGTCTCCGGGCTGCCGTGGCTGCTCGAGCTCGCGCTGCCGCTCGTCCGGCCCGGGGGGTGCTTCGTCGCCTGGAAGCGCGACGCGGGCGACGGCGCCTTCACCGCCGAACTCGACGCCGCACGTCCACTCCTCGATGAGATGGGCGCGGACCCGGAACCGGAGATCCAGGCAGTGACGCTGGAGGGGCTGGCCGACCACCGACTCGTCGTGGTGACGAAGCGGCGACCAACGCCCGAACGCTGGCCGCGCCGGCCTCCGCGGCGGCGCCGTTTGCTACCCTGACCGGGTGCGCATTGCGCTGATCTCCGACGTCCACGGGAACCTGGCCGCGCTCGATGCCGTCCTGTCGGCTCTCGAGCCGTTCGACGCCGTCTGGCAGCTCGGCGACGTCGTCGGCTACGGGCCCGAGCCGGTCGCCGTCATCCGCCGGCTCCAGTCGGCCGGTGCGGTGGGCGTGCGCGGGAACCACGACGCCGCGGCCCTCGGAGAGATCTCGACGGAGTGGTTCAATGACGCCGCCCGCACGGCCGTGGAGTGGACGACGGGGCAGCTCACGCCGGCCGCGGTCGAGTGGCTGGCGTCCAACCCGAGGTCCCGCGTCGAGGGGGACTTCACGTTCGCGCACGGTTCGCCGCGCGATCCGCTGTGGGAGTACCTCTTCTCGACCTCGCTCGCGCGCGCCAACGTCGACGCGTTCACGAGCCCGTACTGCCTCGTCGGGCACACGCACGTGCCGGTCGCGTTCCGCGAGACCGACGGGCGGATCGAGGCGATCGTGCCGCGGGACGGGACGGTCCTCGAACTCGACGGTCGTCGCGCGATCCTGAACCCGGGGGGCGTCGGACAGCCCCGGGACGGCGACCCGCGGGCGGCCGCGGCACTGCTCGACACGGACGCCCGGACCGTCACGTGGCGGCGCGTGCCGTACCAGATCAGCGTGACGCAGCAGGCCATGCGCGCCGCGGGCCTCCCGCAGCGGCTCATCGACCGGCTCGAGCAGGGCTTCTAGGAGGAAACCCCACCCTGGACGAGCAGCACCAGACCGAGCCGAAGCGCGCCGCGCCGCTGCGCGGGCGAAAGCTGGGCGATCAGCGGGTGCGCGTGGCCCGGCCGCAGGCGGAGTACTTCCGCTACGCCGGCCCCGGCATCATCCGCGCGAAGCCCAAGGCGAGCGCACCGACCACGCAGGTCGGGCGCGCGTACGGGCGCGTCCGCCGGGTCCTCATCGGCGCACCGCTGGCGACCGAGCAGGAGTCCGAGGAACGCCTCTCGAAGAAGAAGGCGCTCGCGATCATGAGCTCGGACGCGATCTCGTCGAGCGCGTACGCCTCAGAGGAGATCCTCAACATCCTGGTGCTGGCGGGCGCCGCGGCGCTGTCGCTGACGCTGCCGATCGCGATCGCGATCTCGGCGCTGCTCGCCGTGGTCGCCATCAGCTACCGCCAGATCGGCTACGCCTACCCCTCAGGCGGCGGGGCGTACGCGGTCGGCAGCGCGAACCTGCCCAAGATCTTCGCGCTGATCGCAGCGGCGGCGCTGCTCATCGACTACGTGATGACCGTCGCGGTGTCGACCTCGTCCGCGATCGAGCAGATCTACTCCGCGTTCCCGCCGCTCTATCCGCTCCGCGTCGAGGTCTCGGTGCTCGCCGTCGCCCTGATCCTGCTCGGGAACATGCGCGGGCTGCGCGAGTCGGGCAACATCTTCGCCCTGCCCACGTACATCTACATCGGCTCCGCCCTGTTCGTCGTCGCGTCGGGACTGCTCAAGGCGTTCGTGTTCCACGACGTCGCGGCCACCGGCTACCACGCCGCCAACGTGCCGACCCCGTCCGGCGGTTTCGAGGCGCTGACGATCCTGCTCGTGCTCCGGGCGTTCGCGGGTGGTTCGGTGGCGCTGACCGGCACCGAGGCGATCGCCAACGGCGTCCCGGCCTTCCAGCCGCCGGAACCCCGGAACGCCGCCCGCACGCTGCTCATGATGGCGGCCCTGCTCGCGATCATCTTCGTCGGCGTGACCGCCGTGGCCGTGTCGTACGGGATCCTCCCGGGCGGGACGGAGTCCGTCCCGGCCCTGGTCGCGCGCGCGTCCGTCGGCACAGGACCGATGTTCTACGTGTTCCAGGCCTCCGCGGCCCTGATCCTGATCCTTGCCTCGAACACGAGCTTCAACGCGTTCCCGCGGCTCGCCGCGATCCTCGCCCAGGACGACTATTTCCCGCGGGCGTTCGCGTTCCGCGGCGACCGGCTTGCGTTCTCGACCGGGATCGTCGTGCTCGCGGTGATGGCCTGCGTCCTGCTCGTCGCCTTCGACGCCGACACCGCCGCGCTGATCCCGCTGTACTCGGTGGGCGTGTTCGTGAGCTTCACGATCTCGCAGACCGGCATGGTCCGGCACTGGTGGAACGCCAGGGGACGCGGGTGGCCGACACGGCTGGTCACGAACGGCATCGGCGCGGTCCTCACCGGCGTCGTCGCCGTCGTCGTCGCGAGCGTGAAGTTCACGGCCGGCGCGTGGATGGTCGTCGTGCTCGTGCCCATCATCGTCGCGACGATGCTGTTCATCCATCGCGAGTACGCCCGCGAGGCCGAGGAACTGAAGGTCCGCGACGACCTGGTGTTCGGACAACCGCATCGGCGTCAGCGTGTCGTCGTGCCCGTGCCCGGGATGACCCGGGCCGTCGTCCGGGCGATCGCCTTCGGTCGGACGCTCTCGCCCGACGTTCGCGCCATCTACGTGACGGACGACATCGAGGAAGGCGAGCGGCTTCGGGAGCGGTTCTCCCGACAGCTGCCCGGCATCCCGCTCGTCATCGTCGAATCGCCGTACCGCCAGCTGATCGGCCCGCTCGTCACGTACCTCGACGTCATGGAACCCGACCCGGACGCGATCACGATCGTCGTCGTGCCGGAGTTCGTCGTCCGCCACTGGTGGGAGCGCGTCCTGCACAATCGCACGGCGGCCCGCCTCCGCCAGGTCCTGATCGGCCGGCCGAACACGGTGGTCGCGCTCGTGCCGTACCGGAAGGAACACGCGCTGACGCACTGACGGCGGCGCCCCGCGCGCCGTCGCCGCGAGCGGTCCCGGGCGGCATGGTGTGCGGGCTCCGGTGCTCGGGCACGCGGCCACGCGGCGCCGCTCGGGCCCGATCGGCGGTGATACGCTGTGCCCCGATGGGAGAGAGCAGCGGACAGGGGCATTTCGCGCGCGTCGTGCTCGCGCTGAACGGGGGGCCCACGGACGCGCTCGTGGTCGGGGCCGCGGCGAAGTTTGCGGGACGCGCCAAGACCGAAGTCGTCGCAGTCCACGTGATCGAGGTCGACTGGACCCACGACCTGGGCGACGTCGTCCCGGGGAGTCAGCAGCGCGCATCCGAGGTGCTCGATCGCGCCGAGGCGCAGGCCGAGCGGACGGGAGTGTCGCTCAAGACGACCCTGCTCCAGGCGCGCGACGTGGGTGCGGCGATCGTGGACGAGGCGGCGGCGATCGGCGCCGACCTGGTCGTCACGGGGCTGCCGTACCGGACGAAGTTCGGCGGCGAGTTCGCGATGGGCAGCGTGGTCCCGTACGTGCTGCAGAACGCGCCGATGGCCGTGCTCGTCGTGCGGAGCGCCATTCCCGGGGACACTGCAGGCGGCGGCGAGCGGCATGCCGTCGGCCGCGACTGAAGGAGCGATCGGTGCGCGCGATCATCGTGGGGTGCGGTCGAGTCGGGGCGGGCCTCGCCGACGCACTGTCCCGGGCCGGACACGACGTCACGATCATCGACGTCACGTCCCGGGCATTCAACCGTCTCAACGGGGATTTCCGCGGGCAGGCGGTCCGCGGCGACGGGACGGACGAGGACGTGCTGCATCGGGCGGGGGCGGAAACGGCCGACTGGTTCTTCGCGCTCACCGAGGGCGACAACCGCAACGCGCTCGCGGCGCAGGTCGCCCGCGACACGCTGCGCATTCCGCACGTCGTCGCGAAGATCAACGACCCGGTCCGGGCGGCCGCCTACCGCACGATGGGCCTCGCCGTGGTGTGCCGCACGTCGATGATGGTCGACGTGCTCTCGCGCGCGCTGGGCCTGCCGGGCGACCCGGATGCCGGGGTTCTGACGGCCGAGCCGGTGGAGGCACGCTGATGTTCATCGTCGTCGTCGGCGGTGGCAAGGTCGGGTACTACCTGACGCGCGAGCTGCTCGCCTCGGGCCACGAGGTCGTGCTGCTCGAGAAGGACCCGCGGCGCGCGGCGGAGATTGCGCACGAGATCGGCAGCGTCGTGCTGAACCGCGACGGCTGCGAGGGCAAGCACCTTGCCGAGGCGGGCGCAAACCGTGCATCGATCGTGGCCGCGGTCACGGGCGACGACGAGGACAACCTGGTCGTGTGCCAGATGGCCAAGCACCACTTCGACGTGCCGCGCACGATCGCCCGCGTGAACAGCCCCCGGAACGAGGCGCTGTTCCGGAAGCTCGGCGTCGACGAGGTCATCAACCCCACGCGGATGGCGCTCGGCGCGATCGAGCAGGACATCCCGGTCCACGACCTGCTGCACCTCGCCCAGCTGTCGACGGGCGAGCTCGAGCTCGTCGAGGCGCAGATCGAGCCCGGCTCGCCGGCCGCCGGTCGCGCGGCGCGCGACCTGCCGCTTCCCGAGGGCTGCATGCTGTTCGTGGTCATCCGCGGCGACGTGGCCCAGGCGGTCCGGCCCGACACGACGATCGAGGCCGGGGACAAGCTCGTTGCGCTGAGCCGGATGGATTGCCAGGACGACGTCCGGCGGCTCCTGATCGGCGAACACGAGGATCAGGCGCCGGTCTAGGACGCGCCCTGGGCCCCGTCTCCGCCCGTCTCCGCCAGGTCTCAGGCCGCGGGCTCGACCGCTTCGCGCAGGCCCGCCGGGGTCCCCCGATCGAACCACCGCGGGAGCACCTCACGGGAGAAGAGCTGGTCGACGACCATCGCCGACGCGCCGATGACGCCGGCGCGGTCCCCGAGCGACGAGCGCTGGATCACGAGATCGCGCGTGGCGAGCGGGAGCGAACGCCCGTAGACCGTCTCGCGGATCGCGGCGAGCAACTGGTCGCCGCTCCTCGACACACCGCCGCCGAGGACGATCAGCGAGGGGTTGAAGAAGTTCACGATGCTCGCAAGCATCGCCCCAACGTGCCGTCCGGCGGACTGGAGGATGTCGACCGCGACAGGGTCCCCGTGCACCGCCTCGCGCGCGACGTCCTTGGCGGTGATCTCCCGCCCGCCCGCGACGAGCGCCGCCAGCCGGCTGCTGCTTCCGTTGCGGCCCGCGACTTCGCCGGCCCGCGCGATCGCGGCGCCTCCCGCGAGCGCCTCGAGACAGCCGCGGTTCCCGCACCGGCACACCACGCTGGGATCGTCGGACACCTGGATGTGGCCGACGTCGCCCGCGCTGCCCTGCGCGCCGCGGTGCAGCCGGCCCTCCGAGATGATGCCTGCGCCGATCCCGGTGCCGATCTTGATCACGACGACGTTCGCGTGCCCGCCCGCGATGCCCGCGCGCATCTCGCCGAGCGCCATGATGTTCACGTCGTTGTCGACCCAGACCGGCACGTCATGCCGCCCGCTGAAGTGCTCGCGGACCGGGTATCCGTCCCAGCCCGGCATGATCGGCGGTGAGACGGGACGTCCCGTCCGGAACTCGACCGGCCCCGGCACGCCGATCCCGATCCCCCACAGCCGTCCCGGCGGCGTCCCGCCGGCTGCGAGGATGTCGTCGAACAGGCCGTCGACCTGTTCGAGCACCAGTTCGGGGCCGGCGTCGATACGGGCGACGGCCGCCCGGTGCCGGATGAGGCGCCCCGCGAGCGACGTGACGGCGACGTCGACGCTGCTCGCGCCGAGGTCGGCGACGAGGAGGTGCCCGGCGTCCTCGTTGAACGTCAGGCTCCTCGGTGGCCGCCCGCCCGTGCTCGGCCGCAGCGGCCCCTCCACGAGCAGCCCGCGCTCGAGCAGCTGCGTGACCCGCTCCGACACGACGTTGCGCCCGAGGCCCGTGACCGCCATCACCTCGCTGCGCGAGCGCGCGCCGCGCAGCCGGACCTCGTCGAGGACGGGCAGCAGAGTGTCGAGCGACTCGTCGACGCCACCGTGGGGGCGGGCAGACGCGCGGTCGTCGGGCCGCTGGCCTGGGCGAGCGGGCGGCGGGAATGTCACCCGGCGATCATACGGCATCTGCCCGGAGTGACAACCCTTTTGCACTTGACAGGCTGAAGTAGTATCCCGATCAGACGAAGCGGCGCCGGCCCGATGGGGAAGACGGCGTTCGCACGCGGGCTCGACGCGCGTGGGTTCGAGACGGTTCGGCGGTGACGCCGGCGGCCCGACGGCGGGGCCGCGCAGCGGGGGAGGAGGCGCGGAACGATGGCGGCCGCCAGCGACATCGGCACCGCGGTCATCGGGACCGGGTTCATCGGGAGCGTGCACGTCGAGGCCCTGCGCCGGCTCGGGGTCGACGTGCTGGGCATCCTCGAGGACACGCCGGAGCACGGTGCCGCGCGCGCGACCGAGCTGGGCCTGCCGCGCGCGTACGCGTCGCTCACAGCGCTGCTGTCGGACGATGCCGTCCAGGTCGTCCACGTCACGTCACCGAACCACCTGCACCACGCGCAGGTGCGTGAGATCCTCGCCAGCGGCCGGCACGTGGTGTGCGAGAAGCCGCTCGCGATGACGTCCGGCGAGTCGGCCGAGCTCGTCGCGCTCGCCGCATCGACCGGGCTCGTCAACGCCGTCAACTTCAACATCCGGTTCTACCCGCTCAACCAGCACCTCGCGGCCGAGGCCGAGGCCGGCGCCCTGGGCGAGGTGCGCCTGGTGAGCGGTCACTACCTGCAGGACTGGCTGGCGCTCGAGACGGACTGGAACTGGCGCCTCGAGCCGGCACGTGGGGGGGCGCTGCGCGCCGTCGGCGACATCGGATCGCACTTCCTCGACCTCGCCACGTTCCTTTCCGGGCAACGCATCGTGTCGGTCATGGCCGACCTCGCGACGTTCATCCCCGTCCGCCGGGAACCGCGCGGACCGGTGCTGACGTTCTCCAGCGAGCGTGCGAGCGAGACCGTCGCGCGCGAGATCAGCACCGAGGACGCGGCCACGATCCTGCTGCGCTTCGAGAACGGGGCACGGGGCGTGGTCGCGATCTCCCAGATCAGCCACGGGCGGAAGAACTCCCTGCGCTACGAGATCGATGGATCGCTGGCCGCGGCGGCCTGGAACTCGGAACAGCCCGACGAGCTGTGGATCGGGCACCGCGAGCGCCCGAACGAGCTGCTGCTGCGCAACCCGGCCCTGATGAACGCGGCCGGTCGGGCGGCGGCGCGGCTCCCGGGCGGCCACGTCGAGGGCTTCGGCGAGACGTTCCGGGCCCACTTCGCGGCGATCTATGCCGACGTCGCTGCGGGGCGGCCGTCCGAGCGACCTGCGTACGCGACGTTCGCCGACGGACACGACGAGATGCTCGTGGGCGACGCGATCGCGGAGAGCGCCCGCACGGGGCGCTGGGTGGAGGTCCGGCGCGCGGGACCCGCCGCCGAGCTCGCTCGCGAGGCGGAGACGGCCGCCGCATTGGGAGGACACGCGTGAAACTCGGCCTGCTCACCGCGCCGTTCCCGCAGACGCCGCTCGTGGAGGTGGCCGGCTGGGCCGCGACGAACGGCTTCGAGGCGCTCGAGGTCGCCTGCTGGCCGGCGAGCGAAGGCGCGCAGCGACGCTACGCCGGAACGTCCCACATCGACGTGGCCGGGCTGTCGCCGGAGCGTGCGCGAGAGATCGTCGACGAGCTCGCCTCGAAGGGCATCTCGATCAGCGGGCTCGGCTACTACCCGAACCCGCTGCACCCGGACGTCGGCCACCGGGCCGTCGTCGTCGACCACCTGGGCAAGGTGATCGATGCCGCCGGCCTCATGGGCGTGCCGGTCGTCAACACGTTCATCGGCGCGGACGCGTCGAAGACGCAGGACCAGAACTGGGAGACGGCGCTGACGGTCTGGCCGGACATCGTCCGGCGGGCGCAGGACCGGGGGGTGCGGATCGCGATCGAGAACTGCCCGATGATCTTCAGCTACGACGAGTGGCCGAGCGGGCACAACCTCGCGTACTCGCCGCGCATCTGGCGCCGCATGTTCGAGGCGTTCGGCGAGACGGTCGGACTGAACCTCGATCCGTCGCACCTCGTCTGGCAGATGATCGACATCGAGCGGGTCGTTCGGGAGTTCGGCCCGCGGATCTGGCACGTCCACGCCAAGGACCTGCAGATCGACCGCGAGGGGCTGTACGAGCACGGCATTCTCTCGCTCGGCATGGGCTGGCAGGTCCCGCGCCTGCCCGGCCTCGGCGACGTCCCCTGGGCACGTCTCTTCTCCGCCCTCTACCGGGTCGGCTACGACGGCGTGATCTGTGTCGAGCACGAGGACCGCGCGTTCGAGGGGTCCGACGAGCTCGTGAAGCGCGGGTTCCTGCTGGCGCGCGACGTGCTGCGACCGTGGGTCGTGTGAGGCCGCGCGGCGAATGGCGTGAGGATGCGATGACACTGACGATCGACCAGCTCTCCTACCGCGACGTCGCGAAGACGATCGACCACTCCCTGCTGAAGCCCGAGCTCGACGATGCGTTCGTCGAGGCGGGGTGCCGGCTGGCCGCGGAGTACGACGTGGCCTCGGTCTGCTGCCGGCCGGCGGACATCCGGCGGGCCGCGGCGATCCTCGCCGGCACGGACGTGGCAGTCGGCGCCACGATCGGCTTTCCGCACGGCAACCACCTCACCGGGACCAAGGTGTTCGAGGCGGAGCGCGCCCTGCGGGACGGAGCGGTCGAGCTCGACATGGTGCTCCAGATCGCCGCGCTCAAGTCCGGGCGGGACGCCGACGTGCAGGCCGACATCGAGGCGGTCGTGCGCGTCGCCCACGACGCCGGCGCGCTCGTGAAGGTGATCTTCGAGAACGCCTACCTCACCGACGACGAGAAGGTCCGCGCGTGTCACCTGTCGGAGACGGCCGGGGCGGACTTCGTGAAGACGTCGACGGGGTTCGCACCAGGGGGGGCGACGCACGCGGACCTGGCGCTCATGCGCCGATCCGTCTCGCCGCACATCCGTGTCAAGGCCGCGGGCGGCGTCCGCACGCTCGACGCGCTGCTGGCCGTCCTCGATCTCGGTGTCAGCCGCGTCGGCGCCACGCAGACGAAGCCCATGCTGGACGACTTCCGGGCGCGCAAGGCCGGGCTCGAGGTGGCGCCCGCCGCCGGCGGCGGCCGGGAGGGCGGCCATTGATCGCGGGAAACGCGGCCCGCGTCTGCCCGGATCGCTCCGGCGCGACGCCCGCCCGGTCGTCCCGACCGGGCCGCGCAGCCGGCCGCCGCTCCTGTCAGTTTCTCAGCCGCAATTGCCATTGCTGGCGGCCGGCGCCGACCGCGAGACTGGGATGGGGAACGTGCGCGCATCGGCCGGTCGTCCCGGACAGGAGGTGGCTCACAGGCGATTGACCGAACAGCAGGCGGCGATCCTTGGCCGACCGTTCCCAGCGGGGAGATCGCAGTCAATGGAGGATGGTTCCGGTTCATGAAACGAGACCAAGTGGCAAGAAGGTTGGCCGCGATCCTCGCGGTCACCTCCATCATCGGAGCGTGCTCCTCCGCCGGCGCCTCGACGGCCCCGACGGCGGCGGCTCAGGCGTCGGCGGCGGCTGCGTCGCAGGCGGCCCCGTCGGTTGCGCCGGCTTCTGCCGCGGCGACCGCCGCCGCCTCGACCGGTGCCGCCAGCGCTGCCGCCCTCTCGGCCGGTAGCTACAAGATCGGCTACTCGAACGCGGCCGGTGTCGGCAACGGGTTCCGGGAGGAGCAGGTCTGCACCGCGAAGGCCCAGTGGAAGGCGTACGGCGGCTCTCCGTCCGCCCTCACCGTCATCCACCGCAACACTGACGCCGCGGGCCAGGCATCCGACATCCGCAGCCTCATCGCCAAGGGCGTCAACGCGATCGTCTTCAACCCGAACGACCCGAGCGCCCTCAACCCGGCCCTCGCGGAAGCGCACTCGGCCGGCATCGTCACCGTCTCCGTCGACTCCTATGTGACCGATCCGAACACCTGGAACCTGTACAACAACCAGGTGATGTACGCGGAGCTCGGCGCGAAGTGGCTGTTCGAACAGCTCGGCGGCAAGGGCACCGTCTGGTACACCCGCGGCCTCGCCGGTAACCCGGCGGACGACGACCGTAACGAGGGCTTCCAGACCGTCCTCAAGCAGTACCCGGGCATCAAGGTCGTCCCGAACGACCAGGGCGTCTTCACGGGCTGGGATCCGGCCACCACCACCCGGATCACCAACGACTTCATCCAGAGCGGCCAGTACGACAAGATCAACGGCATCTGGGCGTCCGGCATGGGCAAGCAGATCGTCGACGCGATCAAGGCGGCCGGCAAGAAGTACGTGCCGATCGCAGACGCCGACATCGGCGGGTTCGTCAACCAGCTCCTCGACACCAAGGACTTCCCGGGCCTCACGGGGGCAGCCGTGAGCAACACGGCGGCCGTCGGCGGCGCGGGCATCACGCTGGCGCTGAAGCTCCTCAACCATCAGCCCGTGCAGGCCGACCCGAATGCGGGTCACCCCAACACGGTTCTCCTGACCCCCCAGATCCTCGACAACACGACCGCGCAGGGCCGTGCCGACCTGCAGAAGTGGGTCTCGGTGCCCGGCCTGAACGCACTGTGGCCACTCAGCCTTTCTATCCCGGGCTGGACAACGTACGATCCGAACACGGTGCCTGCCACCTGCAGCGGCGGCTGACCGGACCCCGGGTGACGACTCCGAGGGATGCCGGCCCAGGCCGGCATCCCTCGTATCCGCACGGATTCTCGAATGGGAGCCATGACGATCGCCACCACCGGCCTCGTGCTCGAGGCGACCGGAATCTCGAAGACGTACGGCGCCGTGGTGGCGCTGAAGTCCGCTTCGCTGGCCGTACGCCCGGGCGAGGTGCACGCCCTCATGGGGGCCAACGGCGCCGGCAAGAGCACGCTCGTCAAGATCCTGACGGGGGCCGTCCGGCCCGATGGCGGCAGCATCGCCGTGCGCGGGCGCCAGCGAACCGTCCACTCGCCGGCCGAGGCGCGACACGGCGGCCTGGTGTCCGTGTACCAGGACCCCGCGATCATCCCCGACCTCGACATCCGCGCGAACCTCCGCCTGACCGAGACCCGGCTCGAGCCGTTCCGGCACTGGCTCGCGGAGTTCGGCCTCGCGGACCTCGATCTGTCGAGCCTGGCGCGGCGCCTGCCGCTCGCCTCGCTCCGGATCATCGACCTCGCCCGGGCGCTCGCGATCGAGCCGGACGTCCTGATGCTCGACGAGATGACGGCCGCGCTCCCCGCGAACCTGACCGAGCGCGTGCTCGAGGTGATCGGCGGCATGCGGGGCGGCGACCGCTCCGTCGTGTTCATCTCGCACCGGATGAGCGAGATCGGCTCGGTCTGCGATCGCGCGACCGTCCTGCGCGAAGGCGAGACCGTCGGCGTGGTCGACGTGACCGCGGGATCCGAGGAGCGGATCGTCGACCTCATGCTCGGCCAGATCGTCGAGCAGGTCATCCCGCAGGCGGAGCACGCCGCCGCGCGCGACGAGACGCTCCCGCCCAGGATGTCGGTGCAGGGCCTGAGCCAGGGCACCAGGCTGCACGACGTCTCGTTCGACGTCCATCCCGGTGAGGTCCTGGGGGTGGTGGCGCTCGAGGGGCAGGGCCAGGACGAGCTCTTCCAGATCCTCTCCGGGGCGAGGCGCCCGAGCAGCGGCCAGATCGTCGTCGACGGCACGAGCGTCTCCTTCCGGCATCCGGCAGATGCCATCCGGGCCGGACTCGTCTACGTCGCCGCCGACCGCGCCGAGGCGCTCCTCATGCAGCGCTCCGTGCGGGAGAACATCGCCCTCCCGTTCATCGCGCGCATCGGCAGGTGGGGACTGATCGACCTGCATCGTGAAGGCCGCACGGTGGACGAAGCCGTCTCGCGCCTGCAGATCGACGCCCGGGCGGGCAACGAGGTCCGCCGGCTGTCGGGCGGCAACCAGCAGAAGGTGACGATCGCACGCTGGGTCGCGGGTGGCGTCCACACCATGCTCTGCTTCGACCCGACGCGCGGCATCGACATCCGGACGAAGCAGCAGATCTACGTGCTGCTCCGCGAGCTGGCGGAGGCCGGCGCCGCGGTTCTCCTGTACACGTCCGAACTCAAGGAGGTCCAGCTCGTCTGCGACCGTGCGATCGTGATCTTCGGCGGGCAGGTCGTGGCCGAGATCGATCGCGCCGACGCGGATGAAGCGACCCTCCTGCACGCTGCCTACCACCTCCAGTCCGGGGCGGCGCTGCCGCAGGAGCTGGCCGCGACTGCCGTCGAAGCGACCGGCGGCGAAGAACCGGCCGCCGCGACTCACGAGCCGGAGGTTCCCGCATGACCGCGCTGGCCGTCACGACCCGACGGCACAATCCCGACCTTGCCGAGTGGGCTCGTCGCGACTCCTGGACGATCGGGCTCATGGTCCTGCTCGCACTCCTGCTCGGCTTCACCAAGCTCATCCAGCCGAACTACGGCGCCTTCGGGATCCAGGGTCTCGGGATCTCGATCATGCCCCTGGCGTTCGCCGCGGTCGCGCAGGCGATCGTCGTGATCGCCGGCGGAATCGACCTGTCGATCGGGTCGATGATGGCGCTGACCAGCGTCGTCGCGGCGACCCAGATGGAGGGCCAGAGCGGCACCTTCGGCGTCGCGGTCGTTGCCGGCGTGCTGCTCCTGGGGATCGCCCTCGGCGCCCTCAACGGCGCGCTCGTCGTGGCCACGCGCGTCCCCGATATCATCGTCACCCTGGCCACGTCGTTCGTGTGGGCTGGCCTGGCTCTGCTCGTCACGGCCGCTCCCGGAGGAGCGGCGGCGCCCTGGCTGATGAGCCTGACGACGGGGGCATTCCTGAGCGACTGGCTGCCCAAGGCGGCCATCGTGCTCGTGGTGATCGTCGCCGCCATCTGGATCCCCCTTTCCAGGTCACGACTCGGGGTCTCGCTCTACGCCGTGGGCAGCGACCAGCTGGCCGCCTTCCGGAGCGGGGTCGCGATCGGCCGCACGAAAGTGATCGCGTACGCCATCGCCGGTCTCTTCGGCGGCCTGGCCGGTCTGTCGCTCACCGCAAGCACCGGCATCGGGACGCCGGTTCCCGGGCCGTACACGCTGCAGAGCGTCGCGGCCGTCGTGCTCGGAGGCGTCAGCCTGGCAGGGGGCCGCGGCGGCGTCTTCGGCCCGCTCGTCGCGGTCATCGTCCTGCAGCTCATCCAGAACGACACGACGTTCCTTGGGATCGACCCCAACTACGCCCTGGTCGTGCAGGGCGTCATCCTCGTCGGCGTGCTGATCCTCGGCAGCCTTCTCGAGAGCCGGAGGGCAGGCTGATGGCGGTCGTGGCGGCAAGCGGTCGCGGACACGCGGCCGCGGCATGGCGCACAACGCTGCGGGACCGGCCGATCATCCCGTTGATCGGCCTGCTCGCCCTCCTCGTGCTGGCCATCGAGGCGGCGGATTTCGGGATCGTCACGCCGGAATGGGCGGGCGTGATCGTCCGCGCCTCCATTCCTCTCGCAATCCTCGCCGGTTGCCAGACCCTCACGATGCTGACCGGCGGGATCGACCTTTCGGTCGCCTCGGTCGCGTCGATGGCGGGCTTCGTGACGGCAACTCTGGTCAACAGCCCGGGAGGCGTCGCGCAGGGAATCGTCGTCGTGCTCGTCGCGGCCGCGTTGGTCGGCCTGGTCAACGGCGTCGGCGTGGGCGTCTTCAGGGTCCACCCGCTGATCACGACCCTCGGCATGAGCTTCGTCGTGGATGGCCTCGCGAACGTCTGGCAATTGCAGACGGTCCAGACGGGCGCCGGAGTCCCGCCGGTGCTCCGCACCATGGGCAGCGGCATCGTCGGCGACGTCGTGCCGTACAGCCTGGTGGTCTTCGTCCCGCTCGCGGCGGCCATCATGCTCGGGCTGCGGCGCACGGGATACGGTCGCCTGCTGTTCGCGATCGGCGACAACCCCGTCGCCGCACGACTGTCCGGTGTCCGCTCCTGGCAGGTCCTCGTCGTGCTGTACGTCATCTCGGCACTCATGGCCGCCATCGCCGGATTGCTGATCTCGGGGCTCACGAACACGGCCAGCGTCACGCTCGTGGACACCTCGCTCCTGCCGTCCGTGGCGGCCGCGGTCATCGGCGGGACCTCGATCTTCGGCGGCCGGGGCGGCTTCGGCGGCACGATGGTCGGCGCGCTGATCCTCACGGTCCTCTCGGCGCTGATCACGGTCCTCGGGATGCCGGAGCCGACGAACCAGGTCGTCTTCGGCTCGATCATCGTGATCGTGGCCGCCGCCTACACGAGGGTGACGTCGGAATCCTGACAGCGGGCAGCCGCGTCCGCTCGAGGGCGACGCCCGGGGCGGGCCGGGGCACGGGGCGGAAACGGGGAAACGGGGGGCAGGAGGAGCCGACCAGATGACCGTCACGATCCGCGAGGCCGTCGACGCCGACTGGGAGGAGGCCGGCAGGATCTGCTACGACGCGTTCGCGACGCTGGCGGACGCGCACGGCTTCCCGCACGACTTCCCCACCGTGGCCGCGGCGGCGGAGCCGATCCGCTGGATGATCAACCATCCGCAGTTCCACGGGGTGGTGGCGGAGGACGGCGGCCGGATCGTGGGCAGCAGCTTCATGGACGAACGCTCGATCATCTCGGCGATCGGGCCGGTCAGCGTCGACCCCGGAGCCCAGAACCGGCAGGTCGGCCACGCGCTGATGGCGGCGATGCTCGATCGGGCGGCCGAGCGCCGGGCGGCCGGCGTGCGCCTGCTCCAGCTCGCGTACCACAACCGTTCGCTGAGCCTGTACGCGAAGCTCGGGATGGACGTGCGGGGCTCGTTCGCCGCGATGTACGGCGAGCCCGTGGGCGTCGCGCTGCCCGGCTACGACGTGCGGGCGGCGACGTGCGACGACGAGCCGGCGATGAACGACCTCTGCCTGCGCGTGCACGGGCACACCCGGGCGGGCGAGGTGAGCGATGCGATCGAGTCGGGCGGCGCGATGGTCGTCGAGCGGCTGGGGCGGATCACCGCCTACACGACCGGCGTCACGTACTTCACGCACTCCGTCGCGGAGACCAGCGACGATCTCGCCGCGCTGATCGGCGCGGCCCGCGACTACGGCACCCCGGGCTTCCTCGTCCCGCTGGCGAACACCGAGCTGTTCCGCTGGTGCCTGCACCACGGGCTGCGCGTGTTCTTCGTCCTGAACATGCTGACCGTGGGGCTCTACCAGGAGCCGCGCGGCGCGTACATGCCGTCGGTCGGGTACTGACCCGGCCTGCCGCGCCGGCACACCCGGCGGCGCCCCCGGCTCGGCCGCGCTTCTTCATCCGGCCGCGCCACACCCGACGGCGCTCCCGGACCGGCGATCGCGCATCGTCGGCCGCACATGCTGCGGGCCGGTCGCGCTACGCCCGGCTCGCCGCTGCTTCCTCGGACCGGCGCCGGCCCGCGAGCCGGATCAGGTCCTCGTGCAGCTCGAACCAGACGCCGTGGTAGCTGTCCACGCGCGGCGACGCGACGTATCGCTGGTCGCCGCCGCGCGCAAGGTCGAGCGCGCGCGCCAGCCGCGCCCGGTACCTGTCGAGGCGCGGCAGTCCGGCGGTCCGGGACGCCAGCCAGGCCGTCGTGTCGGCGTGCAGGACGGTCAGCCGGTCGAGCACCGCCGCATCGTAGGCGGAGTCGGAATGGTCGTTGAACGCCTGCTCGCCGCCGACATCCCGCAGCTGCCACGCCGTGACCGCGTCCTTCATCCGCCGGTCGAAGGCGAGGAACTCGTCGAGCATCCCGCCGCAGGTCGCCTCGCCTCCCAGGCGCCCCGTCTCCGCCGCGAACGTCTCGAGCGCACGAAGCCTGCCCGTGGCGGACAGCCGCGGCCCGGCCGGCCCCGTCTCGACGAGGCCGTCTGAGCGCAGGTTCGCGAGCATCGCCGAGACGCGGTCGGCTGGCTCGCCGAGCGCGGCCGAAAGCGCCTCGGACGTCGCGGGTCCCTTCACGAGCATCGTCCGGAGCAGGTCGTCCGGGCCGGCTGAGGCGGGCGGCTGTGAGCCGGCGTCGGGCTCCGGCGACCGGGTGGGTGGAGCGGCTGAGGGCTCCACCGCCGCCTGCCCGGTCGCCGCCCCCTCCCCGATCGCGATCCCCAGCTCGGCGGCCCACCGCAGCAGCTCGGCCGCCTCGGGCGCGACCTCGCGCCGCCCCGTGACCTCGCCGGCGAACACCTCGCCGCTCGTCCCGTCGATCGTGATGATCTCGCCGCACGCGAGCTTCCGCCCGCCGGCGACGATCCCGTCCTCGCCGACCTCGAGACCGCGCGCCCCCACCACCGCGGGGATGCCCCAGCCCCTCGCCACGACGGCCGCGTGGCTCGCGAGCCCGCCACGGGCCGTCAGCACCGCGGCCGCGCGGGCCATCGCCGGGACGTCGTCGGGCGACGTCTCCGATCGGACGAGCACGACCGGACGGCCGGACGCGGCGGCGGCGATCGCGGCCTCCGGCGACGTCTCGATCCCGCCGCACCCCGCGCCGGGCGACGCCGGAAGGCCCACGGTGATCGGCGGGCCCGCTTCGCCTGCCGTCCGGATGTCGACGAGCGGCGGGTGCTCCAGGATGCGGGCGACGCGCCCGACGGCCTCTGCGCGCGTGAGCGGGAACGACGGGTCCTCCGCCATGTCGCGCGCGATCCGCAGCGCGGCCCGCGGGCTGCGCTTGCCGACGCGCACCTGCAACAGCCAGAGCCGGCCCTGCTCGATCGTGAACTCGATGTCGCACAGGTCGGTGTAGTGGCGTTCCAGCCGGTCCGCGTGGCCCCGGAACTCGCGCGCGACGTCCGGCAGCCGCCCGTCGAGCACGGCGAGCGGCTCCGTTCGGTGGGTGCCCGCGACGACATCCTCACCCTGTGCGTCGAACAGCACGTCCCCGTAGAGCATCGGCTCGCCGGTCGCAGGGTTCCGCGTGAACGCCACGCCCGTCCCCGAATCCGCGCCGCGGTTCCCGAACACCATCGCCTGGACGGTCACGGCCGTCCCGAGATCGTCCGGGATCGCCTCGCGCTCGCGGTACGCGCGGGCACGCTCACCGTTCCACGACCGGAACACGGCCTCGATCGCTCCGCGGAGCTGGAGCCACGGGTCGTCCGGCGGGTCGATGCCGACGATCGCCGCGTACTGCTCGCGGAACCGTCGCCGGCAGTCCTCCGCGAACGCCGCGTCCCCGGCCACGGCCGCGAGGCCGGCGACCGCGGATCCGGACAGCCCGAGGTTGAGGATCGTGTCCATCATGCCGGGCATCGACACGGGCGCGCCCGAACGGACGCTGACGAGCAGCGGATCCGACGCGTCCCCGAACCGCCTGCCCACTCGCTGCTCGACGACCCGCAGGTGGGCCCGGACCTCCTCGTCGAGCCCGTTCGGCCAGCCGTCGCCGAGGTACGCGCGGCAGGCGGCGGTCGCGATGACGAAGCCGGGCGGCACCGGCAACCCGAGCTGGGTCGACATGACGTTGAGGTTGGCCGCCTTGCCGCCGACGAGGCGCGTGAGCTCGTCCGGCGGCAGGTCGTGGCGGTGATCGAGGTCGTGGACGAGCGTCACGGTTCGAGGGCGTCCTTTCGTGCTCCTGGCGTGACGGACGGGAGGTCCCCGCGTCCCTCCGGCAGAACGCGGGTCGACGCGCTCGCGCGCGGCGCGCTCGCGCGGCGCGTGCAGAGCTCGCCGCGTCCGGCGCTCAGCGCGCGGCGCCCGCCGGGCCGGCCGGCGGCTTCGCCGTGAGCCTGTCCCAGAGCGCCCCGGCGTTCCGCGTCTGGATGTACTCCATCATGTACTCCTGCCCGACGTCGACCGGGTAGCGGCTCGCGAAGCTGACCCGTTCCATGGTCTCCTCGCGGCCCCAGCCCTTCGCCACCGCGACGGCCACCGCGGCCTTCCACTCGAGCAGCATCGCGCGCTGGGTCGCGAGGTAGTCGAGCGTGGTCACCGGGCCGTGGCCGGGCACGAGGAAGTCGATGTCCTCGAGCGCGCGGATCCGGTCGAGCGACGCGATCCACTGGTCGACGTCGGACGACATGAGCCACGTCGCGCAGTCCGAGAAGACCGTGTCACCGGTGAAGACCATGCGCTCCTCCGGCACGTGGACCGCGACCTGGCCGGGCGTGTGCCCGGGCGTGTACAGCAGCCGGAACGTGTGGTCGCCGACGTGCAGCGTGAGGTCGCCGCTGAACACGATCCCGTTTCGGTTCAGGCCGGCGTAGTACGTCTCGCGGTCCGGCACCAGCGCGCCCCCCTCGGGGTCGTCGGTCGGGATCGCCTCCATGGCGTACTCGAACGGGTCGAGCTCCGGGAACACGACCATGAAGTTGTCGTGGACGCCCTGGTGGTGGACGACGGTCCCGGCGCCCCTGAACCAGTGGTTTCCGAAGATATGGTCGACGTGGTGCTCGGTGTTGATCACGTACCGGATCGGCCCGTGCGACTCGGCCTCGCGCCGCATCTCGACCGCCTTCGTCGGCAGCTGTGGCGTGTCGATGACCACCACGCCTTCGGAGGTGGTCACGAAGCTCGGGTTGCACCCGCGCCAGCGGGTCTCGGTCCACGCGTTCGGGCTGAGCTGTTCCATCGATCGTGCCCCTTCGTCGAGCGGCGGTCGTTCGGTGTGGCCGTCGTGCCGTCCGCCATGGTCGTGCCGCTCGGCTGCCTCGTCGCGCGGCTGGTGCGCCGGCCGCGCGACGCACCCGCGCCGGGCGGTGGTGCGCCCGTCGGGCAGGACGCGGGCGGGCTTCCGCTACTGCGTCGCGGTGAGGCCGCCGTCGATCCCAAGGATCTGCCCGGTCACGAATGACGACGCATCCGAGGCGAAGAAGATGACCGGGCCGACGAGGTCGTCGGTGGTGCCGATGCGGCGGAGCGGGACGCGGTTGACGAGCCCGGACTTGAAATCGGGATCCGCGAGCAGGCGCGCCACCTGCGGCGTGTCGACGAACGTCGGCGCGATCGCGTTGACCGTGATCGCGTGCTTCGCGAACTCCGTCGCCCACTGGCGCGTCAGCGACGAGACGGCGCCCTTGGCGGCCACGTACGCCGAGTAGCCCGCGTTGATGCCGAGCGTGGCGCGGACGGAGCTGATGTTGATGACGCGCCCGCCGTGCCCCTCGCGGATCATCTCGCGCACGCTCGCCTGGGTGGCGATCAGCGTGCTCCGCAGGTTGATCTCCATGATCCAGTCCCACGCGTCGCGCGGGTACTCCTGCGCATCGAAGAGCACCTCGCCGGCACCCCCGCCGACGGCGTTGATGAGGATGTCGAGCCGGCCGAACCGCTCGCGGCCGGCTGCCACGGCCCGCTCCGCGTCGGCCTCACGGGTGCTGTCGGCGCCAACGCCGATCGCCTGGCCGCCCGCCGCGCAGATCCGATCCGCGGTCTCCTTCGCGCGTGCCTCGTCCAGGTCCGCGGCCACGACGCTGGCCCCGGCGGTCGCCAGCGCCTCGGAGAGGGCGGCGCCGATCGCGCCCCCGCCGCCCGAGACGAAGGCGACGCGGCCGTCGAGCCGGAACGTGTCGAGTGGGTTCATGGGTGCCTCCAGGAGTGTCGAGGGGACGCCGGCAGCTGCCGGGACGTCATCCGGAGCGGGCACGACCGGGCAGGATCTCGACGGGGCGAGCGTCGGTCCGGTCCGACAGGATCGGCAGCGCGGCCGGCGTCGCCGGCTCGGCGGGTACGGGCGCGGTCATGGTGTCGCTCCTTGCGCTCCGCCGCGGTCAGGCCGCGGCGATGTCCGGGTTGGGCAGCACGATGTCTCGGACCTTCGCCGTGAGATCGTGGTACGCGCCGATGAACTGGCGAAGGGTGCGGGCGGTGGCGCCGTACGCGTCGAACTCGGCGGGCGCGAGGCCGTCCGGCTCGTACGCGCGCGAGAAGTCGGGGATGCGGCGGCACAGCTCGTCGACGATGGCCGGTTCGACAGGCACGTCGATGCGCGAGACCGGGTCGATCCCGCTGGTGTTGTAGCGGACCTGCCAGGCGTGGGGCATCGTGAGCACGACGTCGCCGCCGACGAACTCGGTCCAGTGAAGGACGTGCCGGAACGCCGCCACGAGCAGTCGGCCGCGGTAGCCCCGCTCGCGGAAGATCCCGTAGGCCCGCTTGAACGCCGCGATGCCGGCCCAGTCGAGCACCCGCGGGTCGATCGCCAGCTGGTCGCGCTCGACGATCGCCTTCATCCAGTCGTCCAGGCGCCCGACCATGATCGTCACGACCGGCGCCAGCCGCGCCGGCTCGCCGCCGGCGGCTGCCAGCCGGCGGAGGCCGCGTTCGAGCGACTCGGCGACCGCGAGCGCCTGGGGGACCGTGAAGCACACCGTGGCGTTGACGTTCACGCCGCGCGCAGTGGCCTCCTCGATCGCAACGATGCCTGCGGCCGTGGCCGGGATCTTGACCTGCATGTTCGACGCGAGGCCGGTGAAGTGGACGGCCTGCTCGACCATCCGCTCGGCGTTCGTGTAGTGCTGCGGATTCGTCTGGACCGACTGCCAGCCCTTGCGCCCAGCCGTGCGTGCGTGGACCGGCGCGAGCTCCGCCGCGCCGCGCACCGCCATCGCCTCGACGAGCGCCCAGGTCAGGTCGACCTCGCTCCAGGCCGGGTTGGCCGCCGCCAGCTGGCGGACACGCGGCACCCAGTACGCGCGCTCCTTGTCGAGCACCTCGAGCACGATGGGTGGGTTCGTCGTGCCCCCGACCGCCCCGCGTTCGATCGCGTACCGCAGCTCCTCGACCGCGCACGAGTCGTTCCAGTAGTCGGTGAGCCCGATGCGCGCGGTCCGCAGCATCGGGGAGTCGATCATCGCCGGAGCGTCGACCATCGTCATGGGAGCCTCCGCTTCCCTGCCCTCGCGCGCCCGCGCGACGTCTGACGCCGGGGGCCCGCCGGCGTCCCGTGTCGTCGACGTCCGTCCAGCGTCGAACGTCCGCCAAGATAATCGATAATCGACAGCACCGCAACCCGTTTGTCACGGTCGCGGCGCTCCTGCAAGGTGCGCGCAAGAGAACGCTTGACGGGGGCTCGGGCGAGAGTAGACTCGGCCAGGATTATCGATAATCGCGCGCTGGACGGAGCGGCTCGGTCGGCCCGCGGAGACGAGGGAGAGCGACATGGCGGTGAGCACGGAAGAGGTGCTGGGCCAGTTCCTCGGCGACGACGACTTCCCGGTCGAATGGGCGTCGGATGCGGAGCGATCGCTCTTCTGGGTCTACGACGACCTCCACTGCCCGCACCCCCTCAGCCCGATGTTCTTCGACGTCGGCGGCTGGTGGCTGACCTGCGACCACATGTTCCGGCGCTTCGGGACCCCGTTTGCCTGCGACTGGATCACGAAGAAGGTCAACGGTTACCTCTACACGGCCGCCGTGCCCGCCTCCCCCGAGATGCGCGTCGACGCGATGGAGTACGGCGCCCGCTACGGTGCCCGCGTGCCGCTCGACCCCACGTACGATGAGCGAATCGGGGCGTACCTCGACACCGTGCTGCCGGTCTACGGCGCACACTTCGCGGACTGGTGGCGGGACCGGCTCGTGCCCGAGATGCGGCGCAACTTCGCGTACCTCGAGGAGCGCCTGGACCACCAGGAGGAGCTGGACCTGCCCGACCTCGCGTGCCTGCTCGAGGACGCGATCGACATCCACGACCGCCACTGGAAGATCCACTGGATGCTGAACTTCGCGCAGCTGTCGGCGACGCTGAACCTGAGGGCCGTCGCGCAGCGGACGCGCGGCGCGGTCGACGAGGCGCTGCTCGGCCGGCTCCAGAACTCGGCCCGGGACCGGAACTGGGACTCGATCGAGGCGCTCTGGACCATGAAGCAGGAGGTCGTCGGGGATCCGGGCCTCTCGGGCGCGTTCCGACACGAGACCGCGCCCGAGATCATCGCCGTGCTGCGCTCGTCGGAGCGCGGGCGGCGCTTCATCGCGGAGCGCGTGGAGCCGTACCAGCGCGAGTTCGGCTGGCACGCCGTCTGGAGCCACGAGTTCGTGTTCCCGACGGTGCGGGAGCACATGGAGCCGGTGATCGAGACCGTGCGCGGCTACATCGACACCGACTACGACTATCCCTCCGCGATCGCCGCCATGGCGGCGGACATCGAGCGGGCGTCCGCGGAGATCCTGGAGGGGCTCGCGGGCGAGGACCTGGAGGCGATGCGAGCGGCGAACGAGCTCAACCTGAAGATGGCTCCGCTGACCCCCGACCACCACTTCTACATCGACCAGGGTGCCAACGCGCACGTCCGGCTCGTGCTCATCGCGATCGGGAAGAAGCTGGTCGCGGACGGCACCCTCGGCACCGAGGACGATGTCATGTTCCTCCGGTACAACGAGCTGCGCGAGCTCATCGGCAACCGCGAGGTGTTCGATGCGCGCGCGCTCGTCGCCGAGCGGCGGGCGGAGCGCGAGGCGGCGTATGCGGTCCGGCCCCGGGACTGGATCGGCACCGCGACGCCAAGCCAGCTGGGCTTCCCGTACTGGGTGAACTGGGGCTTCCCGGACAAGTTCTACCGGAAGCCGTCCGAGGTCGTCGGCCAGGTCACCGGCATCGGCGGGTCGCCGGGGGTCGTCGAGGGCGTCGCGCGGGTCGTGCTGCGCGAGGACCAGTTCGACGAGGTCCGCGCGGGCGAGATCGTGGTGTGCCAGATGACGAACCCGGCATGGGTCGTGCTGTTCACGAAGATCGTCGGCCTCGTGACCGACGCCGGGGGCACCACGTCGCACCCCGCGGTCCTCTCGCGCGAGTTCGGCATCCCGGCCGTGGTCGGGGCGTCGAACGCGACCCGCATGATCCGCGACGGCGACCGGATCCGCGTCAACGGGACGACGGGCCTCGTCGAGGTCGTGCAGGCGGCCGCGCAGTTCAAGAACGACCTGCTCGGGCTGTAGGTCCGACCGATGGCCCAGATCACCCGCGACGTCCTGAGCGACCAGGTCGAGGACCACCTGCTCCAGGCGATCCTGTCCGGCCGCTACCCGCCCGGCTCGCGGATCGTCGAGTCGCGCGTGGCGCGCGAGCTGGGCGTCAGCCAGGCACCGGTCCGGGAGGCGCTCCGGGACCTCGAGGCGCTCGGGGTCGTCGAGATCACGGCGTTCCGCGGGGCCAGCGTCCGGAGCCCAAGCAAGGCCGAGCTGCTCGAGGCGTACGGCGTCCGGGCGGAGCTCGAGTCGTACGGCGCGCAGCTCGCGCTGAAGCGCGTGTCCGACGCGGACCTCGCCGCGCTCCAGCGATCCATCGATGCGATGCACCGTGCCGCAGCCGCCGGGGACACGCACGAGGAGGCGGTCGTCGACGGTGAGTTCCACGCCCGCCTCATCGGGATCACGGGGAACCGGACACTCGAGCGCGTGTGGCGCTACCTCGTGCCCGTCGCGCGGACGTTCATCACGCTGACGGCGCCGGGCGTCGACGCCATCGCGGCAGCCGATCTCCACCAGCCGATCCTGGACGCGCTGCGCCTGCGCGACCCGGACCTCGCCGTGTCGGCCATCCGCCGCCACTTCGAGATCGCCGGCTCCAGCTTCGACGCCGCGTTCCCGGGATCCGGTGCCGCGGGCGCGGGGTCGGTGCGGGCCGGTGCGGGCGGGAGCGCGGGGCACGCAGCCACGCTCCCCATGGAGCCGATCACGGGACTGCTCGCACGCCGCGGGCGGGGAGGCGCGTAGAGACACGCGACGCGGGCGGTCCGGCCGGCGCGGCACCGCACACCATCGGGCGGCACGACGAGCCATCGGCGTCCGTCGCGGCGCCGCGGCAGAGTCGGGGGAAGGCAGGGGTCGTGGCGCTCGGCGCCTCGGCTCCGGTTTGGAAAGAGAGACACATGAGCGACGGGTTCCGGTTGTCGGAGGAGATGTCCGCGGGCAGCGCGCGGCTGCGTGTCGACGTGCTGGGCGGCGAGCCGCGCGAGCACGTCCTCGACGACATGAACTTCCTCAACTACCGGCTCGCCGACGTCCGGCTGGAACCCGGGGTCACCCTCCCCGCCGCCGACATCGTGTGGCAGGCGGATGGCGCCAAGAACGTCTCGTACGACGGGCGCCGCATGACGTTCACGGGTCCCTGGCCCGCCGGTCCGCTCCAGAAGGTCATCGTCGCGCTGCTGGCGCTCCGCATGGAAGAGAAGGGCCTCCACCCATTCCACGCCTCCGCCACCCGCTACCGGGGCCGCACGGTCATGTTCCTCGGGGGCGAGTCGAACCACGGCAAGTCGATGGGGCAGATCGAGGCGTGCCGCCGGGGCGGGCTGCTCGTCTCGACCGAGACCACGGTCGTCGACGAGGACGGGTGCGCGGTCGTGGGCTCGAAGGCGCCGTTCATCAAGAAGCGCACCGAGGGGACCGAGCGGGCCGACAAGGCGGCCCCGGAGCGCGGCGTCGAGAAGTTCTTCGGCGGGATGCCGACCTGGGAGATCTTCCCGGAGCCGAGCGACGTCGACGTCGTGATCGTCCCGGCGATCGACGGCAACTTCGACGCGACGCTGGCCGGGATGATCCAGTTCGAGCGGCAGTTCCAGGCGCTGCACTCGCTGCAGAACTACTTCCTGCTCAACGAGCTCCTCGCGCCGGGGTTCGTGATGCCGATCGTCGACGCCGAGCCGCTCCGGCGGAAGCGTGCGGCCTTCCTCTCACGGTTCTGCGAGCGCCCCTTCTACTTCGTCCGTGCAGCGACGCCGCAGGCGCTGATGGACGAGGTGGACCGGGTGCTCTGAGCGAGGCGACCGGGGATGCACCCGTTCCGGTACGAGCGGCCGGCGACGCTCGACGAGGCGATCGCGCTGCTGGAGCGCCACGGCGGGGATGCCCGGCTGCTCGCCGGCGGCACGGACCTGATCATCGGGCTCCGCGACCGCAGCGAGTCGGCGCGCGTCGTGGTCGATGTCAAGCACGTCGCGGAGCTGCGGCCGGGGATCGCGGAGCGGGACGGAGTGCTCGCGATCGCGGCGACGACGGTGATGACCGACATCGCCGCGAATGCGCGCGTTGGCGACCGGTTTGTCGCGCTCGCGGAGGCGGCGGCCGTCGTCGGGTCCGTGCAGATCCGGAACAGGGCCACGCTCGGCGGGAACATCTGCAACGCGTCGCCGGCGGCAGACACGGCCACTCCCCTGCTCGTGTACGGGGCGGTCGTCGTCGTCGCGGGACGCGGTGGGGTCCGACGGATCCCCATCGACGAGTTCTTCGTCGGTCCCGGCGCGACGACCCTGCTGCGGGGCGAGATCGTGACCGCGGTCGAACTGCCGCTGGCCGGCGGCCGCGTGGGCGCGGCGCACCTGCGCCGGACCCGCCGGCGCGGTCACGACCTCGCCTCGGTCACGCTGTCGTCCGCGGTCGACGGGCGCGGGGTCGTGCGGATCGCGTACGGGAGCGTCGGGCCGCGGCCGGTGCTCGCGATCGACGAGAGCGGCGTGCTCGCCGATCCGTCGTCGAGCGACGACGCTCGTGCGGCGAGGCTCGAGCGGATGCTGTCGGCGGCCAGCCCGTCGCCGCGCTCGATGCGGGCAAGCCCCGAGTACCGGCTCGCGATGCTGCGGGTGCTGGCCGCGCGGGCCGTGGCGAGGGCGGCCGAGCGGCTGGTGGAGCAGAGCCGCGCGAGCACGGCAGCGCCGCCGCGTCGCGTGACGTCGGCGGCCGGGCCGGCACCGGCGGACGCGGTGGCACCTGCGGCCGGACCGGCACCGGCGGCCCGACCGCGGACTCTGCCAGCCGAGGCCGCGACCCCCTCCTCGACCGACGCGGACGACGACTCGCCCGTGGCGATCGCGATGGTCGTCAATGGACGTGAACGTCGCCTCGAGGTTCCGGCACACCGCACGCTGCTCGAGGCCCTCCGGGACGACCTGGGGCTCACAGGGGCGAAGGAGTGCTGCCTCGTCGGCGAGTGCGGGGCCTGCACCGTGATCGTCGACGGGAGGACCGTGGACGCGTGCCTCGTGCTGACGGTCGAGGCGGACGGCGCCGACGTGCGCACGGTCGAGGGCCTCGCGGAAGGCGGGCGTCTCAGCCGGCTGCAGGAGGCGTTCCTCGAGAAGGGCGCCGCACAGTGCGGGTACTGCATCCCCGGCCAGCTGATGTCGGCGCGCTCACTCCTCGACCTCGATCCCCGTCCCACGCTCGCCGCGGTGCAGGAGGCACTGGCGGGCAACCTGTGCCGCTGCGGGGGATACCGGCAGATCGAGGAGGCGATCCTCAGCGTCGCGGACGAGGACGCGCGATGACGCGCGACGGGGTCGGCGCTGCGGCTCCGCGAGGCGGCGGACGCGAGCGTGTGACGGGTCGTCAGCCGTACCTCGCCGACATCCCGATCCCGGACGCGCTCCACGCGAAGCTCGTCACGCTCGACTGCGCGCGCGCCCGGATCGTCTCGATCGACACGTCGGAAGCGTGCCGCGTTCGTGGCATCCGGCTCGTCATGACCGCCGCCGACCTGCCGCAGCCCGTCCCGCGGTTCGGGCCACAGTTCCAGGACCGTCCCGTGCTCGCCGTCGGCGAGACGAAGTACCACGGCGAGCCCGTCGCGGCCGTGGCCGCCGAGACGCGCGAGGCCGCGGAGGAGGCCGTGCGGCTCGTGCGGGTGGAGTACGAGGAACTGCCGGCGCTCTTCACGATCGATGCGGCGCTCGCCCCGGGCGCGCCGCTCGTCCAGGAGCCGGCGCTGCGGCCGGGGGACCCGTGCGCGGGCACGAACGTCCTCCGCGAGCACCGGTTCGGGTGGGGCGACGTCGACGCCGCGTCCGACCGGACCCGGGGGTTCGAGGCGGCGGAGCCGCGTCCTGCAGCCGGGCAGGCCAGGCCCACGGGGGACGAGCCGGCCGGGACGGCGGCGCGGGAGCCCGGCGCGCCCATCGTCGTCGTCGACCACGCGTACACGTTCCCCATGGTGACCCAGTTCGCCATCGAGCCCCACGCGTTCGCGGCCGCGGCCGACGAGGACGGCATCACCGTCTGGAGCACGATCCAGCACCCGTACTGGCTCCAGCGCGTGCTGGCGAAGATGCTCGGCCTGCCGCTCTCGAAGGTGCGCGTCGTGGCGCCCGACCCCGGCGGTGGGTTCGGCGGCAAGCAGCACCCCAAGTACGAGCCGCTCGTCGCGCTCATGGCGCTGCGCGCCGGGCGCCCCGTCCGGCTCGTGCTGACACTCGAGGAGACGTTCCAGGCGGTGCGGCGTGCGGCGGCACGCGTCCGCGTCCGGACGGGCGTCCACCGCGACGGCACGTTCGCCTTCCAGGACATCGCGGCCGACTACCTCGTGGGCGCGTACGCCGACATCGCCGATCGCGTCGTCAGCAAGGGCAGCTACCCCGCCTGCGGGCCGTATCGAGTCCCGGCCGCGCGGATCGTCGCCCGTGGGATCCTGTCGCACACGCCGCCGTCCACCGCCTTCCGAGGATTCGGGAATCCGCAGGTCAACTGGGCGGTCGAGTCCAACATCGACGAGGCGGCCCGGCTGCTCGGGATCGATCCGCTCGAGATCCGGCTCCGGAATCTCGCGCGGAAGGGCGAGGCGTTCATCCCGCTCGACACTCCGGCCGACGGTGCGTGGGAACAGACCGTGCGGAAGGCCGCCGACACGATCGGGTGGGGCGCGCCGCTGCCGAAGGGGCACGGGCGTGGCCTCGCCATCGGCATCAAGTCCGGCCCGACCACCGGGCTGTCGTACTCCACGGTCCGCCTCCTCGCGGACGGCAGCGTGGTCGTCTACGCCGGGACATCGGACATGGGGCAGGGGGCGCGGACGATCTTCGCGCAGATCGCAGCCGAGGAGCTCGGCGCACCGCTCGACTGGGTGACCGTCGTCATGGGCGACACGCGGCTCGTCCCCTACGACGCGCAGACGTCGGCAAGCCGGTCGTCGGTGCTGATGGGAACGGCGGTGCTGCGCGCGTGCCGCGACGTGCAGTCGAAGATCCGGTCGATGGCCGCGCGCCTGGAGGACGTGCCCGAGGGGGCCATCGTCGTCGAGCATGGCACGCTGCGACTGCCGGACCGCGAGCTGCCGATCCTCGACGTGCTGAAGCGAGGGCTGGGACGGCTGGGCGGCGAGGTCATCGGCAACGGCGAGATGCGCAAGGAGGACGAGCCGGGGCATCCGCTGGGCGGGTCGGCGGCGTTCTGGGAGTTCAACTGCACCGCCGTCGAGGCGACGGTCGACGAGGAGACGGGCGACGTCACGCTGCTCCGCCACGTGACGGTCTCGGACGTGGGACGCGCGGTGAACCCGCTCCAGGTCCGCGCCCAGGACGAGGGTGCCGCGGTCATGGGGCTCGGCCACACGCTGATGGAGACGTACATCTTCGACGAGGGCGGCCGGATCCGGAACCTGGGCGCGATCGACTACCGCATCCCGACGAGCATGGACCTGCCGCTCGAGCTCGAGAGCGCGACCGTCGAGAACGGGGATGGCCCGGGGCCGTATGGTGCGAAGGGGATGAGCGAGGGCGCCCTGCTGTGCGTGGCGCCGGCCGTCGCGGCCGCGGTGCGGGACGCGACCGGCGCGGTGATCCGCGAGCTGCCGCTCTCGCCCGAACGGGTCTGGCGCGCGATGAGGAGGGACGCCGGGCCGAAGGCGGCGGGGGGAGGAGGCACGGCGTGACGTCTCACCTCGGGCTCGACCTGGGAGGCACGTTCCTGAAGTGGACCGTCGTCGGGCACGACGGTGCGGAGTGGCGGTGCATGGACTCCGGCTCGGTGCCGACGCGGGCCGAGGGCGGCGCGCGTGCCATCGTGGCCGAGCTGGTCGGCTGCGCGCTCGACGCCGGGGCGCGGTTCGGCCCCGTCGCGTCCGCCGGGATCGCGGTCCCGGGGCGGTACGACCCGGTCGCGGGCACCGTGCGGTTCACGCCGAACATCCATGTCGACTGGGACGGCGTCCCGGTGGCCCCCGCGGTCGCCGCGGCGCTGGGCGTCTCCGCGCACCTCATCAACGACGCACGCGCCTTCACGCTCGCGGAGCTTCGACTGGGCGCAGGGCGCGGCGCGCGGACGATGGTCGGGATCACGCTCGGCACCGGGATCGGCGGCGGAATCGCGGTCGACGGGCGGCTGCACCTCGGGCTGGATGGCGCCGCTGGCGAGATCGGGCACCTGACGATCGACCCCGATGGGCCGCGGTGCGGCTGCGGCAGCCGGGGCTGCGTGGAGACGTACGCGCAGGCACAGGCGATCGCCGCGGGCTGTGGCACCCAGACGGCGGAGGAGGCCGTGGAGGCCGCGCGCGCCGGGGATGGCCGCGCCGTGGCGGGCCTGGCCGAGGCCGGGCGATACCTCGGGATCGCCGTCTCGGGGCTCGTGACGCTGCTCAACCCGGACGTCGTCGTGTTCGGTGGTGGGGTCGCGAACGCGGGCGACCTGCTGCTCGGACCCGTGCGCGAGGAGCTCCGGGCCCGCGTCCACATGACGTCGCCCGATGCCGTGCGCCTCGTCCGGGCCGAGCTCGGGACGCTGGCGGGCGCGATCGGGGCCGCGGTGTTCGGGGCGGAGGCGTCCGGTCTCGGGCAGGCGATGCCGAAGACGGTCGCCGTCCCGGCCTGATCGAACGAAGCCCGGGGCCCGGCTCGGAGGCCAGCGCCGGGGGATTCGGAGCGTGGAAGCGATGGAGGTGGCCCCGTGTCGGAGGTGATCGCGCGCGGGAGGCTCGTGCTCGAGGACAGCGTCCTGCCGGGGCGGGTGGTCGTCGATCGCGGGCGGATCGCACGGGTCGAGCTCGACGAGGCCGAGTCAGCGGGGCCCTGGATCATGCCCGGCTTCGTCGACGTGCACGTCCACGGCTGGGGCGGCCACGACGCGATGGGGCCGGACGGATCGCTGGACGGCATGGCCCGCGCGCTGCTCCGGCGCGGGGTCACCTCGTTCGTGCCGACGGCCGTGACCGCGCCGATCGACGCCCTGCTCGAGTTCGGCGAGTGCGTGCGCCGCTGGATGCCCGTGGCGCCCGCCGACGGCGCCGATCCGCTCGGCTTCAACCTCGAGGGCCCGTTCATCTCGCCCCGGCGGATCGGCGCCCAGAACCCGGCGTTCGTGCGTGCCCCCGCCGACGTGCCCTTCCGCGAGCTCGAGCCGCTCGCCGCGACGCCGAACGTGTTCCGCCTGACGACGATCGCACCGGAGACGCCCGGCGCCCTCGACCTGATCGGCGCGCTCGCCGAGCGCCGAACGTGGACGTCGCTCGGGCACTCGGTCGCGACCGCGGGCGAGGCGATGGCCGGCTACGACGCCGGGGCACGGACCACCACGCACCTGTTCAATGCGATGTCTGGCGTGCATCAGCACACCCCCGGGCTGGCGACCGTGGCGCTGTCGCGCGACGACGTGTACACCGAGGTCGTCTTCGACGGGCATCACATCGACCGGCTGCTGTGGCAGCTGATCCTGCGGACGAAGCCCGCGCACCGCCTCGTGCTCGTCAGCGACGCGGTCAGCCTGGCGGGGACGGGCGACGGCCGCGGGACGCTCGGGGGCCTCGACGTCGAGGTGCACGGAGACGAGTGCAGGCTCGTGTCGAACGGCGCCCTGGCGGGTTCGGTCATCGCGCTCGATGCGGCGGTCCGCAACCTCGCCCGCTTCGGGGTGCCACTGCCGGTGGTGTCGGCCGCCGCGAGCGCCAACCCGCTCGCCCTGCTCGGCGTGTCCGACCGAGGGCGGATCGTGGCCGGGCTCCGAGCAGACCTCGTCGAGCTCGGCGAGGGCTTCGAGGTCCGGCGGGTCATGCGGGCCGGCGCCTGGCACGAGGGTCCGGCGAAGGTCTGACCCCTCCCGGGTCCGCCGCGCGCTCGGATCCCGCCGCCGGATCGCCCCGGCACCGGTCGCCGGACCCGTCGCGCCTGACTGCGGTTCCGATTCGGCCCTCCGCGGCCGTCGCTCGCGGCTACCATGGCCGCGTTCGGAGGGAGGCGCGGCGTGGGTCTGTCGGCCGGCGCCGCCTGATCGCACGGTGACGAGCTTCGCGCTCCGGGTGGAGCATCGCTGGGAGGGTCGCATGGCCGGGTTCACGCCCTTCACGTCGAACTACCAGGACCTGTCCGATTCGAACGGCTACCAGTTCGAGTTCCGCTGCGACGTGTGCGGGAGCGGGTACCGGAGCGAGTTCATCCGGTCGAACCTGCGGACCGCCGGGACGATCCTGTCGGGCGCGTCCGGCCTGTTCGGCAGCCTGTGGGGCGCGAGCCGTGTGGCCGACACGGCGCGCGACGTCGCCGACCGCGGCGCGCGGGACGAGGCGCTGAAGACGGCGTCGAACGAGATCATGCAGCTGTTCCAGCGCTGCCCGCGGTGCAACCGGTGGGTGGACGAGACGTGCTGGAACGACCAGCGCAACCTGTGCGTGGGGTGCGCCCCGAAGCTCGCGGCCGAGATGGAAGCCGAGCGCCAGTCCGTCGAGCTCGACCAGATGCGCGAGGCGATGCGGACCCGGACGGTCTTCTCGGGCGACACGAGCGCCCGGCAGACGGTCTGCCCGAGCTGCGGGCGGCCGGTCGGTTCCGAGAAGTTCTGCGCGAACTGCGGGACGGCCCTCGGGACGAGCCACTGCACGCAGTGCGGCGGGGAGTTGGCCACCGGGGCCCGGTTCTGCGGAAACTGCGGCGCGAAGGTCGGCTAGGCCGAAC
>JAJYGH010000084.1 GCA_021785175.1 Chloroflexota bacterium | reverse complement strand
GCAGGCGCCTTCAGACCGCCACGGCGGATCCGGCCGTCCGCCGCGTCACCCTCGCCCGGCCGCGTCGTTCGACCCGAGCGCGCGCCACAGCAGCGCGCACGCCGTCAGCGCCGCCCGTCGTCGCCCCTGCTCGCCCGCCTGGAACGCCGTGCTCGTCTCGGCCGTCCGCTCGCCGTCGATGTCGACGCCGACGACGACGTGCGTGTCCGCGCCCCGGGGCCGTGCCTCGACCGCGAGCCCGACCGGGGCACTGCCCGCGTCCCGGACGTGGGCCGCGGCATCGAGTACCCGCCGTTCGTCGTCGTCGTCGATGGCGGAGCCGCTCGACCCCGTCGACTCCGGGGCGGACGCGCCGGCCACGGGCCCCTCCACGCGCCGGCCGTCGATCTCGCCGAACGCGAACCAGGGCGCGTGCGCCAGGAGCGCGGCGAGCGCGCCGGAGGTGCCCCGCTCGAAGGTCGCGAGCCTCCGACTCCCAAGGCGGCTGCCGAGCACGTCCGGCCATGTCTCGTCGTCGTACGCGAACACGTGGCGGCCGAGCGCCTCCTCGACCTGCCGTTGGGTGGCGTACAGGAGTTCCCCGGCGGTGAGAGCGGGCCGGCCGTCCTGCGCCGCGACCGGCCGGGCCGTGATCCGGACGTCGACGGCGTCGGGCCGCGCGTACGTCGCGACGATCGGGTTCGCGGCGCGCAGCATCGCCTCGCCGAGGGCCTCCGCCACGTGCGATTCGCCGATGCCGGTCAGGCGCAGCGTGCGCATCGCGATCTCTGCCGTGATGCCGCGCGCGCGCAGTCGCGGCAGGACGTCGGACCGCCACATGGGCAGCGCCTCGCGAGGAGGCCCGGGGAGCGCCACGATCACGCGCCCTTCCCGCTCGATCCACCATCCCGGCGCCGTGCCGTTGGCGTTCGGCAGCGCCTCGGCTCCGTCGATGAGCCACGCCTGCTTGCGGTTGGCGTTGGGCATCCGGACCCCGCGCCGCGTGAACAGCTCGACGAGCCAGCGCTCGATCTCGGGATCCACGTGAAGGGTCGCGCCGATGGCCGCGGCGATCGCCTCCCGCGTCAGGTCGTCCGGCGTGGGGCCCAGGCCGCCGGTGCTGACGACCAGTTCGGCGTCGTCCATCGCCCGCCGGAAGGCGTCGGTCACGGCCTCGAGGTCGTCGGGCAGCTGCATGATCCGGACGACCTGCACGCCGAGCGTGCTCAGCTCGGCACCGATGTCTCCGCCATTGGAATCGCGCGTCTGCCCCGTCGTCAGCTCCGTCCCGACGGCGAGGATCACGGCGCGGTGGTGGTCTGGTCGCGGCATCAGCGCGCAGGGTAACGTGCCCGCGGCCCGTCGTCCCGGCCGGCGCTCAGGACGGCAGCCACCTGCCCCCGGCCAGCGCCAGCGCGACGTCGGCGAAGACGCCTGCGAGGCGCAGACGGCGATCGCCATCGACGTTCGACCGGTCGTCGCAGGCGAGATGGCAGCACGCGTCGCAGGGCGCGCGCCCCTGGCCGTCCGCACCGCGCCCCTGGCCTCCTTGACGGCACCGCCGACATGTGTTAGCAATCTGACCCTGAGAGTGCTAACCACGCGGGGCGGCCCCACGCGGGGAGCCGGAGGATCCGCGGCGGCGCCGACGTACGGCGCCGGATCGCAGAGAGGACGCTGAGGAGGCCATGGCAAAGCTCATCGCGTATGACGAGGACGCGCGCCGCTCGCTGAAGAAGGGGATCGATTCCCTCGCGGACGCCGTGAAGACGACGCTCGGCCCGAAGGGCCGGAACGTCGCACTGGACAAGAAGTTCGGTGCGCCGACCGTGACGCACGACGGCGTGACCGTGGCCCGCGACATCGAGCTCGAGGATCCGTTCGAGAACATGGGTGCGCAGCTGCTCAAGGAGGCTGCGACCAAGACCGAGGACATCGCCGGCGATGGGACGACGACCGCGACGGTCCTCGCGCAGGCGATCGTGAACGACGGCCTGAAGAACGTGGCGGCCGGATCGAACCCGATGCAGATGAAGGTCGGGATCGAGAAGGCGGCGTCGGCCGTTGCGGACGCGGTGAGGCGCGCGGCGACCCCGGTTCTCGGGCACGACGAGGTTGCGCAGGTCGCGACCGTCAGCGCCGCGGACCAGGAGATCGGCAACCTCATCGCCGAAGTCATGGACAAGGTCGGCAAGGACGGCGTCATCACCGTCGAGGAGTCGAAGACGCTCGCCTTCGAGACCGAGTACGTCGAGGGCATGCAGTTCGACCGTGGCTACATCTCCGGCTACTTCGTGACCGACACGACCCGGATGGAGGCCGCGCTCGACGACCCGTACATCCTCATCACCGACAAGAAGATCTCCGCGATCGCGGACATCGTCCCGGTCCTCGAGAAGGTTCTCCAGCTCGGCAAGAAGGAGCTGGTCATCATCGCCGAGGACGTCGACGGCGAGGCGCTCGCGACGCTTGTCGTGAACAAGCTGCGCGGCGTGCTGAACGTCCTCGCGGTCAAGGCGCCGGGCTTCGGCGACCGCCGCAAGGAGATGCTCCGCGACATCGCGATCCTGACCGGCGGCCAGGTCATCAGCGAGGAGCTCGGCAAGAAGCTCGACGCGACCCAGATCGACGACCTCGGGCGGGCGCGCCGCGTGGTGGCGAACAAGGACGAGACCACGATCGTCGAGGGCCACGGGTCGCAGGCGCAGATCGACGGCCGGATCAAGCAGATCAAGGCGCAGATCGAGGACACCACCTCGGACTACGACAAGGAGAAGCTCCAGGAGCGGCTGGCCAAGCTGTCCGGCGGCGTCGCGATCATCAAGGTCGGGGCCGGGACCGAGGTCGAGCTCAAGGAGAAGAAGCACCGGGTCGAGGACGCCCTGTCGGCCACCCGCGCGGCGGTCGAGGAGGGGATCGTCCCCGGCGGCGGCGTGGTCCTGATCAACGCCGCCTCGGCGATCGACGGGCTCGAGCTCGACGGCGACGCCAGGATCGGAGCGGAGGTCGTGCGCGCGGCGCTCGAGGAACCGCTCAGGATCATCGCGCGCAACGCCGGTCTCAACGGCGCGGTCGTGCTCGAGACGGTTCGGCGAAAGCAGGCCGAGTCGGGGAACACGAACCTCGGCTACGACGTGATCAGCGGCAGGTACGACGACATGCTCAAGCTGGGCATCGTCGACCCGGCCAAGGTCACGCGCTCGGCGGTCGAGAACGCGGCGTCGATCGCGGCCATGGTGCTGACGACCGAGGCGATGGTCACCGACAAGCCCGAGCCGAAGCAGGCCGGGCCGGCGATGCCGCCCGGCGGCATGGGCGACTTCTAGCCGGGCCCTCAGTTCGGCCACGACCGGCCGCCGGAGACGGCGAACCCGGTCGATCCGACGAACGCGACGGCGGCGGGGAGACCCGCCGCCGTTCGTGATTCGCGGCTGCGCAAGCGGCACGCAACGCGGTCGGGGCGCCCGAACGCGTGTCGCGACGAATCCGTCGCGCTATCCTGTCGCCACCGACTTCTGCCCGGGCGGGAATGCGTGCGGGCAGCCCGGACCCAGGGAGGGGGGATTCCGCTGACGACAGAGCGTGCGCAGGACCCCACGTTTCCGCCTCCGCCGCCGTCCGGCGCGGCGGCGGGCGATCCGTCGCACCCGGCCCCCGGCGTCATCGATGAGCTCAAGCGCGTGAAGGACCGCGCGATGGCGCTGGTCCATGCGCACATCGCGCTGCTGAAGGCCGAGATCGGGGACATCGTCTCCGAGCTCAAGATCATCGCGGCGCTGGCGGGGGTGATCCTCGCCCTTGCGTTCTTTGCGTCCCAGCTCGTGGCCATCGGCGGGACCCTGTTCCTCGGCGAGTGGATCTTCGGCTCGATCGGCTGGGGCGTCGTCCACGGCGCGCTGCTGTCGCTTGCGATGATCGTGGCCGCCGCGATGGTGCTCGTGCAGGCGCCGCGGAGCGTCATCGCAGTGCCGTTCGTGCTCGCCGCGATCGTCGGCGTCGTCGTGTCGATCGTGCTCGGCAGCAACGTCGCGCGACGCGTCGCCGGCGACGTCGGGACGCGCTCCTTCCACGGGCTGAACCAGGCGTGGGCACCCGACATCATCGGGGTCGTCGTCGTTGCGGTCGTCCTCGGCCTCGTCGGCCTGATCGTGCTCGGAAGGGCCGGGGGCATCGGCGGGGCCGTCTTCGGCCTCATCGCCGGCGCGATCACGGGCGCGTTCGCCGGCTGGGGCTGGACCGGGATCACGTTCAGCTGGCACGGGGCCGTCGCGATCGGGCTCACGATCGGGCTGCTCGCGTGGATCGCCCTGATGCCGACGTGGATGCTGCGCGCGCGCGTGGACCCGACGGCCCGCTTCCGAAAGCTGTGGCCGCGGGAGTCGTACGCGAGCGCCATGGAGACGAAGGATTGGCTGGAGGCCGAATGGCAGAGACGACGAGCGAGGCTCGGCAGCAGATAGCGCGGGCGCGCGGCGAGCTCTCCACCGAGGTGGACGAGCTCGAGCTCGCCGTCCGGTCGGCCGTCGACATCCCCGCGAAGCTCAGGCGCAACCCCGGCAGGGTCGTTGCCCTCGGTGGCGGCGCGATCTTCCTGGCCGGCGGCGGGCCGAAGCGCGTCGCGTACCGGATCGCACGCCTCGTGAGCCGGCCGAAGCCGACTCCGCTCGCCGGCGTGCTCCCGAAGGACGTCGAACGTCGGCTGCAGAAGGCCGGCCAGACCGGAGCCGAGGTCCGAGCTGCCATCGAGCAGGACTTCTCCGACTGGCTCGAGCAGAACCGTTCGAAGCTGCCGAAGCCGAAGAAGGGCGAGCATCGGACCGGCCGGGAGACGTTCTGGCACCTGTTCGACACCGTCGCTTCGCCGGTGGCGTCGCAGGGCGCGAAGCAGTTCGCGCAGCGGCTGTTCGCGGCCGAGCCGGATCGCGCGCGGAAGAAGGGCGACACGGACGTGGGCGGCACGCCGAAGGGACAGCCGACCCCGTCACTCTGACGGCGCGAGAAGCGGCAGATGGCCTCACCGGGGCTGGTGTCGCAAGCTCGCCGTCTTCCTGCGGCCCAACCGCGGCTACACTCCGA
>JAJYGH010000058.1 GCA_021785175.1 Chloroflexota bacterium | reverse complement strand
GCTCTCGACACCCCGCTCGGCCCGCCGGGTCTCCCCGACGAACTGGGGCCTGCTACCGGGCGCTCCGGTGCTTACCCGGACGGGACTCTCACCCGCTGGTCTGGTCCGACTTCCAGGACGCAACATGGTTCGAGTCTAGTCGCCGCGGATGGGCGTCCGGGGCGCTCCGGAGATACCGCACACGAGCCAGCTGAGGCCGCGGAGCGCGCCCGCGCGTGCGGTGTCATCCGCGACCCTGTCTCCGGATCACGACCGGCGTTGGCTCCCAGGCTCTTGCGCTTCGCCGCTCGGCTTGCGAGGATCGACGAGGCGCGTCCCGCCCTCGAGGAGCCCATGACCGGCCACGACCACGAGCACCCCCACGACCACGAGCACCACCACGGGGACGCGCACGGCGGGCTGCGCGGGTTTCTCGTGGGACTGCTCGGGCACAGCCACGATCCCGCGGACTCGATGGACGAGGCGCTCTCGTCGGACGCACGCGGGATCCGTGCCGTCAAGCTCTCGCTCGTCGGGCTCGGCATCACCGCGGTGCTCCAGCTCGGCGTCGTGCTCGTGTCGGGGTCGGTCGCGCTCCTCGCCGACACCATCCACAACTTCAGCGACGCGCTCACCGCGATCCCGCTGTGGATCGCCTTCGCGCTGGCCGCGCGTGCCGCCACCCGCCGCTACACCTTCGGCTACCGCCGCGCGGAGGACCTCGCCGGGCTGTTCGTGCTGCTCATGATCCTGGGCTCGGCGCTCCTCGCCGCCTGGGAGTCGATCGGCCGCCTCGTCCATCCCCAGCCGATCACGGGCATCCCCATCGTCATTGCCGCGGGCATCATCGGCTTCGCCGGCAACGAGGCGGTGGCCCTCTACCGGGTCCGGGTGGGCCGCTCGATCGGTTCCGCCGCGCTCATCGCGGACGGCTATCACGCCCGCACCGACGGGTTCACCTCGCTCGCCGTCGTGTTCGGCGCCCTCGGCGTGGCGGCCGGCTATCCCCTCGCCGACCCGATCGTGGGGCTCCTGATCAGCGTGGCGATCTTCGTCGTGCTGCGGCAGGCGACCGGGCAGATGCTCGGCCGGCTCATGGACGCGGTCGATCCCGAGCTCGTCGAGGAGGTCGAGGAGATCGTCCGCTCAGCCCCCGGCGTGCAGGACTTCGGCCGGGTTCGACTGCGCTGGGTCGGTCACGCGCTCGAGGCGTCGCTCACGATCACGGTCGACGGCGACCTGACGGTGAGCCAGGGCCACCGCATCGCCGAGGAGGTCCGTCACCGCCTCCTCCACGAGGTCCGCGGGCTCGACAGTGCGCTCATCCACGTGAACCCGTGCAGCCATTCGGGCGAGGACCCGCACGCCCTCCTCCGGCACCATGAAGCCGCGCCCGCAGAGGACGCGCCGCGTCAGGCGTCGGCCCCGACCTCGCGCCTGCACCAGGCGTAGAGCGCGTCGTAGACGGGCAGCTCGAGGGCGAGCTGCGTCTGGTCGGGAATCCCGAGGAGGGTGAAGCCGTCCGCGATCGCGAGCAGGCCCCGCGACTGGGGCGTCGCGTCGCGGTCGTCGGCCACGTCGGCGCCGTGCACGACCTGCGCCATGCGCACGAGCGCCGGATCGCCGCCGAGCCCGTAGTCCGCCACCAGCACCTCGAACGAGCACAACCCGTCGCGGTGCGTGTAGCGCGCCCCCGGGGCGTCGAAGCTGGTCGCGCCGGTCCGCTCCGCGTAGGACAGCACTTCTTCGCGCGGCAGGTAGACGATCTCGGCCTCGGCGTCGATGAACTTCCGGATGAGCCACGGACACGCCACGCGGTCCGTGTGTGGATGCTCCCGCGTGACCCACTGCACGGCATTCCTCCCTGTGGCGGGCGTTCGCGTACCCGCATTGGCGCGACTTCGATGAGCACACCGCACCGCCGCGCCCGTCGGCGAGTGACGGCGTTGCTCGCGGCAACGCCCCCGAATGACCCCGCTGCGGCGTCATGCCCCGAAGAGCGTCTCCGGTGGCCAGCGCATCCACAGCGCGACGATGACCGCGACGTTGACGGCAAGCGCGGCGAGCGTGTTGAACGCCGGCCAGTTGCCGATGAACAGGGTAATCCCGACCGCCGAGACGATCGCGGATCCGAGCGCCAGGGCGTGCCACGCGCCGACCGGGAGGCCGATCGGGATGCCGACCCCCCAGAACGCGAGGGCGGCCGCGACGAACCCGATGAGCGCGAGCGCCCAGATGCCGCAGGCGATGGCGGTCGCCGTCGACGGGGCGAGGTCGGGCAGCAGCCACGAGCGGGCGGCGTGCCAGTCGCCGGTGTTGTCTGGTCCGAAGTGACCGATCCAGGCGAGCGCGCCGATCGCGCCGCCGTGGCCCAGGCCGTGCAGGAGGAGGACGCCGCCGAGGACGGTGCGGAGCAGCTGGTCGGACATCGAAGGTCTCCTTTCGAGCGGCGCGAGTCAGGCGGCCGCCAGCGCGGGATCGTGGGAGGGCGCGACTTCGCCGACGGTGCGCGACCGGCCGAGCCGAACGAGCCGCACGCCGATCAGGACGTACCAGACCCACAGGACGAGGACAGAGGCGAGCGAGACGCCGGTGCCGATGCCGGGCAGGAAGATGCCGAGCCCGACGACGTTGCCGGCAAGCGCCGCCCACGCGGCCGCCCGGCCGAAGAGGCGCGTCTGCAGCATGACGAGGCCGACCAGGACGCCGGCCGTCGCGCTGAGCACGTAGCCGAAGACGAACGGCGTGCCCATGCCCCAGTAGGTCGCGAGCATGACCTCGCCCGCGGCCAGGAACGGGGCACGCGCTGCATCGGTACCCGCCGCCGCGTAGCCGTTGCTGAGCGTCAGCATCTGGAAGGCCGTGTTGGACGCGACGAAGAGGCCCGCCCCGACGAGCCAGGCCGCGAGCGCGAGCGCCATCGTCGATTCGTTCGCCCGGTGGAGGAGCCGGTACAGGGCGAGCGCGATCGGGATCACGAGCACCTGCTCGGCCATCATCACGAGATCGAGGCTGAGCAGGCCGTGCACGGGGTTCGCCTGGAACATCGCGAACCAGTCGGCCGCCGTGCCGTGCGCGGGCGGCGGCCAGGCGATGAAGAGGGCCATCTGGAACGGGACGGCGAGCGCCGAGAGCAGCGCCGCCGCGCCAGCCGCGAGGTACAGCCCGCGCCAGGACCGCTCGGACGCGGTGGTGTCGATCGGATTCATCGGGGGCCTCCCGTCGTGCCCGGCGCGTCGCACGACGCGGCCGGCGTGCGCGTGATGGCCACGAGCTCGAGGCCGGCGTCGCGCAGGCGGGCGACGAGCCCGTACAGCGCGGCCGCGTCCGCGGCGTCGAAACGCAGCAGCGTGTGCTCCGGCGTCGCCTCGACGAAGGCGCAGCCGAGTGCGGCGGCGCGCCGCGCGGTGATGCGTCCCTCGACCTCGATCTCGTAGCGCTCCATGCCGGGCATGCTCGCGGCCCAACGCGGCCGGGCGCCCCTGCAGTCCTGCAGGGTTCGACGGGCTACACGATCCCCAGCGCCTGCGCGCGGGCCACGGCCTTGGCGCGGCTCCGCTCACCGAATTTCGCGAGCACGTTCGCGACGTGCCAGCGCGCCGTGCCGGGCGAGACCCCCAGCGAACCCGCGATCTCCGCGTTCCGCGCGCCGCGGGCGAGGTGGCGGAGCACGTCGAGCTCGCGCGGCGTGAGCAGCTCGACGATCGTGTCGCCCGCGTTCCACACCGTGCCGCCGCCACCCGATGGGCGGAGGGCGGCGAGCAGATCGTCGACGAACGCGGGCGCAGCCCTGCGCACGAGCGGCAGGAGGTGCGCGACCGGCGCGCCGTCCTCGACGATCCGGCGGACGTACCCGCCCGGGGCCGCCAGCGTGACCGCCTCGCTCAGGGTCCGGACGGCGTCCGAGCGCCGGCCCTCCTGCTCGTCGGCGACGGCCTCGAGCGTGCGCACGGCGATCAGGTCGGCAAGAGCGCCCATCGCCCGGTAGGCGGCCTCGGGACCGCGCAGGCGCTCGCGCGCTTCGGTTGCGCGTCGCTGCGCGAGGCGCACGCGCGCGATCGTCACCTCGCGGGACAGCTCCAGGTGGCGACCGAGCGGCGAGCCGGGCTCGGCGACATCGCCGGGCCCCTCCGCCCAGCGCCTCGCCCAGCCGGTGTCGCCCTCGAGCAGGCGGATGCGTGCCTCGGTCTCGAGGAGGGCGAGCGGGAGCGCAAGGCCGCTCCGTCGCACGTCGGCCGCGGCCGTACGGAGGGTCTCGAGCGCGTCGTCGGGATCGCCGGTCGCCCGCCGTGCGAAGGCAAGGTGGGTGACGCCCCACTCGATCGTCGTCCGCGCCACGCGGAAGCGCGACGCGGCCGCGAACCCGCGCTCGAGCAGCCGGCGGGCCTCCGCGAGATCGTTGGCCTCGTATCGCAGCATGCCGAGCACCACGTCGAGGTACCAGCTGGCGGGGCCCGCGGCGGGCCCAGAGGCGTACTCGTCGAGCAGCTCGCGACACAACCGCTCCGCGTCGTCGCGGCGGCCGGCCGCCAGCAGCGCCTGCGCGAGGGGCGTGACACCGGCGTACGCGAGGGCAGGGCCCAGGTGCCGGATGGCCGCGAAGGCGGCTTCGAGCGATGCGACGGCCTCGCGCAGCTCGCCCCGGGCGAGCGCGGCGAGCCCGATGGCCTGGAGGCACGCGGCGCGGAAGCAGGCGTCGTCGCCCACGAGCTCGAGCCCGGCGCGCGCGAGGCCCTCGGCGTCGGGGCCGGTCACCGTCTGCAGCAGCGCACGCAGCGCGAGCAGGCGCCCTTCGGCGGCACCACCCCCCTCGCTCGTCACCGCCAGATGCCGGGCGGCCTCCGCGTCGGCTTCGGCAAGCTGCCCCGTGTCGAACAGCGCCCAGGCGTGCCAGGCGACAAGATCAGGGTCCGCTTCCACGCGCACCCGCGGCAGCGCCTCGATCCAGCGCAGCAGCGTGGCATCCTCGCCCGCCTCGAACGCCCCGCGCGCCTCCCGTCCGATGAGGCGTGCCGCCCCCGCATCCTGCCCCGCCGCGAGCAGGTGCCCGATGGCCTCCCGGGCGAGCCCGGCACCCTCGAACCAGCTCGCCGCGCGCAGGTGCAGCGCCCGTCCCTCGTCTTCGGAAAGGCGAGAGCGGAGGTAGTCGGCGAAGAGGCCGTGGAAGCGGAACCAGTGCCGCTCCTCGTCGAGCGGGCTCACGAAGAGGTTGGCCCGTTCGGCCCGCGCGAGCAGCTCGCCGGCATCGGCGCGGCCGGTCAGCTCGGCGCAGAGCGCGGCGCAGAAGCGCTCGGCGATCGACGTCCGCACGAGCACGTCGGCCAGGACGGGATCGAGACCCGCCAGGACCTCGTCGGCGATGTAGTCGAACACGTGGCGCGGCATCGCGGCGAACGAAGCGACGACGGCGTCGGGATCGCCCGCCCCCGCGATCCCGAGCGCGGCCAGCTGCAGGGCCGCCGGCCAGCCCTCGGTGCGCTCGAGCAGCAGGCGGGTTCCGTCGGTGGACAGCGCCGGGAGATCGGCAAGGTATGCCGCGGCTTCCTCGGCGATGAAGCGGAGCTCGGCGGCTCGCACCTCCACGAGGCGCCCGTGGGCGCGGAGGCGGGCCAGCGGGAGCGGGGGATCCTCGCGGCTCGCGATGACGACGTGGCAGAACGGCGGCGCGTGCTCGACCACGTACGCGACGAGGGTGTGGACGGCCGGCTCGGTCACGACGTGGTAGTCGTCGAGGACGAGCACGAGCCGTTCGTCCCTCTCGCCGATCGCGTCGAGCAGCGTCGCCGCTGCGATCTCCGGCGAGCGGTTCGCCGCCGGCCCGAGCAGTCCGGCGCAGGCTGCCTCGGTGGATGGTCGGAGCGGGGCGAGCGCGGCCGCGAGGTACCGCAGGAACCGGCCGGGGTCGTTGTCGGTCGGGTCGAGCGAGAGCCACGCGTGCGGGAGCTGCCGCGCGCGCACCCAGCCCGCCACGGCCACGCTCTTACCGTACCCGGGCGGCGCCGCGACGAGCGCCAGTCTGACTCGATCGTCGAGGACGGGATCGAGCCGCGCCGTGAGGCGCTCGCGCTCCTGGTAGCGCGCCGGCGACAGCGGCGCGCGGAGCTTCGTGGCGACGAGCGGGCCACCCGGAGCGAGCGTGGTCGGCTCGACTGCGAACGTGCGCATGCGGCAAGCGTGGAGGCCTGCACGGGCCACGCACAAGTGCCATCGTGATGGTGAGTCGCGAGAGCGGTGTTCGGCGGGCGGCGCATCCCACGCTCCTCAGCGGTCGGGTCGCACGCGTCGATCCGGCAGGATCACGGCATGGCGTACGCTCGGCCTCGTGGGCGTGCTTCTCGCCGTCGCGAGCTTCGTCGTCGGTGTCGTCATCGTGGTGGCGGCCACGGAGCGGCTGTTGCGCGGTCTCGTCGGCATCGCGACCGCTGCCCGCGTCGCGCCGTTCGTGGCGAGCGCGGTGCTCTCAGGCATGGAGGTCGAGAACGTCGCCGTCGGGCTGGCCGCCGGCGCGAGAGGTTCGGCCGATGTCGCGCTCGGTACCGCCTACGGCGGGGCGGTCGTGCTGCTCTGCTGGGCGCTCGGCGCGGGCGCCCTGATCGCACCGCTGCGCGTCCGTGTGCCCCGCGGCGTGGTCCTGCTCGTGCCCGGTGCCGCCCTGCTCGCCGGCCTGCCGATCCTGTTCCCGGCGACCCCGCGCTGGAGCGGGCTCCTGCTCCTGGCCGCGTTCGCCCTCGCGCTCGGGTATCTCGCGCACGCGTCGCGCGATCACCCGTTCATGGATGATGCCGAGCTGCGCGACGCGGCCGAGGAACCGATGTCCCGGGCGGCCGCGGTCGCCTGGACGCTCGTCGGGCTCGCGGCCATCGCGATCGGCGGGGAACTCGTGGCGAGTGGCGCCGAGGGCCTCATCACGATGCTCGGGCTGGCAGCCGGATTCGTCGGCATGGTGGTCACCCCGCTGGCGATCGAGGCGGAGGAGATCGTCCGCCAGGTGGTGCCGGCGCGTCGCGGCCATGCCGACGTGTCAGCCGGCAACGCCGTCGGGACGGTGCTCTGGTTCCTGCTCTTCAACCTCGGGCTCATCGCCCTCGTCACGCCGGTGACGGTGCCCGCACACCTCCGCAACCTCGACTGGCCCGTGCTCGTCGCCGCAGCGCTCCTCGCCGGGGCGTTCCTCCTGCGGGGTCGCGTCGGGCGAGCCGAGGGCGTCGTGCTCGTGGCCGTGGGGCTCCTGTACGCGGCGCTCCACGCCATGGTGCGCTGAGGTCGGCGCTGCTCAGGTCAGTGCGTCGGTCGCCGTGGCGCCCAGCGGCGTCCAACCCTCGCGCGCTCATCGTGGGGCCCTCGCGGCGGCCGCCTACTCCTCCTCCTCCTCCTCCTACTCCTCGTCGCCCCACGCGGTTTCGGGACCGCCGTCGGTCGGCGCCTCCCAGATCGCGAGGTACGTCATGAAGGAGTCGGGCGCGGCCCCGTGCCAGCGCCACTCGCCCGGCGGCGTGACGACGGTGTCACCCGGATGCATCTCGAGGACCGGCTCGCCCCGCGACTGCGTTCGGTCCCGTCACGCGGCCCCAACGCGCACGACGCTCTTGATCGCCGGATCTTCACTGCGGCGTCCGATTGTGCGACAATGTCGCACATGGAACGAGTCGGTATCAGGGAGCTGCGTCGCCAGGCAAGCGGACTCGTGCGCCGCGCGGCCGCCGGCGCCGTCATCGAGGTGACTGATCGCGGGCGAGCGGTCGCCGTCCTGGTCCGGGCGATGCCGACGGGACTCGCCCGCCTCGACCGCGAAGGACTCCTGCGGCCCGCCGAGGGGAACCTTCTGGACCTCGATCCCGTGGCGCTTCCCCCCGGCGCGGTCGCCCCGTCTCGGCTGGTCGAGGCGGGCCGCGCCGAGTGAAGGCCCTGTACCTCGACAGCTCGGCGTTCGTGAAGGTCGTGGTGGCCGAGGCAGAGTCGCCCTCCCTGCGCGCCTATCTCGCCGGCGCGGGATCTCGCTTCGTCTCGTCGGCCCTCCTCCGGACCGAGGCCCTGAGAGCCGTCCGGCACCTCGGTCCGGACGTGCTCGCCGCAGTTCGGGAAGCGCTGCGGCGCGTCGACCTCGTCGCGATCGACGACCGCATCCTCGATGCCGCGGGGATCCTGGAGCCACAGATCCTGCGGACGCTCGACGCCATCCACGTGGCGACGGCGCTCGCGCTGGGCGACGACCTCGGGGCGATCGTCACCTACGACGAGCGGATGCTCGCCGCCGCTCGCGCACTCGGAGTGCCTGCCGTCGCGCCGCAATGATCGGCGGGGGCGCTGAGCAATACGTTTTGGGTGCTTCTGGCGCCCCCGGACGGACTCGAACCGCCGACGCAGGCCTTAGGACGGCCTCGCTCTGTCCACTGAGCTACGGGGGCGTGCCGGAGGATTGTACGGCCGGCGGGGTTCGGGGCACGGCTGCCACAGGCTGCCATAGAATGCCGCCGTGTTCGACGGACCCCCCGACATCGTCCTGACCCTGTACACGCGTCCGGGCTGCCACCTGTGCGACGACGCGCGGACCCAGCTCCACCAGGAGCTGGGTCGACTGCCGCGCGGCCGGCGCCGCATCGACGTCGCCGAGGTCGACATCGACATCGACGGTTCGCTGCGCGCCCGGTACGGGGAATGGATCCCGGTGCTCGCCGCCGGAGACCGCGAACTGCCGCTCGCGATGCGCCCGGGGACGATTGCGGCGTTCCTGCATGACGTCTTCGACGGTGGATTCGCGCCGCGGTCCGGGGCCCTGCCGGCCGCCGACGCGCCCGGCACGTCGCTGTCCGGAACAGCCCCCGCGCGGAGCCTTCGGCGCCATGCCTGAGCTCTCGCTGGCCGCCGCGCTCCTCGCAGGCCTGCTCAGCTTCCTTTCGCCGTGCGTCCTCCCCGTCGTCCCCGCGTACCTCGGCGCGCTGGGGGCCGCCAGCGCCGGCGCGGTCGCGATCGGGAACCGTGGGCAGGCGAGCGACGGGATTGCCCCGGGCGGCGCGATCGCGGTGGCGGGCCGCCCGGCCGGAGGCGGATCGCTCGCCGTGCTGGCGGGCGCGCGCTGGACGGCGCTGACCCACGCCGTCGCGTTCGTCATCGGGTTCGGCGGCGTGTTCACCCTGCTCGGCGTCACCGCGACATACGCCGGAGGCGTTCTGGCGTCCGGCCTTCCGCTGCTGCGCCAGGCCGGCGGCGTCGTGCTGGTCATCCTCGGGCTCAACCTCGCGGGAGTCCTGCCGATCGGGATCCTCGCGCAGACCTGGCGGCCGCTCCAGCCCGCGGGCCCGGCACCACTCCGTCCGGTCGGCGCGCGGCCGCTCGGGCGCCCCTCGCCGGCGCCGTTCCCCATGCTCGATGCGTTCGGCCTGGGCGCGATCTTCGGGCTCGGATGGACCCCGTGCATCGGCCCCACGCTGGGCGCGATCCTCGGGCTCGCGGCCATCGGTCCAAGCCTCCAGGTCGGCCTCCTGTTCGTCGCGTACTCGATCGGCCTCGGCATCCCGTTCGTGCTGCTCGCCGTGGCGTTCGAGCGCGTGCCCGGGATCGTGCGCGCGCTGCGCGTCCACGCCCGGGCGTTCGAGCTCGCCGGTGGCGGGCTGGTGGTCGTGATCGGGCTCAGTCTCATCTTCGACTGGCTCTCCTGGTTCTCGGCGCGGTTCAGCTACCTCACGCCGCATGTCTAGCCGGCCGTCTCGCCGGCGCACGCCGCGCCGCGTGGCGCGGTCGCACCGGCTCGCGATCCTCCCCCGGGACGAAGCCGGCACCCGTCAGCAGGCGAATCCCGCGACGCTCGAGGGCATCGAGCCGCCGGAGCCGCGGCGGGGGATGGTGGGTCCCTTCAGCAGACGCCAGCTCGTCATCCTCACCGTCGCAGTCGCCGTCGTTGCCGTCGCCGTGAAGCTGCTCACGACCCCGCTCGCGGCCCCGGGGGCGGCGGTGCCGACGCCGGGCGCCTCGTTCGTCGCGTTCGCGCCCGCGCAGGTCGGCCTCCGGCCCGGTGATCGCGCGCCGGAGCTCGCCGGGGTCGTGAACGGCAAGCTGGTGCAGTTGACGAGCCTGGACGGGCGGCCGCTCCGGCTCTCGGCCTTCGCCGGGCACCCCGTCTGGGTCAACTTCTTTGCGTCGTGGTGCCCTCCGTGCCAGGCCGAGATGCCGACGCTCGAGGAGGAGTACGAGGCGCACCGCGCGGAAGGCCTGGTCGTGATCGGCGTCAGCGTCCAGGAGTCGTCCGTGCGCGACGTGCAGCGCTACGCCACGACGTACGGGCTCCAGTACCCGATCGGGTTCGATGGAACGTCGGCGGTGTACCAGGCGTACCACGTGTACGGCCTCCCGACCCAGGTGTTCATCGATCGCAACGGGATCGTCCGGCGCGTCTGGAACGGGCCGCTGACCCGGGCCCAGGCCGAACAGATGCTGGCGCCGTTGCTGGCCGCAGGACCGGGCAGCGGCGGCAATTCGCGCAGCGCGGGCGGTTCAGGGGCGCCCCTGCATTCGAGCCCAGCCGGCTCGCCGGGCCCGTCCTGACCTCGCGCTGCGCGGCACAGAGCACCGCGCGCCCGGCCGGGGCTCGAACCGGCAGCGCTGACGCTGCCACTGCACCGGCTGGAATCGGCAGCGCTTCCGCTGCCGCTACATCGGCTCGAACCGGTACCGATCGCGGTCCGCGACCATCCGACCCACGGGCGTCTCGGACTCGTGCGAGAGCACGACCAGCCACCCCTCCTCCACCGCCCGGCGGAACAGTGTCGCCTTGACCTCCACGCTGGTCAGCGGGAAGTCGTCGAACGCCGTCACCCAGCGTGGGTTCGCGCTCCACGGGCGCATGCACAGGTCCCCGAAGAACGCGAGCCCGCGGTCGCGCCCGCGCACGACGATCGCCTGGTGGCCGCCCGAGTGCCCACCCGTCCGCAGTGCCGTGACCCCGGGCAACAGCTCAGCCTCTCCGTCGACCGCACCGGCCCACCCGGCCTGCTCGACAAGCCGGAGCTCCTCCTGCTCGTAGCTCGCCTGCAGCCGCGGGTTGTCGCCGAGTGCGAACTCCCACTCCGCCTTCTGAGCGGCGATCCGCGCGCGGGGAAAGGCGACCGACCCATCCGCCGCCAGGAGGCCCCCAGCGTGGTCGAAATGGAGGTGGCTCAGGGCGACGACATCGACGGTACCGCGGTCGAAGCCGGCGGTCCGCAGCGCGGGGAGGATCGGCGATCCCTGGATGTCGCGGCGCTCGCGCGTTCGTTCGTCCGAGCGCTCCCCGATGCCGGTCTCGACGAGCACCCGTCCCGCCGGCGTCTCGATCAGCAGGCAGTTGAGCGCCTGCAGCAGCGCGCCCTGCGCGTTGATCTCGTCGACGACGAGCCGCTGCCACATCACGCGCGGTACCGGCCCGAACAGCGTTCCCGCGTCCGAGCGGAACGTGCCGGCCTGGACGAGCGCCACGCGCGTGCCGCCGCCGAGATCCGTCGACCACGCGACGCCTTCCCGAATCGCCATGTGTCCCTCCGTGGTGATCCCGTGGCCCTGGACCGGCGAAGCACTCGGGACGCCCGCGTGCGCTCCGGGCGCCTGACGCCGGCTATCTGCCGCGGCGGCGCGGCTGCTCCGACTTCGCGAAGTCCCGGTAGAACTCCGAAGCCGTCGGCGTGTCCTGTCCCTGGTACTTCGACCCCAGCGACGGGCTGCCATACGGTCGCTCCACCGCGCTCGTCATTCGAAAGAAGCTGATCTGGCCGATCTTCATCCCGCAGTACAGCGTGATCGGCAGGTTCGCCACGTTCGACAGCTCGAGCGTGAGGGTGCCCTTCCAGCCCGGATCCACGTATCCGGCGGTCGAGTGGATCATCAGGCCGAGCCGCCCCAGGGAGCTCTTTCCTTCGAGGCGCGCGACGATGTCGTCGGGCAGTTCGACCCACTCGAGCGTCTGCCCGAGCACGAACTCGCCCGGATGGAGGATGAACGGCGCATCGTCCTCGACGCTGATCAGCTCGGTCAGCTCCGGCTGCGCCTCGCGGACGTCGATGTACGGGTACCGGTTGTTCCGGAACACCCGAAACTCGCGGTCGAGGTGCAGGTCGACCGACGATGGCTGGAGGCACGCGGGCTCGTAGGGGTCGATCCGGATGCGGCGGGCCTCGAGCGCCGCGCGGATGTCGCGGTCGGACAGGACCACGTCAGGCCCCCTTCCCGGCGGGCTCGACCGCGCGGGCCGACAGCAGCGCGTCGACCTCCCGCTTCAGCTGCTCGATGTCCTCGAACGACTGGTACACGCTCGCGAACCGGATATACGCGATCTGGTCGAGGTGCCGCAGCCGGTCCATGGCGAGCTCGCCGACGCGCCGCGACGGGACCTCGCTCAGGCCGGACGCGCGCAGCTCCGCCTCGATCGACTCGGCAGCGACCTCGGCGGCGCGATCGGGCACGGGGCGGCGGGTCAGGGCCTTCTGGAGGCCGGCGGCCAGCTTCTCCCGATCGAACTCCTCGCGGCTTCCGTCCCGCTTCGCGACGACCAGGCGAGGGGCCTCCACGCGCTCGCGCGTCGTGAAGCGGCTGGCGCAGCGCGCGCACTCCCGCCGGCGGCGGATCGTCGTCCCGTCGTCCAGGTCGCGCGAGTCGATCACGCGCGTCTCTCGTTCGCCACAGACCGGGCAGCGCATCGCGTCCTCGTCGTTCCCGCAGCGCAGTCTCGCTCGGCGTTCGAGCGTACCACCGGGGCCGCGCGGGACGCCGATGGCGGCTGCCGGCCCGATCGGAAGGCGGGCAGCCCGGGCGGCGTCAGACCCGGAACGTGCGCCAGGCGCGCTCGACGGTCTCGGCGGGTGCCAGCATCCCCTGCACGTGACGCGCCAGCGCCTCACGTGCATGCAGGAGGTTCAGGTAGCCGCGCTTGATCGAGATCTGCGATTCGGTCGACCGCGACCGCGCCCTCGGCCCGACCGTCAGGTCGCAGCCGTGCTGCACCATCGCGAGCGCCCGCTGCGCGTGGCGGATCTCCGAGAGCATCCCGCGTCGGCTGTCGGCGTACGCCGGCGGCGCGGCCAGTTCCTCCGCTCGCCCGAGCTCGTCGTCGAGCCCCTGGATCACGCCGTCGAGCTCGTCGATGATCGCCCCGGCGTCCAGCTCGTGCCGCCGCACCGCGTCGACGCGCGCGAGGATCGGGCCGAGCAGCGTGTCGACGCGCATCCCGATCGCAGCCGCTTCCTGCTGAAACTGTTCGACGCGTCGGGCGACCCGGAGCGCGCCGCTCGCTCGCTGCACGAACAGCCCGACCGCGCCGGCGATGATGGCTGCCAGCGCGATCGGAAGGATGACGCCAGGTTCCATCGCAGGCCTAGCCCCCGCGCCGAGCGCGCACTCCCGCCGACACGCGGGGGAGGATCTCAAAGAGGTCTCCGATCACCATGAGGTCGGCGAACTCGCCGATGGGGGCGTCGGGGTCGCGATTGATCGCGATGATCGTGCCGGACGTCTGCATGCCGACCTTGTGCTGGATCGCGCCGCTGATGCCCGCGGCGACGTAGAGCGCGGGCTTGACGGTCTTTCCGGTCTGCCCGATCTGGTGCGCGTACCCGATCCAGCCCGCGTCGACGACCGCGCGGGTCGCGCCGACGACACCCCCGAGCACCTCCGCCAGTTCCTGGACGACGGCGAAACCCTCGGGTCCGCCGACGCCGCGGCCTCCGGCCACGATGACCGGCGCCTCCTCGATCGACACCGCCGCCGACGCCTCCGCGATGCGCTCGACGATACGGACCGCCGGCAGCGGGTCCACGGCCGCGGGCGCGATGGCCGCGACCTTGCCGGGCCGCGCCGCCTCCTCGGCGGTCACGGAGCTCGGCCGGACGATGACGATCCCGTGGTCGGCCGCCAGGTGGCTGAGCGTGACGAGCCGGCCTCCGAACACGCTCATCTCGGCCTGGGGCGCCTCGTCCTGCCACCGGACGCCTGCCGCGTTCACGAGCGCGCCCCAGTCGAGCAGCGCCTGGAGCATGCCCGCCACGTCGCGCCCGTCGTTCGACGCGCCGACGAACAGGAACGACGGCTGCCGATCCCGCGCGAGCGCCGCGACCTGCTCGGCGATGACGGCGGCGACGGGGCGATCTCCGGGGTCCGCGTCCACCGCGAGCACATCGGGGCCGTTCGCGGCGAGGGACTCCGCGGCGGTCGACGCGTCCGGGCCCACGAGCACCGCACGCGCGGTTCGTCCGGACTCCGCCGCGAGGCCGGCGGCCAGCGTGGCAAGCTCGCGCGCGAGACGGGTCGGCTGGCCGTCCGCGATCTCGCCGATCGCCCAGATCTCGCCGGCCATCACACGAGCCTCCGAGATGCGAGGAACTCGACGATCCGCTCGGCCGCGATCTCGGGCGCCTCACGGACGATGGTCGCACCGGCCCTCGGCGGTGGCGGCGTCGCGCTGTCGACCTCGGTCAGCGCCGCCGACGACCCCACGCTCGAGGCCTCGACGCCGACGTCGGCCAGCGTCCAGGTCGCGATCTCCTTCGAGCGCGCCTGCATGATCCCGCGCAGCGACGGGTAGCGGGGCTCGCCGAGGAGCTGCGTGCCGGCGACGAACGCGGGCATGGGGGCCTCGATGACGTCGTACCCGGCGGCGCTGATCCGGCGAACCCGGATCGTCTCCGCGGACGGGTCCGGTTCGATGTGCGCCGCGTACGAGAGGTAGGGCAGCCCGAGGCGGGTGGCGACGGCGGCGCCGACGATCCCGCCCTGCCCGTCGGACGTGTCGGCGCCGGCGAGGACGAGGTCGTACTCCATCTTGCGCAGCGCGGCGGCCAGGACCAGCCCCGTGGCGAGCGTGTCGCTCCCGGCCAGCACGGGATCCTGGACATGGACCGCGCGCGCCGCGCCCATCGCCAGCGCCTTCCGTATCGCCTCCATCGCGGGCGTCGGGCCCATCGTCAGCGTGACCAGCTCGCCGCCGTGCTGCTCGACGAGCTTCAGCCCGGCTTCGAGCACGTACTCGTCGTTGCCGTTGGCTTCCAGCCCCGCGGACCGATCGACGCGCCAGCCGTCGACGAGCTTCTCGTTCCCGACGACGGGCACGGCCTTGAGCAGCACGACGATCCGCACGCTATCTCCCCCGCTCGGAGTCGTGGTGGTTCATCGGCCTCGGTCCATCACTGCGCAGAGAGGAGCGCACGCGCGACCACGAGTCGCTGGATCTGCTGGGTGCCCTCGTACAGCTGGGTGATCTTGGCGTCCCGCATCATCCGCTCGACCGGGTACTCCGTGATGTATCCGTAGCCGCCGAGGACCTGGACGGCGTCGGTCGTCACGGCCATCGCCGTGTCGCCCGCGAAGAGTTTACACATGGCCGCCCACCGAGAGGCATCCCCGTCGCCGCGCTCGATCCGGTCGCACGCCGCGTAGAGCAGCTGGCGCGCGGCCTCCGTCCGTGTCGCCATGTCGGCCAGCATCGCCTGCACCATCTGCTGCTCGCCGATCGGCTTCCCGAACTGGACGCGATCCCGGGCGTACGCCACGGCAACGTCGGTCGCGCCCTGCGCGATCCCCACGGCCTGCGCGGCGACCCCCGGCCTGCTCCGGTCGAGCGTGCGCATCGCGATGCGGAACCCCTCCCCGACCTCCCCGACCCGGTTCGCATCGGGGACCCGCGCGCCGTCGAAGACGAGCTCGGCCGTGGGCGACCCGCGGATCCCCATCTTGTGCTCGAGCCGAGCGACCTCGAACCCGGGCGTCCCGCGCTCCACGTAGAAGCAGCTCAGGTCGCGGTGCCGCCCGGCGCCCGGGTCGGTCACGGCGAAGACCGCCACCAGGTCGGCCACGCTGCCATGACTGATGAAGCGCTTCGTCCCGTCGATGCGCCAGCCGTCCCCGTCGCGCACCGCGCGCGTCCGGATTCCGGCCGGATCCGAGCCGGCGCCCGCCTCGGTCAGGGCGAACGCGTCGAGGAGCTCGCCCGAGGCGAGACCGGGGATCCAGCGGCGCTTCTGCTCCTCGCTCCCGGCAAGCAGGAGCGGCAGCGATCCGAGCGCCTGCACGGCCAGGATGAGCCCGCTCGTCGCACAGACCCGGCTGACCTCCTCGATCATCAGGCAGTTCGTCAGGAGCGGCTCGCCCAGCCCGCCGTACTCGGCGGGATAGCCCAGCGCGAAGACGTCGTGCCGCGCGAACAGCTCGACGACGTCGCGCGGGAACTCTGCGCGCTCGTCGATCTCGGCCGCGCGCGGCGCGATCCGCTCGCGTGCGAGCTCGCGCACGGCGTCTCTCAGCTCGACCTGCTCCGGTGTCAGGCGCTCGCTCATCCTTCCACCTCCACGGCCGCCGAGGCCGCGCCGCCAGGCCCGCTCGCGTCGGTCGCGGGCGCGAGAGAGCGCGACGACGGGAGGCTCGACGCGAGCAGCTCGGCGATGTCGATCGTCTGGACCTCCGTCGAGGCGGCGCCGGCCGCGACGGCATCGGCGACGCCGTCGCGCATCATGACGAGGCAGAAAGGGCAGGCCGTCGCCACCGCCGACGCGCCGGTCTCCAGCGCCTGCCGCGTCCGCTCCGCGTTGATGCGGATTCCGCGGCGCTCCTCCATCCACATGCGGCCGCCCCCCGCGCCGCAGCAGAAGCTCTGGCGCCCGTTCCGCTCCATCTCCCGGAGCTCGAGGCCAGGCACCGCGGCCAGCACGGCACGCGGCTGCTCGAAGACGCCGTTGTAGCGGGTCAGGTAGCACGAGTCGTGATATGTGATCGTGCGCCGTCGGGCGACGTCGCCCGGGAGGATCGGCGCAGACACGGTGCCGGACGGCACCCCGCGCGCCGTCTGCCCCTCGTCCCCGGTTCCGCTCCCGTCGCCCGTCTCCGCCGCGGCCAGGACCGCCGTCAACGGCCGGAGCCGGCCCTCCGCGACGAGCCGTGCCAGGTACTGGGAGTGGTGGACCACCTCGTATCGGCCGCCGAACTGAGGGTACTCGTTGGAGATCGTGTTGAAGCAGTGCGGGCAGGCCGTCACGATCAGCGGTGGTGCATACCGGTTCAGCGTCTCGACGTTGGCCTGCGCGAGCATCTGGTAGACGTACTCGTTGCCCATCCGCCGCGCCGGGTCGCCGGAGCAGCTCTCCTCCTGGCCGAGCACCGCGAAGCGGACCCCGGCCTCCTGGAGGCACGTCACCAGGGCGCGCGCGACGCGCCGGTTTCGATCGTCGAACGCGGCCGCGCACCCGACCCAGTACAGCACCTCGATCGGCGCCGCCCCACCATCGTCGGACGGCGCCGGGCCCCCGGACCCGTTCGAGTCGCTCGACGCCGCCGCCGCCAGGACGTCGGCCGCCACCGGCACCTCGAACGGCAGGCCCTTCGCCCAGTCGAGCCGTGCCGACCGCGGCTGCCCCCATGGGTTGCCGTGGCGTTCCATGTTCGTGAACGCCGTCGTGGCCTCCTGCGGGAACCGGCTGTCCTCGAGCACGAGGTTCCGCCGCAGCCCGACGATCTTGTCGACGTGCTCGATCGTGACCGGGCAGGCCTCGACACACGCGCCGCACGTCACGCAGTCCCACACGGCGTCGTACGGCATGGCCGTGTCGACGATCGGGCGCGCGAGTGCCGCCGTCGCAAGACCTGCGGCGACGGCAGCGCGAGCTCCCGCGCCGGGGGCAGCGTCGGAGCCTGCCCCAGTGCCGGCGACGGTGCCGCGGACGTCGGCGACGGGCCGGGCGGGCGCGTCGGACGGGCGGATCCACGGGACCCGTGGCATCCCCGGCAGGATCGGCACGCCCTCCTCGGCGTCGACCGCCATCTGGCGCAGGCCCATGATGAACGTCTTGGGGTTCAGCGGCTTCCCCGTCGCCCATGCCGGGCACTGCGACTGGCACCGGCCGCACTCCGTGCACGTGAACCCGTCGAGCAGGTCCTTCCAGCCCAGGTCGGCGATCGTCCGCACCCCGAACGTCGTCTCCGACTCGAGGTCCATCGGCGGCAGCTCGCCGCGCGGCGCCAGCTTCCGGAACGCCGTGTTGAAGAAGGCGGTCGCGATGTGCAGGTGCTTGGAACCAGGCAGGTACACGAGGAACGCGCAGACCAGCAGGATGTTGGCCCACCACGTGACGCCGAAGATCGCCTGCTGGGCGGACGGCGAAAGCGGCGCGGCCACGAGCCGGCCGAGCGGCCACGACACGAGCGTCGCAGCCTCGTACGGGTCGCCGTACCGGGCAAGCCGGAACGCCTCCGCGACGAGCTCCGTCGCGACGATGCCGCCGATCAGCACGAGCACGAGCAGCGCGTCGCGGGACAGCGTGAGACGCGCGGGCCGGGTCACGACGCGGCGGAACGCCGCGTAGACGATCGCGACGAGCACGGCGACCGCGAGCAGCTGCCCGGCCGCCACGACGACGCGCCAGATCCAGCCGTCGAGCGGCCAGGCGAGGACGGCTTCGACGAGGCCGGCCGTGACGCGGTTCGCGGTCCCGACGGTGAGCAGCACGAAGCCCCAGAAGATCGCCGCGTGCATGGTTCCGGCGCGCCGGTCGCGGAACATCCGCACCTGGGCGATCGCGTACCGGAGCAGCGAGCGCAGCCGGTCGCCGGCGCGGTTCGCGACGTCGGACGGGTGCGCGGCGCGGAAGACGCGCAGGTGGCGCCCCATCTGGAGCGCGAACGAGACGACGGCGATCGCGAAGATCAGCGGCGCGAGCGGGTACAGCGGGACTTCCGACGCGAGGCTCACCGCCGGCGCTCTCCCTTCGTCTCGCGGTCCGGACGTGCGGCGGGCATGCGGCGGTCCGCGCCTGCGGGCGCCTCGTGGTCGCCGCCCGCGAGCGTGTCCAGCGCGTGGGGCAGCAGCGGGGCGACGGCGTCGAGCGACTCGACGGCGCCACGCGGGCTGCCCGGCACGACCAGCACGAGGGTGCGGCCGGCCACGCCGGCCAGCGAGCGCGAGAGCGCGGCGAGCGGCGTCGAGCGCCGGCCTTCCGCGCGCATCAGCTCACCGAAGCCGGGGATCTCGTAGTCGAGGATCGTCTGCACCGCCTGCGGCGTCACGTCGCGCGGCCCGAGGCCCGTCCCGCCGGCCAGCACCACGAGATCGTGGTCGCCGACGGCCGCCGACATGACCTCGGCGATCGCGATGGCATCGTCCTCGACGACCTCGACGGCGACGTCGTGGCCCATGCCCCGCAGCCGCTCCGCCACGGCCGGCCCGGTCGCGTCGGCACGCTCCCCGCGTGCCGACCGGTCGCTCACCGTGAGGACGAGGGCTCTCATCGGGCGTCGCGCCTCGGACCCCGCAGCGGGCCGCGCGTCCCCGGCGGCAGGCGATCCGCGCGCCGCGACGCCGGTTCCGGCTCGGGCCCGCCGCCGCGACGCCACTCGCCCGATCGTCCGCCGGACTTCTCGAGCAGCCGGATCGTCCGGATCTCCGCGCCGCGCTCGACGCCCTTCACCATGTCGTAGATCGTCAGCGCGGCCACCGACGCCGCCGTCAGCGCCTCCATCTCGACGCCGGTCTGCGCGATCGTGGCGGCGGTGGCGCGAACGCGCAGCGCGGACGCGGCACGGTCGGGGGTCACCTCGACGACCAGGTCCGTCAGCGGGATCGGGTGGCAGAGCGGGACGAGGTCGGAGGTCCGCTTGCCGCCCATCACGCCGGCCATCTCCGCGACGGTGAACACGTCGCCCTTCGGCACGTCGCCATCGATGACGAGGCTCAGCGTGTCCTGCGACACGACCACCTCCGCCTCGGCGACGGCGCGCCGGACGGTCGGCGGCTTCTCGCTGACGTCGACCATCCGCGGGCGGCCCGCCCGATCGACGTGCGTGAGACGGCGCCTCGCCGCTCGCGGCGTGCCCTGGTCGGTCATGCGCCCTCTCCCTCCAGCATCAGGACGTCCACCTCGGCCCCCGCCGGCAGTCCCGGCAGCTCCTCGGGGACGATCGCGAGCCCGTCGGCCGCCGCCAGCGCCGACAGCACGTGCGAGCCCTGTCCGCCCGCGGGGCGGACGAGCGCGCGTCCCGCGCCTGCCCCGCCGGCCTCGACGCGCACTCGCAGGAACGCACGACGGCCCGGCGCCTTCGAGACCGCCTCGACGAGCGTGCCCCGAATCCGGCGGCGCGCGCCCGGCACGCCTCCACCTCCGCCCTCGCCGAGCAGCAGGCGGAGCAGCGGTCGGACGAACAGCTCGAACGTCACGAACGCGCTGACGGGATTGCCTGGAAGCCCGAACAGGGCCACCCGGCGATCAGGATCCGCAACGTCTCCCGCCCGGCCCGCGACCGTCCGCCCGAACGCGAGCGGCTTGCCCGGCTGCACCGCCACCCGCCAGAAGTCGACGGAGCCGAGCGACGCGAGCGCGTCCTTCACGTGGTCGTGGGCGCCCACCGACACCCCGCCGCTGAGGACGACGACGTCCGACGCGGCGATTGCGGCCGTCAGGCGGTCTCGCAGCGACGCGGGCTCGTCGGCCGCGATGCCGAACGACGCAGCGATCGCCCCGGAAGCCCGGGCCTGCGCGAGGAGCGCCGGGGTGTTGCTGTCGTGGATCCTCGCCGGCGGGAGGTGCGTCCCGGCCGGCACGAGCTCGTCGCCGGTCGACAGGATTCCGACGCGGGGCCGGCGGTGGACCGAGGCGCGCGCCGCCCCGGCGGCCGCAGCGAGCGCGATGGACGCCGGGCCGAGCACCCGCCCGGCGTCCAGCACACGCTGGCCGGACCGAACGTCCTCGCCGACGAACCGGACGTTGGCGCCGGCCGGAGCCGGTGCGCGGACGCCGACCGCATCGGGAAGCTCGGCGACGCCCGGTCGGGTATCGGTGTCCTCCACGGGAACGACGGCATCCGCACCGTCGGGAACCATCGCCCCGGTCGTGATTCGTACCGCCGTCCCCGACTCGACGGCGCAGGGTGGGACGTGCCCCGCGGCGACCTCGCCGATCACCCGCAGCCGGACGGGCGCCGCGGGGGACGCCTGCGCGACGTCGCCGGATCGGACCGCGTATCCGTCCATCGCGCTGTTGTCCCATGGCGGAAGCGACGTCGACGCCACCACGGGCGCCGCGAGGACCTGGCCCAGGCCTTCGGCCAGGTCGACCTCCTCGGCCGCCAGCGCCGACCATCCGTCGAGGATCCGCGCCAGCGCGTCCTCGAGCCCGAGCATCCCGCCGTCCCTCCCGGCTCCCTCTCGCGACATCAGCGCGCGCTCCCGGGCCGAACCGGACCCGCGTCTCGCACTTCGCGGGGTTCGAGCGAGCGAAGCCGCAACGTGGCAAGCAGCCACGCGACTGCGCACAGCACGAGGATGAGCGCCGCGAGGGTCATCGAGATGATCTCCCAGAACGGCGTCGGGTAGAGCTGGACCATCTTCTCCGTGGCCGCGTTGAATTCCCAGTTCCCCTGCGGGAAGAAGATCTCGTGGAACAGCGTGAAGGCCGTGTCGAACGCGACGGCGAAGAAGAGGCCCACCGCGGCGAACACGACCGCGAAGGCCACGGCACCCGTCCTCACGGCGTGCCAGGCCCCCGGGTCGCGACGGTACCGTGCGATCGACGCGACGAGCGCCACGACCCCCACCGCGACGACGACGAGGAACGCGTGGAGCAGGTTCGACGCGTCGTGCAGGTGCGATGCCTCCGCGGGATCGTAGAACCGCGGGCCGCCGGGCGAGACGCGGAACGCGAACGTGGCCGGTCCGAAGACGAGCTCGTGGATGGTCCGATCGGAGACGGCCTGTGTCGTGCTCCGGTCGAGGCCGAGGATCGAGGCACTCCCTGCAGCGTCGAGCACGGCGTGGATGTACGTCGGGTCGAGCAGCGCGACGACGGCGATGCCGAGCACCGTGAGCGCGGTCCCGAGCCCGATCGTGGCGCGCGCCAGCGCCCCGGCCCGGGGACCGGTCACGCGGCTCCTCCTCGCGCGCCTGCTGCTGCGCTCACCGACCCTCGACTGCGTCCTCGTTCCGTCGGACAGGCGGAGCCCGCCGGCGACGGGCGCGAAGCGTTCGCGCCAACGCGATTATGCCCGCGTCGCGCGTCGGCGTTCCTGCGCCCCCCTGCACGCGCCGGGTCGGCGACCCTCGGGCCGGGTAGTAACGTTCTCGGCGGGACCATCGGTGGGTGTCGGGCCCTGTCCCGATGCGTAGCATCGAGCGGGTCCCGGGAAGCGGAGGCGGATCGACGTGCGGCACGAATGGGCGTTCGCGGCGACGGAGCAGGGTCGCGGCTCGTTCGTGATCGGCGTGTGCGGGGCCTGCGGGCTTGTCCGGATGATGTGGATGCCCGCCGACCAGCGCGAGGGCCGGCTCGACCTGCGGGGGGAGTGTCCGGGCGCGCAGCCGGGAGCGCGAGAGGCCGCGGCGCCGCTGCCTGTGACACGGGCGGCGGCTGCGCGCTGACGCCTCGGACTGGCGCCAGCCGCGCAGGCGACGATCTCAGGTGCCCCGAGTACCCCGGCCCGGCGACGGGTCGGGCACGGGCTCTCGGGATCGTCGACGCCGGCACGCCACAGCCGACGTGCCGTGTCTCGCTAGTCGGCCACGTCCTCCGCGCGCACGAGTCGACCCCCGAGTCGGCCGATCACCTCGATCGCCTCCTCGGCGCGGGCGTCCTCGAGCTCCCCGGCCAGAATGCCCTCGGGCTCCGATGGGTACGTGGCGTGCCCGAGCTCGGCGGCGCGCACCACGCCGGGACGCACGCAGCCCGCGGCTTCGAGCGCGTGCAGGACGGCCTCGGCCGTGCGCCGGTCGGAGAATGTGGCGACGCCGGTGCGCATGGTGGCCTCGACCTCGGACGTCCCGATCTCGTTGTCGGGAAGGACTGACGCTATCCGTGCTCGCTTGCAGGGCCCTGCCTTCCACAGGGGTGAGGCTCGCGCCTGCGCGACCGCCAGCGCGACGTGAGCAGGGCACGGCAGGCGCTCCTGGACGGCGCCTGCTGGACACTCAGAGCACGTCTCGCGACAATTGCGAAGGGGTGGCTCGGACAATGGCGTGGAGGAACAGCATGGCCCACGTGGAAGAGCGCTCGCTGCCGACCACGGCCGTCGCACTGAAACA
>JAJYGH010000017.1 GCA_021785175.1 Chloroflexota bacterium | reverse complement strand
GGTCGCGCGTCGCGCGGAAGTCGGGGAGGATGACGTTACCGGTCAGGCTGAAGAGCGCGGCGTCGAGCCCGTAGTGGTCGCGCGCCTCCCGGGACACGTGGAACTCCATCGCGGGCGAGCATAGCAGCGAGTCACGATCGGCCCGTTGCCGGTTGCGGTCCGGGGTCACTGTCTGCCGCGCCGGCGCGACTCGATGGCGCAGCGGGTCGTCGGCAACCAGCCTTGCCGAGGACAACCCGAACTCCGTGGCCGGCGGCGCGTCAACGAGGGGCAACGAACCGGTAGCCAACTCCTCGGACCGTCTCGATCATGTCCGCCCGATGGTCGAGCTTCCGCCGCAGCGACCGCACCACCGCCTCGATAACGTTGCTGCCGCCTTCGTCGTGGTAGCCCCACACCTCTCGCAGGAGGTCCGCTCGCTCCACGACTCTGCCGGGTCGCTCGAAGAGGGCCCGGAAGACCCCGAGCTCGAGCCTCGTGAGGTGGACGCGGCGCCCGTCGACCACGAGCTGGCGCTGACCGACGTCGAGCATGCAGTCCTCCTCGACGTGCAGCTCCGTGGCGATCAGCGCCGTGAGCCAGCCGTCGACCGAGGCGGGCCCGAAGTCGATGAGGGCGGGGTAGCGCCGGGTTCCATCGATCACGAGGGGCGGACCGGGGAGCAGTTCCGCGCCTCGCAGCACCGGGTGCTCCAGCTCCGAGAGGTCGCGGACCACCGTGTAGTGGCGGCGCAGGTGGGGCCGCAGCGCCATCCATGTCCGGGAGACCTCCAGCCCGAGCGCCGCGTGCACGAGCGCCTGCGACGGGTCCAGCGGGTCCGCGCGCTCGAAGTGGTGGCCCACTGCGCGCTCGCCCGTGCCCAGCGGCCGTTCGCGGAGGTGGTCGCGCCACCGACGGGCGACGGGGTCAGCATCGCACAGTCGCCTCGGCAGGCGTTCGGGGTCGCTCACGCCGCAGAACCCCACGACTTCGTCCCTGCCGTTCCGAGCGACCCGCAGGGCGGAGGGAGCCATCTCCCACCACGCCTCGACCACCGCGATGGACTCGTCGGGGAACTGGCGCCTCGCGATCTCCAGGATGGCGGGGAGGTCGGACGCGCGCGCCGCGTCGACGCCGTAGCGCTGTTCCGTCGAGGGAAACCACGCTTCCCGGAGATTCGGGTTCTCCGCGATGTAGAGGAGGTCGGCGGTGTAGCGCGGCAGCTCGGCCCACGCCGCGCGTGATCCCTCGTCGCGGAGCTGACGCCAGGCCGCGATCCGGTAGCGACGGGAGCGGTCCGGGTCGGACGAGCGCAGGTAGCCGGCCACGACCTCGCGCACCGTTTCGTGCAGCACGAGGCCGTCGTTGCCCAGCTCGACGAAGGGCAGGCCCTGCAGGCGGTCGTGCGCCTCCTGCGGCGCGACGTCCGGCAGCATGGCCCGCAGGAGCGAGAGCGTCGGGCGGCGCACGACGGAAGCGGCGTCGAGCACCTGGCGGGTCACGGGATCGAGGCGGGCCAGGTAGAGCTCGGTGAGCTCGCGGACGATCACTGCGGCGCTCGTCGCGTCGCTGTCGAGCCCCGGCCCTGAGGTGAGCGCCGCCGCGGCAAGCCGCAGCGAGAGAGGATGACCTCGCGCGAGCCGGTTGATGCGGATCGCGTCGTCGCCCGTGACGCCATCCCGCGCAAGGAGCCGCTCGGCGTCCGCGGGCGGGAGGTTGTCGAGCGGCAGGCTCCGGAAGAGCCGCCCCATGCCCATCGACCAGCCCGGCACCGGGCGATCGCGGCTCGCGATGACGACCCGCACGTGATCCACCAGGGCGGGCACGAAGGTCTGCCGCAGCCATGGATCGAGGAGCCGCATCGCCTCGTACCCATCGAGCGCCAGGATGACCCGCGGGCCGAGCGCGCCGAGACCCTCAACCACCTCCTCCAGGCACGCCGACGGATGCGCCGTCGCGGTCGAGACAGCGTCCAGGAATCCGCGGCTCGTCGGCTCGATCGTCCCGCCATCAAGCGCCACGACCGCCGCACCGGCCGCGCGCGCCTCATGTACCAGGGCGTTGAGAAGCGTCGACTTGCCGACGCCGCCGATGCCGTGGACGAACATGACGAGGGGGCCGTCCTCGTCGAGCACGAGACGGAGGAAGGCTCGTTCGGACTCACGCCCGACGAGCCCTCCCGCCTGCCGCCCCATTCGCTCGCGCACGGACGCCGGCACGAGGGTAGTCTGCGCCAGCCGTCAACGGGCGAATGTCCTGGATGATGCCCGACAGGCCCGGGCCCGATGGGGTGGGCGTGACCGATGCCGCCGATACCGGCGATGCCGGCCCGCCCCGCGGTGAGATGCCGCTCGCTATCGGCAGGCGGACGCGTGCACGGCGCGCGACATGCCGGCATTGCCGTTCGGGTTGTCCACGGACATCGCGTTCTCCATGCCGCCGCGAGCACCCACCCCCCACGCCTGCACCATGTTCCTGGCTCCGCAGAACCCGTTGGGCGTCGGGGAGGGAGCGGCCCACACGGGTCCGGCAAGCGCGGTGAGCGTCAGCACGACCGCCGAAGCGGCCACGAGCAGACGAGAACGCCGGAACAACGATCCCACGACTGTCTCCTCGCCTCCCGCCCGATCCGAACTGGCGGACGTCCTTGGAGGCTGCGGAGCCGACGGTAGCGCTCGTCCCGGCTCCGAATCGGCGCTCAGCTGAGATCAATCTGAAGAAGCGGGCACGTTGATTTGCCGGACGATCGGCCCGCACGAGTCGACCGACGCCGAGGAACGACGTCGGTGAGCCTCGCTGCAGGCGTCGCCACGCGCCGGGCCGCGTCGGGCTACGGCGAGGTCGACGGTGGCGGTGTGCCGCCGGTCAGAGCCGAGAGCTGCGAGAGCGCCTGCTTCACCAGCTGCATCTCCTGGCCGTACTTCGCGAAGTCGCCCGCCCGGAGCGCTGCCTGCGCCGCCTCGAAGTGGGCGTTCGCGTACGCCACGAGGGCCTGCACGCCGGCCGGGAGGCTCGGCGACGGGCCGGCCGACGTGACGGGCGACTGGGCAGGCGACGGGGACCCAACGGGCGAGGCCCCGGGCGACGGCGACTGGCCCGGCGCGGGCGATCCGCCCGGGGTCCCGGCGGGCGCCCCGGTCGACGGCGCGGCCATGAGGGCGTTGAGCGCCTCGGTGAGCGTCGATCCCCAGGCGACCTTCGTCGGCGAGGCGACGACGATCCGCTGGAACTCGGGGAACTGCGTGCTGGTCGACTGCAGGTAGATCGGCTCGAGGTACAGCAGCGACTGCTGGACCGGCACCACGATGAGGTTTCCACGCACGACCGTCGACCCCGACTGGTTCCACAGCGTGATCTGCGAGCTGATCGTCGGGTCCTGGTCGATGCGGGCCTCGATCTGCCCGGGACCCTGGATCGTGAGGTCCTTGGGGAACGCATACACGACGGCCTTCCCGTAGTTCGCGCCGTCCATGCGCGCGGCGATCCACGCGATCATGTTCTGCCGGTTGTTCGGCACCATCGGCTGGAGCAGCAGGAACTCCGGCGCTGGCGCGCCGGGCATCCGCATCTCGACGTAGTACGCCTCCAGCGGCAGCTGCTGACTGCTCGTCGGCTGCTGCGGGACGCTCCAGACGTCGGTCTGCTGGTAGAAGGTCGCCGGGTCGGTGACGTGGTAGACGGCATAGGCACGGGTCTGGACGTCGAAGTAGTCCTCCGGGTAGCGGAGGTGCGCCTTGAGCCAGGCGGGCATCTCGGACTGCGGCCGGAACATCCCGGGGAAGACGCCCTCCCACGCCCGGATGATGGGGTCGGCCGGGTCGGACACGTACAGCGTCGTCGTCCCGTCGTACGCGTCGACGACGATCTTCACGCTGTTCCGGACGTAGTCGAAGGCGGCGCCGGCGAGCCCGCTCCCCGACGGCAGCGTCGTCGGGTCGGTCGGCTGCGCGTTCGGGAACTCCGAGCTCGTCGTGTACGCATCCTGAACGTACGCAAGTCGGCCCTTGTCCGTGATGACGAGGTACGGGTCCTTGTCGAACTGGAGGAACGGCGCGATGAGCGGCAGCCGGTCGGACAGCGCCCGGTTCATCAGCAGCTGGCTGCGCGCGACGACCTGGTCGCTGATCAGCAGGTTGAAGTCGCGGAACCGGAGGGCGAACAGCGCGCGGGCCAGCGGTGACCCGATCCCGATCCCGGTCGTGCCCTTCCACGTCGTGTACGCCTGCTGCCCGCCTCCCGACGTCCCCGAACCCGACGTCAGCGGGTAGTCGAACTCCTGGGACGCCGCGTCGACCACGACCCAGCCGTTCTGCTTCTCCCCGAAGTAGATGCGGGGCTGGCTGATCGTGGGCGCGCCGGAGGTCGAGACCGGCGGGATGTTGCCGATGAACAGCTGCGGGAGGCCCTCCGGGGTGACCTCGTTGACCGGCGTCATCACGGCGCCGATGCCGTGCGTGTACGTGACGTGCTGGTTCACCCACGTCTGCGCCGCAGTGATGTTCTCCGGCGCGATCTCGCGCGCCGAGATCCAGACCTGACGCTGCTGGCCGCCGATCTGGTAGCGGTCCGCGTCCACGTCGACGAAGTCGTAGTACTGCCGCACGGTCTGCAGCTGGTCGAGCGTCAGCGCCAGCGGGCGGTAGTCCCACAGCCGCGCGTTCGTGAACGTCGACTGGTCGGCGTTGATCGCCGCCTGGGTCAGCTCGCCCGACCCCTGGTATGGCTGCTCCGGCCACGCGTCGAGCCCGTACGCGAGCCGCGTCATCGCGATGTTGTTCCGGATGTACGGCGTCTCGACCGACAGCTGGTTCGGCTCGACCGTGAGGCGCTCGACGACGGCCGGGTAGACGCCGGCAAGCAGAACCGCGAGCACGAGCCACCCGCCGACCGCCGCCACGGGCGGCCACCACCGGCGCTGGAACGCCGATGCCACGAGCACGATCGCGGCAAGGATGGCCACGGCCGACAGGATGTCGAGCGCCGGGAAGCGGGCGGTCTGGTCGGCGTAGCTGACGCCGACCGCGACACCCTGCGTGCTGTGGGTCAGGTCGAGCCGGTCGAGCTGGTAGCCGGCCGCGGCGATCACGAGCCAGAGCCCGCCCAGCACGGCGAGGTGCACGCGGGCGGCGCGCGGGGGCAGCAGCGACCCGCGCGCGACGACGAGGTGGCGCGTCGCGGCAACCAGGATGGCGGCCACGAGGACACCGCTCAGCAGGCCCTGCACGAGGCGCAGGAAGGGCAGGTCGAACAGGAAGAAGGAGATGTCGAGCCCGAAGATCGGATCCGTGACGGGCTGCCCGGACGGCGAGTACGGCACGCGGTGGATCCAGAGCAGCACCGTCTGCCAGGAGCCGGCCGCGACCCCGCCCGCGGTGATCGCGGCGAGGACCGCGATCGCGGCGAGGACCCACGACACGAGCGGCGTCAGGTCCGGCATCTCGACCGGTTCGGGACCGACGACCACGGGCTCAGCGGGCCCGAACGGCCCGAACACCCGCGGACCCGCCGATCGGTATCGAGATGCCTCGTTCAGATGCTCCCAGAGCTCCCGGAACGAACCGGCCGCGGCGGGTCGGGGCGAGATGCGGGCCGCGATCCACAGGTCGAGCAGGAGGAGCACGAGCACGGCCGCCGCGACCCCGGCGAACAGTCCGAGCTCCGTCCCGAGCCGTGTCCAGAGCACCTGCGCGTAGCCGACACTCTGGAACCACATCGCGTCGGTGACGAGATCGACGAGCGAGCCACCGGCGGTCAGCACGACGAGGACGCCGACGACGACGATGGCAAGCAGCCAGGACGCGCGGGTTCCCGCGAGCCCGCGCCTCGGCCGGATCGTGCGCGGCGCGGCGCCACCCGGCCCGGGGCGGCGGCCCGGGCTCCCTCCTCGTCCGTTCATGCGGCGCGCAGTCTACGCCGCGCTATCGTTGCGGAAGTGACGGATCGGTACGACGTCGTGGTGGTCGGGGGCGGGATCGTCGGCCTCGCGACGGCGTACGCGCTCCTCGCCCGCTCCCCCCGCACGAGCCTCCTGCTGCTGGAGAAGGAGACCCGGCTGGCGGCCCACCAGACCGGCCACAACAGCGGCGTGCTGCACTCGGGGCTGTACTACCAGCCGGGATCACTCAAGGCGCGGCTGTGCCGGGAGGGGAAGGCGGAGGCCGAGCGGTTCGCGGACGCTCACGGGGTGCCGTGGCGCCGGACGGGCAAGCTCGTCGTCGCCGTCGACCCGTCCGAGCTTCCCCGGCTCGCGGCACTCCGGGAGCGGGGCCTGGCGAATGGCCTCCAGGGGCTGGAGGACGTGGGACCGGAGCGGATCCGCGAGATCGAACCGCACGTGGCGGGCCTGCGCGCGCTGTGGGTACCGGAAACGGGCATCACCGATTACGAGCGGTTCGCGCTGGCACTGGCGGATGAGGTGCGTGCCTGTGGCGGCACGATCGTGACGGGGAGCCGCGTCACCGGGCTCCGTCGAGTCGCAGACGGCGGCGGGACCGCGAGCTCGTGGCTCGTCTCGACGTCCGACGGAACGCGACTCGCGAGAGGCGTCGTCGCGTGCGCCGGTCTCCAGTCCGACCGGGTCGCGCGGATGACCGGGCACGAGGGCAGCGAACGGATCGTGCCGTTCCGCGGCGACTACTACCGCCTCCGGCCCGCGGCCCGGCACCTCGTGCGGGGGCTCGTGTACCCGGTCCCGGATCCGGCGTTCCCGTTCCTCGGGGTCCATTTCACGCGTCGCATCGACGGCGCGGTGTGGGCCGGTCCGAACGCGGTGCCGGCACTCGCGCGGGAGGGATACCGGCGAACGGACGTGTCTCCGCGAGACCTCGCCGCATGGCTGACGTGGCCGGGCTTCTGGCGGATGGCGGCACCCTGCGTGCGGACCGGGCTCGAGGAGATGTGGCGGGACATCTCGAAGGGAGCGTTCCTGCGCAGCCTTCAGCGGTACGTGCCGGAGCTGCGGATCGAGGACATGGCGTTCGGGCCATCGGGGATCCGCGCGCAGTCGCTCGCCGCGGACGGGCGGCTGGTCGACGACTTCAGCCTGGGCGAGGCAGAGGGCATCATCCACGTCCGCAACGCGCCGTCTCCGGCCGCGACGGCGTCGCTCGCGATCGGACAGATGCTGGCCGAACGCACCATCGAGCGCTTCGGGCTGCCGGCCCGGCGCTGATCGGGCAGGGGGCGCAGTCACCACGTCCCCTCCCACACCACCGGACGTGGGGGTCCGCGTCCCGGCGGTTCGCCAGCGCTCCCGGAGGCGCTCGGCACGGGGCCGCAGAGGCATCAGACCGACGACGGTCCGGGACGCCCGCCCGGCAGGGCGCGCCGGAGCGGAGCGGAACCGGCCATGCGCCAGTAGTAGCCCTTCCGGCGCGCTATCCGCGTCCCACAGTCCCCGGCCCTCCACGCTCGCCATCTCGCCCCGGCGGCCGGCCGACCGACCCCCGCACGGGCGCCGGAGACAGCGCGAGGAGCCGGGCAGCATCGGCGCCGTCACCTGCTCGCACAGGCCCGCAGGTCCCGTCGTCGCCTCCGGCGAGCGGGGTCCGGCCGCGTCCGCCACGGCCAGGGTCGAGTGCGTCCGCCACCACCGTCGTCGCCACGGCGACCCACGCGCGGACCGCCTGCAGGTCGACCAGCGCGAGCGCCTCGCCCAGGATCCCGTCGGCAGCGTCCGGCGCGCGGGCCAGCCGCACCGACGCGCCCTCGAGGTTCCGGAGTACGCCACGCGCGTTCCCGCGCGTGGCGTGGACACCCGCGGCGGCGACCTTGATGAGCCCCTGGTACAGCGCTCGTTCGGATTGGTCGTCGGTCCCCATCCACGCGGGCTCGAGGATCTCGTGCGCGGCGAAGAACTCGCCGGCGACGTACGCGTCCAGGGCCCTGGTCAGTGCCTCGAGACGCGCGCGCGGCGCGAGCGGCCGGTACGCCTTGAGCCGGCCGTCGGGATCGCGGAGCAGTCCGTGCCGCGTTTCGACCGCCCCGTCCCGATCGCCCGGGTCCCCCCGGCGCCCCGATCCTTCGTGCTCGGGCTCGGCCGTCGGTCGCCGTGGTCCGGTTGCGGCATCCCCAGCTCCGGCCGCATGGGAACCGGCAGCCTCGATCCCGACCGCCGCAGGCCCCGTCGCCCGCGCCATCCATCTCCCCCCTGTCACGGTGAGCGACAGCGCCAGCCCGAAGCACGCGCTCAGCGTCGCGGGCGTCAGCGTCTCCGCGATGGGGCCGGCGGCGACGACCCGCCCGGCGCGGAGCAGGAGCGCGTGCGAGAACCCCGGCGGGATCTCCTCGACGTGATGCGTCACGAACACGATCGCACGCACGAGGGGGTCGGCCGCGAGCCCAGCCAGGCTCGACACGAGGACTTCGCGCGAGCCGAGATCGAGGCCGGCGCTCGGCTCGTCGAGGACGAGGAGGTCCGGGGCCGCCATGAGGGCACGTGCGATCTGCACTCGCTGCCGCTCGCCCTCCGACAGCGTCCCCAGCCGGTGATCGGCGAGATCCACGGCGCCGAGCCGCTCGAGGAGTCGGCGCGCCGCAGCCACGTCCTCCTCGCTGGGAGCCGCCCAGTAGGGATCGAGCACGCCCGTCCGCCCCGTCGCGACCGCCTCGAGCGCGGTCGAGTCGCGGTGCAGGAGGCGGGCAAGAGCCGCGCTCGCATACCCGATCCGGGAGCGAAGCGGCCGGATGTCGCTCCGGCCGTGAACCGCCCCGAGCACCGTGACGCGGCCGGACGATGGGAACAGGTACAGGCTGGCGATCTCGAGGAGCGTCGTCTTGCCGGCCCCGTTCGGGCCGAGCACCGCCCATCGTTCCCCGTCCCGAACGGTCCAGTCGACCGCGCGGAGGATGGGCTGCCCGCCGCGGGACAGCGAGACCTGCTCGAGGCGCACGACATCGGACACGGTCGGCAATGGTACGGGTGGTTGCGCCGGGCCATGCGCGGTGACGGCCGGAGCGACCGCGAGGCGAACGCCAGGTGCTCGACACCCGGCACACGACACCCGGCGCCGCACGACACCCGGCGCGTGTTGACGTTTCCTTCGCAATCGCAGACAATACCGGACAACAACGAAGACGCCGCTGGTGCTCGCGGCGGGTCGAGCAAGGCAACGCTCCCCGCGCGCACCGCGACACATGGCCCCGGTCGTACGCGACCGAGTGGCTCACGCGCATCACCGCCCCGATGGACGCTGGTGATGCAAAGGGGAACACGATGAACACCAGCACTTCCTACCCGCAGGCCGACGCTCGCCGCCGGCTGCGCCGTCGGGCCATGCACGGCTTCGACCGCCGCCTGTTCTGCGGGACCAACGGCTGCGCGACGCGCCTGCACGTCGACGAGGCGAACGGCATCGCCCGCTGCCACATCTGCGGTTTCACGCGCCGGGTCCAGCCCACGCACTGACACCCGCACCGCGACGGCAGCCCGCGGCTGACGAGGGATGCCGACGCGCTGGCCCCGCCGCCCACACCGGCCCTCCGGGCGGAGCTCGTCGTGGACGACGTACCCATCCCTCCTCGATCGGGCGGCCGGGCCTCGAACTGCTCCTCCCCCCGGTAGGGCTAAACGCGACCGTCGTACCCTGACAGAGGGCCGCACGGCCCGTCCGTCGACCTGCCCTCGCGACGGACACTTCGAGCATGAGTACCGATGCGTCCCTCCATGAAGCACGCCCTCCCCGGTATCCCGGCATCCCGGTCATCGTCGACGGTTCCGAGGCGATCGCGCACGTAGAGACCCGTATCTCAGAGGGTGCGTGTGCCTACCCGATCACCCCCTCCACGACCATGGCCGCCGTCTACCAGGTCGCGGTTGCCGAGGGACGCGCGAACCTCTGGGGGACCCCCCTTCGTTTCGTCGAGCCGGAATCCGAGCACTCCTCCGCCAGTGCCGCGGAGGGCTTCGCCCTCGCCGGAGGGCGGGTCACGAACTTCACCGCCGGCCAGGGCCTCATCCTCATGAAGGAGGTCCTGTTCGTCATCTCCGGGAAGCGCCTGCCCGCGGTCTTCCACGTCGGCGCGCGCGCGCTGACGAGCCAGTCGCTCAACATTCACGCCGGCCATGACGACGTCATGGGCGTGGCCGACACGGGCTGGGGCATCCTGTTCGCGCGGAACGCGCAGGAGGCGGCCGACCTGACCGCGATCTGCCGTCGCGTCGCGGAGGAGACCGAGACGCCGTTCCTGTGCGTCCAGGACGGGTTCCTGACGACGCACACGATGGAGAACGTGCGGCTGCCCGAGGACGCGCTCCTCAAGGAGTTCGTGGGCGACCCGCGCAGGACCATCCGCAACCTGTTCGACCCGGGTGAAGGGCTCATGACCGGCGTCGTGCAGAACCAGGACAGCTACATGAAGGGCCGGATCGCGCAGCGGGCGTTCTACGATCGGCTGTCCGAGGTGACGTACAGCGCGATGCGCGAGTGGGGCGAGCTCACCGGCCGGCACTACGACCTGGTCGACGCGTACCGGTGCGACGATGCGGAGACGATCCTCATCGCGATGGGCACGATCGCCGACACGGCGATCACCGTCGTCGACCATCTCCGCGCGCTCGGGCGTCGCGTAGGGTGCATCGGCGTGACCGCGTTCCGCCCGTTCCCCGCGACGATGCTCGCCGGGCTCATCCGCCACGCGCAGACCGTCGCCATCGTCGAGCGCACGGACGAGCCGGCAGCGGCCGACAACCCGCTGACGCGCGAGATCAAGGCCGCGCTCGCCGACGTTGCCGCAGATGGCGCGATGGTCCCCCGCGTGCTGTCCGTCTCGGCCGGCCTCGGCAGCCGTGACGTCGCCGCCGGCGACCTCATCGCGGTCTTCGATCGGGCCGCCGACAGTGCAGCGATCCGGCGTCAGCCGCACGTGGTCGTCGGCATCCGGCACCCGCTCGCGATCGAGTCGCACGATATCGACCTCCGGCCTGAGGGCGCCTACAGTCTCCGCGGTCACTCGATCGGCGGCTTCGGATCGGTCACCACGAACAAGTTCCTCGCCACACTCGTCGGCGAGCTGTTCGACAAGCGCGTCCAGGCGTACCCGCGGTACGGGTCCGAGAAGAAGGGCCTGCCGACGACGTACTACCTGACGATCGCCGACAGCCCGATCCGACAGCACAACGAGCTCTCACACGTCGAGTTCGTGCCGCTCCACGACGTCTCCGCGTTCGAGATGGGCGATCCGCTGGCCGGCCTCGCCGATGGCGGCACGGTGTTCATCCAGACGCCGCTGGCCGACCCCCGGGCCATCTGGGCCTCGATCCCGGCGGACGCGCGCGCGCGGATCCTGGCGCGCCACATCCGCGCGACGGCGCTCGACACAGCGACGCTCGCCGCGCAGTACGCGCCGCGGCCCGATCTCGTCGTGAGGATGCAGGGCGTGGCCCAGGTCGGCGTGTTCCTCCGCGTGTCACCGTTCGCGGCACGAGCCGGACTCGACCGCGACGCGCTGCTGGACGCCGTCCACAAGCTCCTGCCCCGCTTCTTCGGGAAGCGCGGCGGCAGCGTGGTCGACGCCAACTTCGCGGTGATCGAGCGGGCCTATGATGGTCTGATCGACGTGACGGCCGCTGTCGGTGGGGAGCCGGTCGCGGTCGCAGCGGAGGCGTCCCGATGACCGAGCCTGCGCACACCACCGTCGGCGAGTTGATGCACGCCGACCCGATCGTCGTGGCGGCCACCGCCCGGCTGGCCGACGCGGCGCGGCTGCTCGACGAGCACCAGATCCACGGGCTGCCCGTGGTCGACGAGGATGGCTCCCTGGTGGGCGTTCTCAGCCAGACCGACCTCGTGCGGGCCCGCGCGACGGACCAGCTCTGGGCCAGCTGGCCCGGGCTGCAGGTCCGCCATCTCATGACCGCTCCCGCCCTGACCTGCCGCGCCGACACGCCGGTGCAGGAAGCGATCGGGCTCATGGAGCTCAATCGCGTGCACCGCCTCGTGGTGGTGGACGAAGAGGGCCGCCGCCCGGTCGGGATCTTCTCGACGACGGACGTGGTCCACCAGCTCGTGGGGGCGACCAATGCCTGAGCACACCGAGAAGCGAGCAGCCGTGGTCGAGGCGCCCGCGGGGCCGATCACGGAGGAAGAGCGCGCCGCGCGCCGCGACGCGATGGAGCTGGCGCCGGTCGCCTTCGACGTCGACGGATACGTCGAGGACTTCAACCGGTCGGTCATCGGCGCCTACCGGCGCGGTGTGGCGGACGTCGAGCTGCCGGCGGACTCCGGGGTGGCCCGCAGCATCATCCCGCCGGGCACCGCGGCGACGCGCGATTTCAGCAACCTGTCGGCACACATCCCCGAGTTCATCGCCGAGCAGTGCGTGGGTTGCATGGCGTGCGTGAGCGCGTGCCCGGACACGGCGATCGTCGCGGTGGCCGTGCCACAGTCCCGGCTCGAACCGGCGATCGGCTCGTTCGCGTCGACTCGCGATGACGGGGCGCGGGCGGCCGAGACGGCGGCCACGCACTTCGTGCGCACGAAAAAGTACGCCGACGTCCCGGAGCGCCGGGGAATCGAGCCCGCGCAGTTCGGGATCTTCGTCGATCCGCAGCACTGCAAGGGCTGCGCGGAGTGCGTCGACGTGTGCGTCGCCGAGGGCCACGACGCACTGATCATGATCGAGAAGGTCGCGCAGGAGCCGGCGGGCGAGAGCACGCTCGAGCGGTACCGCCGCGATTTCGCGTTCTTCCGGACGCTGCCCATGACGCCGAAGGAGTACCGGAACGAGAAGGCGCTCGCCGACCTGATGCTCGGTGAGCACGCGCTCGGCTACGTCGGCGGGGCCGGGTCGTGCGCTGGCTGCGGTGAGGCGTCCGGGATCCGGATGCTGGTCGCGGCGACGCGCCAGGTGTACGGGCCGGAGTCGATGGGCATCGTCGCCGAGACGGGCTGCAACACCGTCTACGGCAGCACGTACCCGTTCAACCCCTACCTCGTTCCGTGGACGAACTCGCTGTTCGAGAACGGCCCTGCCGATGCACTCGGCATCCGGCTGCGCTGGGACCAGGACGGCCACCCGGAGCGGCGACTGTGGGTGTTCGGCGGCGACGGCGCCATGTACGACATCGGCTTCCAGTCGCTGTCGCGAATGGTCGCCTCGGGCGCCGACATCAAGGCCTTCGTGCTCGACACGCAGGTGTACTCGAACACGGGTGGCCAGGCGTCCACGGCGACGTTTGGCGGGCAGGTCACGAAGCTCTCGGCGTACGGCAAGGCCGTCCACGGCCGGCCGGAGCGCCGCAAGGAGCTCGGTCTGATCATGCTCGCCCACCGGGACGTGTACGTGGCGGCGACCACGCCAGCGCATACGAACCACTTCTACCGGGCGATCATGGAGGCGAACGAGTACCCCGGGCCGGCAGTGATCGTGGCGTACACGCCGTGCATGCCGGAGCACGGGATCGGTGACGACGCGGCGTCGCGGCAGGCGAAGCTGGCGGTCGACTCGCGCGCCTTCCCGCTCTTCACGTACGACCCCCGTCGTGGCGCGACGATCCAGCAGCGTCTCTCGCTGCAGGGCAACCCGAACCTGAGGGACGACTGGTCCAAGCGGCCGGACGGCTCGGTGTTCGACTTCCTGGACTTCGCTCGGACCGAGGGCCGGTTCTCCCAGCACTTCAAGGACGGCTCGCCGTCCCCGGAGATCCAGGCCACGCGCGACGAGCGCCTCGAGTACTGGCACCTCCTGCAGGAGCTCGCCGGCGTCCACGCGGGGCACTGACGGCCGGTGTCGCCGCTGGGGCGGCAACCGAAAGGAGACGACCGGCCGGCGAGGCTCGCCTCCGGCGGCTGACGGCAGCGGGTGCCGACCCGGCTCGCAGCGTGGTTCTCGCTCGCGGGCCTCAGCGGGCTGCGCCGACGTCGCTCCAGGTGGCTGCCTGCGCCGCAGGGGCGGACGGCGCCTGTGACGCGGAGGCGAGCCCCAGGTCGAATGCGCGCAGGTCGATCTCGAGCGCCTCCGGCCGCTTCCTCCCGACGATCTCGCGGAGCGCGGCGCGGATGCTCTCGGGCCGCACGAGCGGGGCCCGGGCGACGAGTGCCCCGAGGGCGACGACGTTGATGAGCCGGTCGTCGCCCGCCTCCTGGGCAAGCTGGGTGCATCGGACGCGCACCTCGTCGACGTCGTCGCGGCCCGACACGGCCTCGATCAACGAGTCGTTCACGACGAGCACGCCGCCCGGCATGACGATCGGCCCGAACTTCGCGAGCGACGGCGGGTTGAACACGACGGCCGCGTCGGGGTGATCGACGATCGGCGAGCCGATGGGCTCGTCACCGATGATCACGGTGCACGAGGCCGTGCCGCCACGCATCTCCGGCCCGTACGACGGGATCCAGAGCACCTCCGCACCCTCGTCCATCGCACCCTGGGCGAGGACGTGTCCGGCGAACAGGATCCCCTGGCCGCCGAACCCGGCGAAGATGATCGAGCGCTCCATTGCTCAGCCCTCCTGCGCCGTCGCGCCTGAGCGTGTCGCCCGCGCCGAGGGTGCCGGGTGCGGCGCTCCCGCGTTCCGCTTCCCGCCGGTCCGGTCCACGAGCACGCCGAGCGGATAGGTCCCGACCACGACCTCCTTGAGGTGCCGGATCGACTCCGGAGCCGTCATCCCCCACCCGACGGGGCAGTTCGACAGCACCTCGACGATCGCGAACCCCTCGCCGCGCAGCTGTGCCTCGCAGGCTTTCCGGATCATGGCCTTCGTCTTCCCGATCGCGGAGGGGTCGGCGACCGACCCACGTCCGGCGAACGCGACGCCCGGCAGGACCGCGAGCATCTCGGTCATCGGGACCGGGTAGCCGGCCAGGGAGGCCTCCCGCCCGGTCGGCGACGAGGTCGTCTTCTGGCCGAGAAGGGTGGTGGGCGCCATCTGGCCGCCGGTCATCCCGTAGATCCCGTTGTTCACGAAGATCGTCGTGATGAGCTCACCGCGCGCCGCGGCATGGACGATCTCGCCGGTGCCGATCGCCGCCAGGTCGCCGTCGCCCTGGTACGTGAGCACGAACGCGTCCGGTCGGACCCGCCGGATGCCCGTCGCGACCGCCGGCGCGCGCCCGTGAGGCGCCTCGCACCAGTCGAGCGAGAGGTACTCGTACGCGAACACCGAGCAGCCGACGGGGGCCACGGCGATCGTGCGTCCGGCGACGCCGAGCTCGTCGATGACCTCGGCCAGGAGCCGGTGAACCACTCCATGACCGCATCCCGGGCAGTAGCGTGTCGAGACGTCGGTCAGGACGGCCGGCCGCTCGTAGACGACGCGCGGCGCGGCCGCAACTGCGCTCACCGCTTGCCTCCCCTTCGTGACGGGACGGGGGACGTGTACCAGAGCGGCATCCACGCGTCGTCCCCGAAGATGCTGAGCGCCTCGTGTCCGGACTCCGACGCCGCCAGCGGCGTCCGCTCGTGGGTGTGCTCCGGGCCCGACACCGGCCCGGGCTGTCGTCGGCGGGCGCGTCTCGATCGGCGCGCGGCGAGCCCGGTCGTGTCGAGCTCGCGGAGCGCCTCCACGACCTCGTCCGGCGACGGCACCATGCCCCCCGTCCGGCCGTCGAACGCGATCGGCACCCGGCCCTCGACCGCCAGCCGCACGTCCTCGACCATCTGGCCTGCCGAGAGCTCCACGACGAGCATCCCCCGGACGCGCTCGGCAAGCGCGGCCAGCAGTGCCGACGGGAACGGCCACAGGCTGATCGGCCGGAACAGGCCGACCTTCAGGCCGTCCGCCCGCGCCCGCGCGATCGCGGTCCGGGCGACGCGCGCGGCCGTGCCGTACGCGACGATCACGAGCTCCGCGTCCTCGAGCTGCTCCCCGGCCCAGCGCACCTCGTGTTCGGCAACCGCGCGGAACTTCTCCTGCAGATGCAGGTTGTGCTCCTCGAGATCCTCGGGCACGAGGTGGAGCGAGCGGACCACGCGCGGCGGCCGTCCATCCGCGCCCGTCAGCGCCCACGCGGCCTCGATCCGCTCGGGCCTGCGGAAGCGCAGATCCACCGGCTCCATCGCCTGGCCCAGGATCCCGTCGGCCAGGAGCATCACGGGTGTCCGGTAGCGCTCGGCGACCTCGAACGCCGTCGCGATCAGCTCCATTGCCTCGCCGATCGACGAGGGCGCGAAGACCGGCACGCGGTAGTCGCCGTGGCCGTGGCCCTTGACCGCCTGGAAGTAGTCGCTCTGCGACGGCTGGATGCTCCCGAGACCGGGACCGCCGCGCATGACGTTGATGAGCACGATGGGGACCTCCGAGCCCGCCATGTAGCTCATCCCCTCGGCCATCAGGCTGATGCCGGGTGACGAGGACGAGACGAGGACGCGGGCGCCCGTCGCGGCGGCCCCGAGCCCCATGTTGATCGCGCCCAACTCGCTCTCGGCCTGGATGAACGCCCGACCCTCTTCGGGCATCCGCCGCGCCATCCACTCGAGGAGCTCGGCCTGCGGCGTGATGGGATACCCGAAGTAGGCGTCGCAGCCCGCCTGGATCGCCGCCTCGGCGATCGCCTCGTTGCCCTTCATCAGGACGCGCCGGGAGCCCCCGGGATGCGCGATCATCGCGCAACCCCCCTGGGCGCCGCGAACACGGTGAAGACCACGTCGGGACAGACGCGGGCGCAGAACGCGCAGCTCGTGCAGGCGGACTCGTCGGTCAGCCGCACGGGGTGGTAGCCCAGCCTGTTCACGACGCCCTCGTCGAGCGCCAGGCAGGCCTTCGGGCACGCCGTCACGCACAGCTCGCAGCCCTTGCACCGATCGGTCGCGATCAGCAGCGGCGACCAGGGAACCGGGAAGGGCACGCTCGATTCGCGTGACGGCGCCGGCAACGAGAGTGTCATGCGACACGCCTCCATCGCGGAACAGACGCGCGCAGCGTCCGCCCTTCGGCACTGTGCGGCAAGGGCCGAACGGAGCGATGGAGGCGGCCGGCGTGACGGGCGGAGGCGCTGAGCCGGCCCGGAAGCACGGACGGCGCCCATCCCGGCCTTCGGGACAGGGCGCCGTCACGCGCACGCAGGTCAGTCGCCCGCTCAGTGGCCCGCGGCCGACCGATCCCCCGCGAGCGTGTAGAAGAACAGCGCGACCGGTCGATAGACGGCGTGCGCGAACTTCATGAACGGTGCCAGCAGGACGAGCTCCATCGCCACCGACACGTGGAACAGGAACACCCAGTAGCCCCAGGCCGGGGGCTGCGGCAGGTACAGCGCGATCTCGATGAGGAAGCCCGAGACGCCCGTCACCCACAGCAGCGCGAGGAGCGTCCAGTCCGACGCCTTCGAGTCGGACGCCGCGCGGTTGGCCTTCTGCAGGCGGTCGATGATCAGCATCGTCGTGCCGTAGATCAGGAACAGGCCGGCGAGCGTGCCGAGCAGCCTGACGGGATACCAGAGAGGCACCGGGGTGCCAGTCGCCTTGACGCCGATGACGGCGAGGCCGTAGTCGAGGATCGTCGCCGCCAGCAACCCCAGGAAACCCCACATCGTCGAGGCGTGGATGAACCAGCGCCGGCGATACCAGGGGCGAGCATCCTGCACCGTCTCGCAGTCCGCGCGGAACCGCCGCTGGCCGAGCGACTCGACCGCGAGCGCGCTCCACAGCGCGCGTCCCGATCGGGCCAGGGCGGCCCGGCCGCCGATCACGTCGTGCAGCGCGATCTCCTCGCGCCTGGCGATCCCTCTCGCCATCGTCACGATACCGGCGAGGCCGGCCAGGAACACGAGGATCATCACCACGACGCCGGTGTTGTGGATGAGCGCCTCGGGGATGAACCCGAACAGCTGCAGCGACGTCGTGCTCTGCGGGCCGTGCGACGCGTACATGAAGACCGCGAAGAACGCCGCCAGCAGGATCGCGATCACGGAGCCTGCGAGCGGGCTCGTGTACATCGTTCGGGCGAGGCGGGTGCGGTCGTAGCTGGCGATCGCGTAGCGGCGGGCGGCCGCCATGAACCCGCCCGGATCGGCCTGGGTGGGGCAGGTGTCGGAGCACTCCCCGCAGTGGTAGCAGGTCCACAGCTCCTTGCTACCCAGGAGTGCGTCCTTCATGCCCACCTGGGCGTAGCGGATGAGGCGCCGCGGGAAGGTGCCGTCGTTGTCCGACAGCGGGCAGATCGCGGTGCAGTTGCCGCAGGAGAAGCAGGCGGAGACGTCGGCCGCCCCGAACTTCTGAACGTCGGCCAGGAGGCCTGCGTCGACGAGCGCCGTCATGCCTTCACCGCCCAGCCGGCCGTGGCATACCGGAAGTAGCCCTCGTCGTCGGCGCCCGGAACCTCCTGGATCTTGCCGTATCGCCGCATGCCCATGACCCAGAAGAGCACCTCGTCGGTGGGATGGCCGATCGCCTGCGCGATCGCCGGGATCGTGAGCGGCCCGTCGGCGAGCGCCGCCAGAATGCGCGGCTGCATGACCGGTTCCTCCCGGATGATCTCCCGGATCTCCCGGATCCTGGTCGTGCTCATGCGACCGGCTCCTCCAGCATGCTGTCGATCACGGCCCGGATCTGCGCGTCCGTGTACCCGCGAAGGTCGATCGCGTCCTCCGGGCACACCGGCACGCATCCGCCGCAGCCCTTGCAGGTGCTCGGGCTGATCGCCGCGACCTCGCGTCCCGCCACCTCCGCCTTCTCGATCGCGGAGTACGGACACGCCGTCAGGCAGTCTCCGCACATGCTGCAGGCCACGGCCCTGACCGTCGCGACGAGCGGATCGAGCTCGGCCGTCCCCTTCTTGAGGATCGCCGCGCTCTGCGTCACGGCCGCCAGGCCGGACGCGACGCTCTCGGCGGAATTCTTGGGGCCCTGGCACGCGCCCGCGATCAGCACGCCGTCGACGACGGTCTCCACGGGCCGCAACTTGGGATGGATCTCATTGAAGAAACCGTCGGTGCCGACCGGGAGCTTCAGGAGCCCCATCAGCTCCTCGTTCCTGCGCGGCACCATGCCGGTCACCAGGACGACGAGGTCGGCAGGGATCGTGACCTCCTCCCCGCCCGTCAGCGTGTCGTGCGTCGTGACCATGAGGCGCCCGGACGCATCCAGTGCCACGGCGGGCGGCATGTCCTCCGGAAACTTCATGTACACCGATCCCCGCTTGCGGGACTCCGTGTACATGAGCTCGTACTTGCCGTACGTCCGGATGTCGCGGTACAGGTGGTACTGGTGCACCGACCCCGGGAGCTTCGCGACCTCGATCGAGGCGTGGACCGTGGCCGCGCAGCAGTACTTGGAGCAGTACTCGTTCCCGCCCGGCTGCCGGTTGCCCACGCAGTAGATGTAGGCGATGGTCCGGACGGGCCGGCCGTGGTATGTCAGCGGCCCCGACGATGCGTCGACCATGGCCTTGAACTCGGGCAGGGTCACGACCCCGTCGATGCCGTAGCCGAACTCGCCGCTCTCCGGCTGGTACGTGTCGAAGCCGGTCGCGAGCACGATCTGGCCGACCTCGACGTGGACGAGCTCGGGCAGGTCGTTGTTGATGCGGATGGCCGCCACGTAGTTGCCGAAGCTGCCGGACCTCGCCATCAGCTCGGCGTTGGTGAAGACGGTGATCGAGTCGCGCCCGCGGACCTCCGCCACGAGGCCGTCGATGAGCTCGCGCCCGTCGCGCTCGTGCGGGTACATCGTGCCGAACCGGCCGACCCACCCGCCGAGCTCCCGCTCCTTCTCGACCAGGAAGACATCGAGCCCGACGTCGGCGAGGCCGATCGCGGCCCGCAGGCCGGCGATCCCGCCGCCGACGACCAGCGCCTTCCGGGTCGTCTCGACGACGAGCGGCTCGAGCGGCTCGGTCAGCCGCGTCCGCGCGATGCCGCCCTTGATGAGGCTGATCGCCTTGTGCGTCGCGCCGGCCGGGTCATCGGTGTGGGCCCACGAGTCCTGCTCGCGGATGTTCACCTGCGTGTACGTGTAGGGATTGATCCCCGCCCGCGCCGCGACGCCGCGGAACGTCGTGGTGTGCAGCTTGGGCGAGCAGGAGGCCACGACCAGGCCGTCCAGCTTGTGCCTCTGGATGTCCTCGATCATCTCGGACTGGCTCGCGTCCGCGCAGGCGAAGATCGTGTTCTTCGCCACCACCACGCCGGGCTCGTCCCGGATCGCCGCGACCACCCGCTCCACGTCGACGTAGTCGGAGATGTTGCCGCCGCAATGGCAGACGTACACGCCGACGCGTCGCTCCGTGGTCCCGCCCATCTCTGCCTTGTCGTCTGCGCGTGCTCGTTCACGCACCTCGGAAGTGCGCTCGCTCGACGCGCCACGCGAGCGTGGCACGTCGCCTTCGTGTTGATCCGGGCGCAACCGACCGACCGGCTCCAGCCCGCCGCCTGACGGGAGGGGTTGACACACCGATCTCATGCCGGCACCTTCGCCTTCGCCTGCGTCCGTTCCAGGTGGGCCGCGACCTGGGCGGCGGCCGCACCCGCGTGGAGGATCGAGTCCACGATGTCCTTCGCGCCGGACGCCGCTCCGGCCACGAACACCCCGGGGATGCTGGTCACGCCGGGATTCAGGTCCTCGTCGGGTTCCGCCACGTAGAAGTACTCGTCCTCGGCGAGCCGCTCCTCCGGGAACAGCGCCGCCGCGTCGCGGTTCGGCTGGACGCCCACCGCCAGGACGACCAGGTCGTACTCGGCGTCGACGAGCTTCCCGCCGTTCTCGATGTCCTCGTAGCGGAGGATCAGGTCACCGTTCTCCTTCTCGGTGATCTTCGCGACCCGTCCCTTCACGTACGTCGCGCCCATCGCCTTCGACTGCTCGTAGAACTCGTCGTAGCGCTTGCCGGCGGCACGGATGTCGATGTAGTGGACGGTGACTTCGGCCAGCGGCAGGGCACCCATGATCAGCTGGTTCTGCTTGACGGAGTACATGCAGCAGAACTTCGAGCAGAGCGGGTTGCCCACCGTCTCGTCGCGCGATCCCGTGCACATGACGTAGGCGATGCGCTCCGGCACCTTGCCGTCGCTGGGGCGGAGGATCGTGTTGAAGGGGCGCGTCGGGGCGAGCAGTCGGTCCATCTGCATGCCGGTGATGACGTTGCGGTACTTCCCGAAGCCGTACTGCGGCTTCAGGTCGGCCGCGAAGAGCCTGTAGCCGGTCGACACGACCACCGCGCCGACCTCGACCTCGAGCTCCTGGTCGCGGGCCTGCAGGTCGATGCAGCCGTCGACCGGGCAGGCGGCCACGCATTCGTGGCAGCCGGAGCAGACGGCGCAGTCCATGCAGCGTCCGGCGGCCTCGTGCGCCTGCGCCTCGGTGAGGCCTCCCTCGACCTCCCGGAAGTCGTGCGGAGCGGTCTCGAGCGTGACGCCGTCGGGTGCCGTCGGGCGGATCGTGTAGGTCTTCTGGCGCGCCAGGACCTCGGCCTTGTCGACCACGGGCAACCGCCGGTCGAAGCCGTCGAGCATCCCGCCGGTCAGCCAGCGGTCGATCATGTGCGCAGCCCGCCGGCCCTCGCCGACGGCCCGTGTGATGTCCGTCGCACCGTTCACCACGTCGCCCGCCGCGAACACCCACGGCACGTTCGTCTGGAGCGTCTTCGGGTCCGCCTGGAGCGCCCCGTTGCGCCCGAGGCCGATCAGGCTCGCGAATGCGGCGGTGTCGGCGGTCATGCCGATGGCGCCGATGACGACCTGGCACGGGATGACGAACTCGCTGCCCTTGATCGGCTCGGGCCGGCGCCGTCCGCTGCCGTCCGGCTCGCCGAGCGCCATGCGCACGCAGCGGAGCCCGCTCACGGCGCCGGAGGCGTCCCCGACGACCTCGACGGGCGCGACCTGGAACGTGAACTGGACGCCTTCCTTCTCGGCGTCGTCGGCCTCGACGTGGTGCGCGGGCATCTCAGCGCGACCGCGGCGGTACACCACGTTGACGCTCGTCGCACTCAGGCGGCGCGCGACCCGCGCGGCGTCCATCGCCACGTTGCCGCCGCCGACCACCACCACCTGCCTGCCGGCCATGTCGACCGGCTGGCCGAGCTTGACCTTGCGCAGGAACTCCGGGCCGCCCATGACACCCAGGCGGTCCTCGCCCGGGACGCCCAGGCCGGTGGAACGGGGCGTGCCGGTCGCGAGCAGGACGGCCTCGTAGCCGTCCGCCTTCAGCGCCTCGACGTCGCGAACCGGGCTGTTCGTGGCGATCTCCACGCCGAGCGCCCGCACGTTGTCGATGTCGCGCTCGACGACCTCGACGGGAAGCCGGTAGGACGGGATCGCGAGGCGCAGGAACCCCCCGGCCTCGGATGCCGCCTCGAAGATCTTGACGCCGTAGCCCATCCGCGCCAGCTGCCACGCCGCGGTCAGCCCGGCGGGCCCGGAGCCGACGACGGCGATGCGGTGTCCGTTCGGTGGCGCAACCTCGATGCCCAGGTCCTCTCCCGACTCGACGTGGCGGTCGGAGATGAACCGCTTGAGCCGGCGGATCGGCAGCGTCCCCTCCAGCGACCCGCGGGTGCACTCCGACTCGCACGGCGCGTAGCACGCCCGTCCGAGCGTGCCGACGAGCGGTGTCGCGTCGAGGACGAGGCGATGCGCCTTCTCGTACTCACCACTCCGGATCAGCGACACGTAGCCGTGCGCCTCGATCCCGGCGGGGCAGGCGAACGTGCACGGCGAGGAGCCCTGGCGCTCGATGACGGCCTTCTTCGGCACGGCCTGCGGGAACGCGATGTACGCGGCGCGGCGCGCGACGAGGTCGGCGTTGAACTGGTCCGGCACGGCGACGGTGCAGGCTGTCTCGCACTTCTGGCATCCGGTGCACGCCACCTCGTCGACGTAGCGCGCCTTCCGCTTGACCTTCGCCTTGAAGTGCCCGTCACCGTTCCGCGCGATCCCCTCGACCTCGCTGTACGTCAGCACGGTGAGGTTCGGGTGGTGAATGGTCTGGGCCATCTTGGGCGTCGAGATGCACGAGGCGCAGTCGAGGGTGGGGAAGACCTTCGAGAGGAGGATCATCCGGCCGCCGACGCTCGCCTCCTTCTCGACGACGAGCACCTTGTAGCCCATGTCACCCAGCTTCAGGGCGGACTCCATCCCCCCGATTCCGCTGCCGACGACGAGGGCGTCGTAGTCCATGCTCATTTCGCCCCCTGCTCCCGCAGCCCGGCCAGGAGGCGCGCGAACTGCTGAACGTGGTTCGTGAAGGGCTCGGCGCACACGGAGCAGATGGCGGCCATCCGCACGCGCTGGGGATCGTGCCCGCGCTCCTTCAGCATCGCCTGCGCCTCGCCCACGAGCGCGGACGCGCGGTGCGCGCAATCGGGCAGGTACGCGCACTCGTCACCGTCCGACGCGATGAACACGCCGTCGAACCCCTGCTCGATCGCGTGCGCGATCCACGACGGCTTGACGCCGCTCGTGCAGGGCAGGCTGATGACCTCGACCCCGGAGGAGTAGTGGAGGTGCCTGCTGCCGGCCAGGTCGATGCCCGGATCCGAGATGTTGTTGGTGGAGAAGACGAGGATCCGCGGGACGGATCCCGCCTGCTTCTCGTGCACGTCGGCGACGGCGACGGCGCTCATGGGGCGGCGCTCCTCGAGTGGCGTGCGGCGGCGGGGCTCGCCGTGGCGAGCCCCGCCCGACCGCCTCGGACTGCTACTTCCCGCGCTTCACGAAGACGCGGTCGTAGCCCGTGGCCGTGACGTGGCCGAGGAACTCGTGGCCGACCTTCGTCGCCCACGCGCCGATGTCGCTCTTGGTGACGGGGTCGCTCGACCAGACCTCGATGACGCTGCCGACGGGCACCGTGCCCATCCCCTTCTTGGCCTCGAGGAGCGGGCCCGGGCACGCCGCGCCACGCGCGTCGATGACCCTGGCGGCCGTGACGATCCCCAGCTCGTTCTCGGTGAGTGTTGCCGGCATGTTCGTATCCTCCATGTGACGCCCTCGGCGTCGACTGTTCAAGCCCTGTCCGGTGGCCCCCACGAACGCGCGGCGGCGTGGCCCCGTGCCGCCGCCTAGTAGACGAGGGCGTTGGTCGCGCTCGTCACCTCCGCGACGAACCGCCCGGCCGCGACGAGCTCGGCGTTCTCGACGAACTGGCGCTCGTCGATCTCCCGCGCGCGGATGCAGGGCGTGCACACCAGCAATCGCCCGCCGAGGTCCCGGTAGTCGTCGAGAAGCTTCGAGAGCGGCGGGAACCCACGCGCCTCGACACGGTCGGTCCGCCCGCGAACCGCCAGCTCCACGCCGCTGCCCTGCAGGCCGACGACGACCTCCACGTCCGACGCGAGCGCGGCCACGGCCATCACGAACGGGATCGAAGCGAGCTCGGGCTCGTCCGGCCCGCGCGTGACCATGAACGTCAGCTTCTCGTTGCCTGCCACCGGCGGATCCTTCCTGTTGACGAGTGCGGGACACGACTGCTCGTGCCCCGCGATCAGATGAACAGCGGTGAGGAACCCTGCTGCATGAGACCGATGACGGTGGCGGCGCCCACGGGCTCCCCCATCCCCTCGACGAGGTCGTCCTTCGT
>JAJYGH010000055.1 GCA_021785175.1 Chloroflexota bacterium | reverse complement strand
GGGAGTTGCGTAACCATGTCTCGAAGACCATCGGTAAGCCGTGTGCGGGAAAACCGCACGCACGGTTTGAACGGGGAATGTGGAGCCGGGCCCGCGTTGCGGGTACCGCGCCACTGACTACCAATGGCAGAGGGCGGGCTCAGCGAGATGGTCGTCGAGAGCGTGCGGGTCCACATGCTCTCGAGCCAGCATGTCGTGATCCTCAAGGAGCTCGGGCGCGAGCGGTACCTCCCGATCTGGATCGGGGTGTGGGAGGCCAACGCGATCGCGATGAAGCTCCAGGACCTGAAACCCGAGCGTCCCCTGACGCACGACCTGTTCATGTCGACGCTCGAGCGCCTCGGCGCGACGATCCGTCAGGTCGTCGTGTCCGACCTCGCCGACGAGACGTTCCGTGCCCGGATGTACCTCGAGCTCGACGGGCGCTCGCTCGACGTCGACGCGCGGCCGAGCGACGCGATCGCGCTCGCGATCCGCGGCGGGGTGACGATCTACGCAACCCAATCCGTGCTGGACCGCGCGGGCGTCGAGCCGGAGCCGGATGAAGAGGAGCAGACGGGCTCCGACCAGCTGGCCGTGTTCCGGGACTTCGTGAACTCGCTCGACATCGACCTCGGCGACGCCCCGGGCGGGGGCGCGCAGGGCCCGCCCGGACGATAGCGCCCGGGCCCGGGCGACGCCGGAGCGGAAGCCCGAGGGTGGACCGAGCCTCCGGTGGCCCGACGAGGCCGGGCTCATCGAGAGGCCGGGGTCGGAGGATGCGCCGCCCCGCGTCGTCAGTCGACGACCGGTCGCCCCCGCCGCAACGCTGCCCGCCGGTTCGCCCACAGGCGCAGCCGGAGCATCCAGAAGTCGCGCACGGCGCGGAGCACGACCGAAGGCCGTGCTCCCGTGGCACGGCCGGCCGTCCGCGGGTAATGTGGCACCCCGACCTCCGCGAGGTGGCCCCCGCGCACCTGGAACTTGATCAGCAGCTCGGCCGACAGGAACGCCCCGCCCGACTCGAGCCGCACCCCCTCGAGCGCCTCGCGCCGGAACACCTTGCACGCGCAGTCGACATCGCGGACGCCGAGCCCGAAGAACGTGCGGAGCGCGAGCCGGTAGAGGCGCGCGTAGAGCAGCCGGATCGGCGCGTCCGCCCGCTCGATGCGGTACCCGACCACGGCGTCCGGCCCGTGCGCCGCATGCTGCCCGCGTGGTTCGCCCGCCGCGTGCTCCCCGTCCGTCGCGCGTTCCCGACCGGCCGGGTCGAGCACGGCGAGCAGCCGCCCCAGGTCCGCGACCCGGAACTGGCGGTCCCCGTCCGTGAACCCGACGACCGGGTATCGCGACGCCGCGAAGCCGCTCCGGAGCGCCGCGCCGTAGCCGAGGTTCGTGGTGTGATGCACGACGCGGATCACGCCGGGGTGCGCGGCCTCGAGCCGGTCGGCGATCTCCGGGGTCGCGTCCCCGCTGCCGTCGTCGACCGCGATGATCTCGAAGCGGTCGGCGAGCGCGGGCAGCGTCTCGAGGGCCTCGCCGACGAGGCCCTCGATGTTCGCCTCCTCGTCGTGCGCGGGGAAGAAGTACGAGAAGGCGGGGATGCGCCGCGTCGCTCCGGCGCCCGAGCCGGCGCTGCGTGCCTGCTGCTCCGCGCCCGGGGCGCCAGGGGCCGTGCCGGTCGTGTCTCCCCCGTCGTCGCGGGGCGCGTCGATGTCGCTCAAGGAACGATCTCCCACAGCGGGCTGTATCCGGGGATGGTGTCGTGCTGGACGAGGTGGTAGCGCGTCGACAGTGACGGGATGTCGGCGGGCTGGCGGATCAGGTAGATCGGGCGGTGGAGCGCCTGGAAGTGTGCCACGGCGTTCGGGACCGTCATGTAGCCCTCGTCGAGCAGGTTGCGGTCGTCGACGATCGTGACGTCGGGGCGGCGTCCCTCGACCCAGCGCCCGTACCAGAGCGGCGTCGAGTAACTCCACCAGGAGATCACGACCGCGTTGCGCGGGAGGATCGCGTACGCGGCGTCAAGCCACCGCGCCCCGGCGTTGTCCGAGCCCGCGGTCTGCTGTGACTGGCCGGCGAGCGCCCGCTGGCCAGGCAGCGCGAGCACGATCGCGGCCGCCAGCGCGATCGCGACGAGCCGGATGCCGCGCGGCACCGCTCGTGTCCCGAGGCCGGCCAGCGCCGACGCAGCCAGGTCCCAGGCGAACGAGCCGGCGAGGCCGGCCCAGACCGCGACGAGCGCGAGCGGGACCAGGTAGTAGCGGTCGGCGAACCCGTCGTTGTAGGCGCGGGCGAAGATGGTGACCGGCACGAACCAGGCCACGGTCAGCAGCGCCAGCGGAAGCCGCGGGCCGCGCGAGCGCACCAGCCCGAGCAGCCACGCGGCGAGCCCGGCGAGGCCGATCGCCAGCCCCGCCGCGCTCAGCTGGAGCGTGAAGATGTCGACCACGGGGCCGAGGCCGCCCGTCGTCGGGTTCTGCAGCAGGCCGCGGAACTGGAGTCCGAGGACCAGGTAGGCGAAGCGGGCCGGGGTCGTCGGGCGCGCGTAGTCGAGCGGCGGATTCATCGACGCGCGGATGGGGATGTACGCGTAGAGCAGCACCGTCAGGACGACGATGAGGCCAGCGCATGCCGCGACGAACGCGGGTCGCCGGACGAACATGCGCGGCTGGACGAGCAGGAGCAGGAGCAGGATCCCGGGCGCGAGCAGCACGGTCAGGGCGTGGTTTCCGAGCGCGACCGCGTACACCGCCGACGCCCCGAGCAGCAGCCGGTCGGCCGTCCGGTCGGCCAGCCCCCTCCCGTCCGGATCGGCCTCGCGGACGCGCTGCGCCCACGCCACGAGCAGGAACAGCAGGAGTGCCGACAGGAACAGGTGCAGCGCGTGCGGGTCGGCGCGCTCGGCCTCCCACCACGTGATCGGCGCGCTCGCGAGGAGCAGACCCGCCGCGATCGCGGGCACCGCGCGCCCGGTGAGCCGCTGCACGGTGGCCGCGACGAGCGCCGCCCCGCCCGCGACGAGGATCGCCGAGAAGAGGTTGATGCGGAACGCCGTCTGGCCGAATGGCGAGAGCAGGATGTTCGCGGCCCAGGTCAGGAGAACGTACGACGGGAAGCCCGTCGGGTGCGCGATCCCGAGCACCGGCCCGACCGTCTGGAACTCCGCGGTGTCCCAGAAGCCGACGGTCGGCATGACCGTCGGCACGTACAGGATCAGGGCGACGACGAACGTCCCGAGCGCGCTCACCATCCGAGGACGACGCCCCAGTACACGCCCCAGGCGTTGACCAGGATCGAGATCCCAACGAGCGCGAGCACGCGCCGGTTCAGGCCCATCCTGGCCATCACGAGCGTGATCGGCACGAGCGCGAACGGCGCGAAGTCGTTGCTGAACCGCCAGCCGAACTGCACCCAGCCCTGGCTGAAGTGCGCCGCGTCGGCAAGCGCGATGAGGACGACGGCGATCGCCGCGCCGGCGACGAGCCGGTCCCGCAGGAGCCGCTGCAGCGCCGCGAGGCCGAGCAGGTATGCCGGGCTCGTGAGGAGGAGGCCCATGGCGATCGGGTTCGGTCGGATCGTCCCGCAGCTCGGGTCGAGCAGCCCGATGCCGCACGCCGGGTCGATCTCCGGCGGGTTGAAGAGCGCGAGCGGCAGGTTCTGCGGGATGTAGCGCACGTCCTCGACTCCCCACGTCGGATGGTAGAGGGCGGGGTCGGGATGGAACTCGACACGAGCGAGCTCAGCGTACGCCGGGTTGAAGACCTGGCCGGTCGAGGCGAGGTTGTAGCCGGCGAGCACGACGAGCGGAATCGCGACGCCGGCCGCGGCCGCGACGAGCCGGGTCCGCCACGATCCGCCCCCGACGAACACGAGGAACGGTGCGCCGAAGACGACAGTCAGCCGCGACAGCGCGGCGAGCCCGAGCAGGAATCCGGCCAGGAACGCGGAACGGGCCCCTGCGGGCAGCGCTCCGCCGGCGGGGGAGGGCCCCGGCGACGCCGCGTCCGCGTCGACCGCGACGGTGATGGCGAGCAGCGTCAGGCCGATGGCCACGACGTGCGCGAGGAACCAGGTGGTCCCGATCGCCGCCGCGTACCACGCGACCGTTCCGAAGGCAAGGAACGCCGTCGCGGCCACCGCGACGCCCTGGTCCGTCGCGAGCCGGGACACGAGGCGCCACGCAAGCCAGACGTCGACCGCGCCGAGCAGCGCCGTGATCAGCGAGGCAGGTGTGGCGAGGCCGAGCAGCGCGACCGCGGGCAGCAGCACCAGGGCGGGGAGGGCGGGAAACGGGATGATCCCGTACCCGGGCATGCCGGGCAGCGGCACGACGTCCTGGAAGTAGTCGTTGCGGAACGGGCCGGTCGAGACGGGGTACGGGATCGCGAAGCGGCCGTGCAGCCACGCATCCGCCTGCCAGACGAAGTGGTTGTAGAAGTCGCTGTGGAGAGGGTTCGAGAGGACGTAGACGGCAGCGGCGAGCGCGGCGAGCCCGAGCCCGATCGAGCGGGGCGACCGCGACGCAAGCCGGCGGGCGAGGGCGGTGCGCGGACCGTCCACGGGCAGGGCGGGCGTGTCGTCGAAGACGGGCCAGGCCGGCAGGCGAGTGGCTCGGGGGATGCGGGCGCGCGAGGGGCGGCCGGTCTCGGTTGCTATACTGCCGTGCACCTCGTCGCTCGTCAGGAGGATCGTTCCCTGGCTCGATCGCCTTCGGCGGGCGGGACCCAAGGCCCCGGAGCGCCCGAAGGCTCGGCGCGGGCTGCCGTCGGCACTCCCGCCATTGCACTGCTGCTCCTTGCCGGGCTCGCCCTGCGGCTCATCATCGCATACGTCCTGTTCCCCGGCTCGGGCTTCAAGACCGACATCTCGAGCTTCACGTCGTGGGCGCTGACGCTCGCCCACTACGGGCCCCCCGGCTTCTACGCGAACGCCGGGTTCGCCGACTACACGCCCGGGTACCTGTGGATCCTGTGGCTCGTCGGGCTCGTCGGGCAGGCGATCGCCCGCCTGACCGGGACCGACGCGGCGGCCGTCGTCGGCCAGCTGATCAAGCTCCCCGCGATCTTCTTCGACCTGGCGGTCGCGTACGTGCTCTACCGGACGGTCCTCGCCTGGCGGGGGACCCTCGATGACGAGCCGGGGGAGGCGGGGGAGTCGCTCGGCCGGCGGTCGAGCGACTGCCAGTCAGCCGGCCGGCATCCGGGCCACGCTGTCCGGCAGCGCCGCTCGCTCGATCCCGGTCGCGTCCGAATGCTCGCGCTCGGCATCGCGGCCCTGTACCTGTTCAACCCGGTGCCGTGGTACGACTCCGCGCTCTGGGGGCAGATGGACTCCCTGGGTGCCCTGATCGTTCTCGGCGCCGTCCTGGCGCTCGTGGCCGGCTGGTCGGAACCCGCCGCCGCGCTGGCCGTGCTCGCGGCCCTGGTGAAGCCGCAGTTCGGCCTCGTGCTCTCGCCGGTGGTCGGGATCATCCTGCTGCGCCGCCACCTGTTCGCGCCCGGCTCCGGCCCCAGGCCCCGCGTCCGCAACGAGCGGCTCGCGGGCTGGTTCGTCGACGAGCAGGGGCCCTGGCGGGTCATCTCATCGATCGCGGCCGGCCTCATCGTGCTGTTCGTCGTCATCACGCCGTTCAACCTCGACGTGATCGGGCTCATCCGACTCGTCGTGACCACGGCCGGCGAGTACCACTACCTGACGGTCAACGCGTACAACGGCTGGGCGCTCGTCGCCGATCCGGGCGGAGCGTCGCTGGCGCAGGCTGGGACATGGTCGAACGACCTCGTGCCGCTGCTCGGGCCGCTCCCCGGCTTCGCGATCGGTGCATTCCTGCTCGCGGCCGGGATCGTGATCGGCATCCTGCAGGTCGCGTGGCGCGACAGTCGTCGCTCGATCCTGCTGTCGCTCGCGTTCCTGTCGCTTGCCTTCTTCGTGCTGCCGACGCGCGTCCACGAGCGGTACCTGTTCCCGATCTTCGTGATGCTGCCGCTGCTCGTGCTGGTCTCGCGGCGCTGGCTCATCGCGCTCGGCGTGCTCGCGATCGCGTCCTTCATGAACCTGCACGCGATCCTGACGCTGCCGCTCTACGCGACGCCGAACATCGCCGACCTCGCCGGCGGCCCCGACTTCCGCTCGGAGCTCGGCGTGACGCTCTCCGCGCTCGGGCACGTCGGGGTGTTCCTCGTGGCGCTCGCCGCGCTCGATCCCGTGCGCTGGCTCGCCCACCGGTGGTTCGGCCTCGGGCGTGCTCCGGTGGCGTTCGGGACCGCGGAAGCGGCAGCCGGGACCGGGGAGGGGGCGGCGGCCGGAGAGGTCGACTCGGCCGCCGCGGACGATCGCATCGCCTCCGGAGTGGATTCGACGGGCGCCGGTCCTGACGGCGCGCTCGACGAGCTGCCCGGGGGCGTGCGCGACGAGCTGCCTGACGGCGCGCTCGACGAGCCCCCCGCCGTCACGCGCGATCCTGCGCCGGCCGGCGATGCCGCCCCGTGGGACACCGGTGCCGGCCTCGCCGGCGCCGCCGCCGCGTTCGCCGGCGCCGCCTCGACCTCGGGCGCTGGCGGAGCCGTCGTCCCTGTCTCCGACCGGCAGCCGCGCGGCCGCTGGGGCACGAGCACCCTGCGCCGGCTGCTCGGGCCAGGGTCGATCCGGGCCGACCGCAGCCGGCTGCTCCACGGAGAGGGCCACGGTCGCGTCAACCGCTTCGACATCTTCGTCATGGCCCTGCTCGTGATCTCGGCGATGACGATGCGGACGTGGCGCCTGGCCGAGCCGTACGGCATGTACTTCGACGAGATCTACCACGCGCGGACCGCGACCGAGTTCCTGCAGGACTGGCGCTACGGGATGCCGCACTCCATCTACGAGTTCACGCACCCTCACCTCGCGAAGTACATGATGGCGCTCGGGATCGTCGCGTTCGGTGACGACCGGGTGACGGGCACGAGCCAGCTCGACGCGCCGGTGAAGTCGGCCGCGATCGAGCCGCGCTGGAGCGATCCGGGCCTCACGACCGGGCGCGACGGCGACCGGCTGTACGTGGCGACCGGGTCCGCCGTGCGCGTCTACGACCTCCAGACGCGCGGCCTCGTCGCGACGCTTCCGGTCCCCGGCGCCACGGCGATCGCCGTCGACACCGTCGACCACATCGTCTACGTCGGCACGTCGGACGGGTCGATCTGGTCGCTCCCGACCTCTCGCCTCGACGCGCTCCGCGCGGCGGGTACCACGGGCGCGCCCGACATCGCCGCCACGCGGCTCCCCGGTCCGGGGGCCGGGGGCCCCGTGCAGCGGCTCGCGGTCGCCGCCACCGGCGGGTCGCTGCTCGCCCTCACCACGACCGGCCAGCTCGCGAGCATCGACGCCAACAGCGGCGCCGTGCTCGGCCGCGCGTCAGTCAGCCAGCAGGCAGGAACCGGCCCCGTCAAGGGCATCGTGCCGCTCGAACCGGTCACGAACGTCACCGTCGACCTGACGAAGCCGTACGACGCCACGAAGGTGAGGGCCCTCGCCACCGCGCTCGGCGTTTCGACCGGCCCGATCTACGACCTTCCGGCCGCCGTGTCCAAGGCGCAGCAGGCCGTGTCGAAGGGCACCGCGACGATCCAGCACTACGAGGCGCTCCCGTCGCGAACGGCCGCCCAGGACGCCGCGCTCGCGAAGGCGAAGCAGTCGCTCGCCTCGGACGAGCAGGCGCTCGCGGCAGCGAAGGCCAACCTGCGGCAGGTGGTCGTGGCCGGCTTCCTGAGCTCGCAGCAGCAATCGGCCATCCAGCCCGACCTCCAGGCGCTCGGCGACGTGGCGCGCATCGGGTCGTCGGCGGTCTACGCCGTCTCCGGCGGCACGTCGGTGCGGTTCCTCGATGCGACCACGCTCGATCCGGTGTTCTCGATCACGCTCCCGGGCCCCGCGCTCGGCATGGGGTTCGCGAACACCAGCGACATCGGGCAGCCGACGCTCTACGTCGCCTCGGGTCGCACGCTGCAGCTCGTCCAGCTCCCGACAGACGGCCAGCCGGTCCTCGGCGCTCCGGTGCCGATGCCGGGGCCCGTCACGAACGTGACGTGGGACGCCTCGTCGGACATGATCCACGCGCTCGGGACCGCGCCGGACGGCCACACCCCGACGATCTACGTCGTCGAGCCGCACGGCAACGCCGTGTACGCGAACGCCAACCTGCCGTTCACGCCGGTCGCGTGGGCGATGGACCAGCAGCCGAACAACCCCTCCGCGGACCGGCAGCAGCTGCTGACGTTCTCGGCGTCGGGCACCGTCGCGAGCGTCGACGTCGGGAGCCACGCCTTCGCCTGGCGGCTGCCGGGGGTCATCGCCGGGTCGATCATGATCGCGCTGCTCTACCTGCTCGCGCGGATCCTGTTCCGGCGCCGCTCGGTCGGCCTGATCGTCGCGGCCATGTCGCTCGTCGACGGGATGTTCTTCGCGAACTCGCGGATCGGCATGAACGACATCTACGCCGGCGTGTTCATCGTGGGCGCGTACGTCGTCTTCGCCGCGCTCGCGCTCGGCCGGTGGCGGGGCACGTCCGCCCTGCTCATCGGTTTGCCGCTGCTCGGGCTGCTGCTCGGTCTCGCCGACGCGTCGAAGTGGGTCGGGTTCTACGCGATGGGCGGGATCGGGCTGCTGATGCTCCTCAGGAGCGGCCTGGGACGGACGATCGCGCTCGGGGCCATGGCCGCCCTTGCCGGCATCCTGGGCTACTACTCGATCAGCGCGCCGCCGGACACGGCCCATCCGCAGCTCAACGTGACGTTCCTCCTCATGATGGTCGGGATCACGATGCTCATGGCGGCCGGGCTCGCGGTGCGCTCGGTTCGGTGGACGGTGGACGAGCTCCGGTTCGCCGTCATCGCGCCCCTCGTCGCCGGGATCATCGTCGCCGTCGCCGGAGTCGCGCTCGGGCCCCGGCTGCAGGGCAGCGCGGTGAGCGAGCGTGGGCTCGTGCTCGCCGGGGCGGCGCTCGTCGCGCTCAGCGTGATCGCGTACGCGACCCCGCTCCTGCTCGCCCGGTGGAGCATGGGCCCGCTCGCCCCACCGCCCCGCCCCGGCGACCCGCGGACCTACGTCGATCCGCCCGCCGACCCGCCGCGCGAGAGCTGGCTCATTCCCGGAGCTTCACACGGCCTGCCGTGGCTGTGGGGGCTCGCCTGCATCACGGTGCTGCCGATCGTCGTGTACGTCGTGCTGTACACGCCGTGGGTCGCACTCGGAAACCAGTTCTGGTCCGGCTTCCCGCCGGGTAACCACGGGCAGACGCTGTGGGACCTGACCGTGTCGATGTTCAACTACCACAACGATCTGCGGGTGCCGCACCCGGCTTCGTCCCCGTGGTGGGCATGGCCCCTGGATCTGAAGCCGGTGTGGTGGTACCAGGGGTCGCTCGCGAACGACATGGGCGCCTCCATCTACGACACCGGCAACCTGGTCCTGTTCTGGCTGTCGCTGAGCGCCGTGCCGTGGGTGGCGTGGCAGGCCTGGAAGCGGCGGAGCCTCGCGCTCGGGATCGTCATCCTCGCCGCCGCCAGCCAGTGGCTGCCGTGGGTCTGGGTGGACCGGGCGACGTTCCAGTACCACTTCCTCACGACGCTGCCGTTCTCGTTCCTTGCGCTCGCGTACTTCGTCGCCGAGCTGTGGCATGGGCCTTCGCGGCGGACGTGGGCGCTGGCCCGCGTGACGGCGGCGATCGCGATCCTCGGGCCGGCGATCCTGTGGCTGCTGAAGGGACCGCTCTGCGTGTTCGCGGGCACCGCGCAGGTCGATCCGTCGTCGCAGGTCTGCGGCACCGTCATCAACCCGGTCTTCGTCACCGAGCGCGTCACCGCCGCGGTCGCCGTGATCGTGATCGGCGGGCTCGCGATCGGGTGGCTGTGGTGGTCGGCGCGCAACCGGCTGTCGGAGGACCCGGCCGCTTCCGCCGGGTCCCCGGCGCAGTGGCCCGGCGGCCGCCAGGCGCTCCTCCGGACGTTCGCGCCGCTCGCCGGCGCGGTGATCGTGACCGTCGTCGCCCTGGTGGTTGTCGAGACCGTGGTGCCCGACGTCATGCTGCTCTCCATCCCGCTCGGCAGCGGCGGACCAACGCTCGTCGCCCTCGTCGTCGGGCTGCTGCTGACGGGGCCGGCCTGGCTGGTCCTTCGCGCCCGGGATCCGCGCCGGTTCGCAGCCGGGATCCTGGTCGCGGCGCTCGTCTGGTTCGTGGTGTGGTACCCGAACATCTCGGCGCTGCCCCTGCCGGGCTCGTTCGTGAACATGTACCAGGGTCTGCTCCCGACGTGGATCTACGACTTCCAGTTCACGGTCAACATGACGCCGGCGGCCCATCCGAAGATCGTCACCGTGGGATCGCTTGCGCTGATCGTCGCACTGCTCGTCGCGGCGGCGGCCGTCATGTACGCCGCCCGGTCCTGGCACCTCGAGCTCGCCATGCGACGCGCGGAGCGAGAGGGGCGGGTGCCCGACCTGCCGGCCGAGCCAGGCGCGGCGAGGCCGTAGCGAAGCGCCCGGGGCGCCGGGCCTGCGCTCGGCGTGCGGACCCGTCGCTTGTTCCGGGCGCGGTTGACCCAGGCGGGCCCTCTGTTCCGGGCCGGTCTACTCCGGGCCGGTCTACTCCGCGCCGGTCTGCGCCGGCTGTCCGGGCGGGCGGGGCGGGACCGGTGCGTGGTACCCGGGCGGGAGCTGGCCCTGCGCCGCGAGCCGCCGGACGACGAACCGGTAGTAGTCGTCGACACGCTCCGCGACACGCCCCCACCCGAACTGCAGGGATCGCTCGTGCCCCGATGCCCCCATCCGCGCGCGCTCGGCCGGATCGTCCAGCAGCTCGCGGATCGCTGCCGCCAGCGCCCGTGGGTCGCGCGGTGGCACGAGCAGCGCCTGCTCGCCCCGGCGGACGACGCCCTTGTATCCGTGGATGTCGCTGCACACGATCGGCGTCCCCGCGGCCATCGCCTCGAGCAGCACGATCCCGAACGACTCGCGCCCGGTTGCCGGGGACACGTAGACATCCGCCGTCGCATACCAGCGCGGCTTCTCGTCCTCGGCGACGCGGCCGAGCATCTCCACGCCGGACAGCCGCCGCGTCGCGATGTACCGCCGCGCCTCGCGCTCCTGCGGTCCGTTCCCCACCACGAGCAGCCGGCAGTCGCGGCCCTCGCGCCGGAGCAGCCGGAACGCCTTCAGCAGGACGAGGAGCCCCTTGCGCTCCTCGAAGCGGCCGAGGAAGAGGAGGTTCGGCGTCCCGTCGCGCCAGCGCTCGATCGGACGCGCGGTCGCGAAGCGCTCGACCTCCACGCCGTTCGGGATCACCTTGTATTCACCCGGGAAGTACTTGTCGATGAAGTACCGCGCGGCCACGCTCACCGCGATCCGCCCGTCGAGCCGTCGGGCATATCCCGCGAGCATCCGCCTCCCGAACTCGTACGCGGGACTCCACCCGTTGTAGGCGTGGAACGTGGCGATGTTGACGCTCGTCGACTCGCGGAGCAGCACGAGCGACAGGAACGGCACGAACGGCTCGTGGAAGTGCAGGAGGTCGAACTGCTCCCGCTCCAGCACGTCCTGGCATTGCGACACGAAGCGGGGCGAGACCGTCAGGGTCCCGACGGATCCGTTCGACGGGACGCTGAAGCCTCGCCCGATCCGGATGATGTCGCCCTCGCTCGAGCGCTGGAGGCCGTGGGTGCTGCTGATGATGCGGACGTCGTGCCCCCGCTCGCGCAGGTGCTGGTGCAGGAACCCGACGTGCGCGTTGACCCCGCCGGGCAGCGGGTAGATGTAGGGCGTGACGAGCCCGATCTTCACGGCGCCGCCTCGCGCTCGGCGAACGCCTCTTCGTCCCGGCGTCCGTCCCCGGCGACCCCCTCGACGGCGGCGCGCTGCGGGTCCGGCCCGATGTACCGCGGTGGGCGGAGGTTGCCGCCCGGGTACCCGAGGTCGCGGCCCGTGCCGGTCCGCAGCAGCGCGCCGAGCACGTCGTCCCGGATGTCGCGCGAGTACTTGCGCAGCTGCCGGCCGTACATCTGGACCTGGAACCCGAACGTCCAGAACTCGCCGTGCCACCCCGTCCGTCGCTCCTCGATCGAGCGCCGCAGGTCCTCTGCCGTGTGCCCGGGGAACGTCGTGTAGCCGGTCTCGATCGCCTCCAGGAGGTGCGCGTCGCTTCCGCCGGTCGTGGCCATGCCGAGCTCGTCCGCGAGCGCGACGACCTTCGCGTGGTGCGTGCGTCCGGCTGACGTCGGGTTGAATGCCTCGAGCGCGTCGAGGTGGAAGCGCGGGTCGGGGTCGGCCTGGAGACGACGGATCGCCCGGTCACTCGCACAGATGGGGTAGGGGGCGAGCGGATGGGCGGCGATCGCCAGCCCGCCCTGCTCGTGCACCTCCGCGATGGTCGCCCGCAGCGACTGGAGGGGCCGGATCCGCTCCTGCAGGAACAGGGCGAGCAGATGCCCGCCGCGCGTGGTCACCTCCTCGCCGACGATCACGTCGATCCGCATCCCGCGCGCGCGGGCCAGCGCGCGCCCCGCCAGCGCGGCGTCGGCACGCTCGTGGTCGCTGATCGCGATGACGTCCAGGTCGGTCTCGCGCTCGACGTACGCGAGGATCTCCTCGACGTTCGCGACGCCGTCCGACGCCAGGCTGTGGACGTGGAGGTCGGCGCGGCCGAGGCGGACACGACCATCTCCATCGGCGGCCGCGGCCGCGGTTCGCTCCTCGCTCATTGGGGCACGTCCCAGATCGGGTGGAAGATCGACCACCACTGTTCCGGCGCCTCCGCGATGAGCCGCTCGAAGGCCCGCGCCGCGCCATCGAGGAAGCCCCGGACGCGGTCGTGGCGCGAACCGTCGGCGGGAACGTCGAGCGGGATCACCGTGGCAAGGTACTCCCCGTAGCCCGTTCGGATGGTGGCCGCCGCGAACGTCGGGATGCCGCTCTCGACGGCAAGGACGCCGGGCCCCGTGGGCAACCGGGCTGGCGCGCCGAACAGGGTGACGGGCGTTCCCCGCCCCGCCACGTCGCGGTCGGCGATGAGCCCGACGATGTCGCCCGCGGCGATTGCCCGCTCGAGCGCCTCGCGGGCCCGGGTCGTCGGCACGATCTCGACGCCGCTCCGTCCCCGCGTCCGCTCGAGGTACGCCTGAAGGGGGGCGTTCGGGAGGGTCTCCATGGGCGCCACGGCGTGCCGGCCCCAGGTCACCGTGATGTACTGGGCGGGCAGCTCGAGCGCGCCGAGGTGGAGTCCGACGACGAGCACGGCGCCGCGGTGGCCGAGGAACCGGCCGATGAGTTCGGGATCGGCGAGGGCGACATGTCGCGCGAGGTACGCGGCGTCGACGCGCTCGCTCGTCGCGACCTCCAGGTAGTACCGCGCGCGGTGCCCGAACGCCTCGCGGAGCAGCCGCTCGAGCGCCGCCGGGTCGTGGGCGGCGCGACGTGCGCGCGCGGACCCGACGTCCCGTTCGTCGAGCCAGGCGCACACACGCCGCAGATTCTCTCGTGCGAGTGCCCGCTGCCGCCTCGCCACGAGGTACCAGCCGAAGCCGGCGACGCGCGCGACGCGGTGCAGCAGCGCCGGTGGCAGCCGCGAGATGAGCGCGGAGGCCCCGATGAGGAGCCGCGCGACGAGGCGCTGCCGGAGCGTCGCCGAGGACCGGCGCGCGTGTCGTGAGGCGCCGCGTTCCCGCCGCGGCTCAGCCATCATCCGTCGCGACGGCGGCTGCGGCAGGCGCGTCCCCCGTCGCCCCGCCGGCCGCCGTGTCACCGACGGCTGGCCGTCCTCCGTCGGTCGTCCGCCGTCGCCCGGTGCGTCCTCGCCCTCGTCGGGCCGACCCATCGCCGTCGTCCGCCAGTGCCTCCCGTGCGCGAGCCTCCAGGTCCTCGGCCGCGCGGTCCGTCTCGGGCCAGATCGGCTTGAAGCAGTACCACTGCTGCGGCGTGCTCCCGATCGCGGCCTGCAGCGCGTCCGCGTACGCCTGCGTTGCGCGCTGGATCGCCGCCGGTGACCCCGACTCCACCTCGATCGGCTCGCCGTGCTCGGCGTGGTAGCGGCCGTCCCGCCCGCGCCGGTTCACGACCGGGACGATCGCTGCGCCGGTGCGCGCGGCCAGCGACGCGGGACCGGCCGGGAAGGTCGTCCAGTCGCCGAAGAACCGGACCGGGATGCCGTCGGACCGGTAGCCCCAGTCGACGAGGAGCGCCAGGATCCCGCGGTCGCGCAGCACGCGGTGGATCTCGCGCAGGTTCCGCCACGCGATGACCTGCACGCCCCAGCGCTTCCGCTGTGCGGCAAGCAGCTCGTACAGCTCCGGGTACGCCGAGTCGTCCGCGACGCCGTACGCCGGGAACCCGTGCGACGCCATCGCCGCCGCCAGGGTCTCCATGCTTCCGACATGGAGCGTGACGATGATCATGGCCCGCCCCTCGTCGCGGAGCCGCTCGTGGAGCCGCCTGAACGATTCGAGGCCGTGCTCACCTCCGGCATCGACGAGCCGCGCCGGAACATCGGGCGGCAGGGCGGGCAGCCGCATGAGCCCGACGACGTACCGTGCGTACGCCAGGTACGTGGCACGCGCCAACCGGCCCACGCGCGGGTGGCCCACCGGCAGGCCGAGCACGTGGCTCGCGTTGGCGGTGATCGCCCGCCGCTTCGCCGGCCACAGCGCGTAGCCGGCCAGGAAGCCGGCCTGCGCAACCAGCACGACCGGCTCCTCGGGGAGATGCCCGAGGAGCCACGATGCGCCGCGGTACACGAGGACGGTCGCCTTCTCGTGGACGCGCTGGAGGAGCCGGATCGGCCGACGCCGCCCCGGGCCGCGACGGTGGGGGGCGTAGGCGACGCCGCTCACGCGGCCCGTCGCCCGGCCCCCCTCGCCAGAGGCCATGACCGGCCCGTGATCAGGCCGGCTCGGTCGCAGCCGCCCGCTTCCGCGTCTGCGGCGCGCGCTTCGTGACCTTGGCGGGCGCGGGTTCGTCGCCGTGGAGAGTCTCGTTGTCCTCGCCGCGGATGAACGCCTCGACGCGCTCGCGCGCGACGTCGTCGTGGATCTGGATGGGCGGGCTCTTCATGAAGTACGACGACGGGCCGACGAGCGTCCCGGTGAGCCCGCGGTCGAGGCCGAGCTTCAGGCAGCGGACCGCGTCGATGACGACGCCGGCGCTGTTCGGGCTGTCCCAGACCTCGAGCTTGAGTTCGGCGTTGAGCGGGACATCGCCGAACGTGGTGCCCTCCATCCGGATGTAGCACCACTTGCGGTCCTGGAGCCACGGCACGTGGTCCGACGGGCCGACGTGGATGTCGTCCGGGTCCATCTCGTAGTCGAGCATGGAGGTGACGGCGTTCGTCTTCGAGATCTTCTTCGACTCGAGGCGCTCGCGCTCGAGCATGTTCAGGAAGTCGGTGTTGCCGCCGAAGTTGAGCTGGTACGTGCGGTCGAGCTTGACGCCACGGTCCATGAAGAGCCGCGTCATGACGCGGTGGCTGATCGTGGCGCCGACCTGGCTCTTGACGTCGTCACCGATGACCGGCAGGCCGGCCTCGCTGAAGCGGCGCTGCCAGTACGCCTCGCGGCCGATGAACACCGGGATGCAGTTGACGACCGCGGTGCCGGCGTTGAGCGCCTGCTCGACGTACCACTTCGTCGCCTCCTCCGATCCGACGGGGAGGTAGTTGATGACGACGTCGACCTCGCGCTCGCGCAGGATCCCGGTGATGTCCGCCGTGGGGCCGGGTGCCTTCTCGATGATCTGGCTGAGGTACTTGCCGAGGCCGTCGTGGGTCATTCCGCGCTCGACCTTCACGCCGAGGTGCGGAACCTTCTGGAAGACGTACGTGTTGTTCGGCTTGGCGTAGATCGCCTCGGACAGGTCCTTGCCGACCTTGTTCTTGTCGATGTCGAACGCCGCGACGAACTCGAGGTCGCGGATGTGGTAGCCGCCGAGGTCGACGTGCATGATCCCCGGGATCGTGTCCTCGGGATCCGCGTTCTCGTAGTAGTAGCGGCCCTGCACGAGGCTGCTCGCGCAGTTCCCGACGCCGATGATCGCGACGCGGATCTTGCCGTCCTTGCGCCGGGGCTGGCGCTGCGCCGCTCCCGCCGCCGCGCCCGCGCGGGCGCCGGCGCCGTTGCCGTTGGTGCCGCCCGCCGCCGGGGTGACCTTCTTCGTCTCGTCCACTGGGTCGCTACTCCTTTGCTCGACGCGCCTGCGCGCGAACATGCCAGATCCGCTGGAGAACCGTGATGGTGCTGAGGGTGAACAGGATCGCCAGGGTCGCCGCCAGCCAGGGCTGGCCGCCGGTTGTCAGGATGCGGGCTCCGCCCGGAAGATCGACCCACTCGCGGGGGCGGAACAGTCCGACCGGGGTTGCCACGCCTCCGGCCAGGCCGGTGACGATCAGTCCGACACCCATGATGACGACGCGTTCGGCCCGTGGCGCCACGCCCACGTCCCCCCCGAAGCCGAGCCCTTCGGCGCGGGCACGGGTGTAGCTCACGAGGAAGGCGGCGACCATCGCCAGTGCCGCGAGGGTCGGCAGCGCCGACGCGGTCGCGACCGTGCCGGCAACGATGCCGGCGTACAGGACGCCCTCCCCGGCCCGGTCGAGCGTGCTGTCGAGGAACGCACCGAAGCGGGACACCCGGGCCGTCGCGCGCGCCAGCGCCCCGTCGAGCATGTCGAACGCCGCGAACAGCAGGCCGATCACGCCGGCCGCCACCCAGTTTCCGGTCGCCGCGAGCGCGGCCGAGACGCAGACCCCGCCGAACCCGATCACCGTCAGGGCATTGGGCGTGAGCCCGGCACGACCGACGGCGAGGGCCACGGGCACGGCCAGCGACTTGATGCGTGCCCGGGTCTCCGGCGGGACGAGGGAGTGCTCGGTCATGCCGTCACCCCCTCCGAGGCGACCGAGGGGCCGCTGGGCGCGGTGTCGGCCCGCGGCGCCGAGACGAGTCGTTCCTGGCTCCGCTGATACCGCTCGAACTCGTCCATCCGCAGGGAGCAGATCACCTCGCGCCCCACCCGTCGCGTCTCGATGAGCCCGGCCGCGCGCAGCGCCCGGACGTGCCACGAGACGAGCGGCTGCGAGAGATCGACCATCTCGACCAGGTCCGTGACCGTCGCGGGCCCGGCCGCGAGCCGGCGCACGATGCGGAGCCTCGTGACGTCGCCGAGCGCCTTGTGGAACGCGCGCAGGTCGCGCAGCTCGTCGGGAGCTGCGGTGATGGTCGCGATCGTCGACCGGATGTGAGCTGGGGAGGGCAGGGCGGTGGCCTCACGTGAGCGGGACTTTATATAAAGCGTTGCTGATGCTAGCGGGGGTGGGCGTGGCCGTCAAGACGCAGGTGCCGGGTGACATCTTCAGGCCGGCTACCAAGAACAAGCCGGCCGCCCCGAGCGCTTGAGCCCGTTCCGGCGGCTACCGGGGGGGCGTCGCGCTGGCCCCCGACAGCGGAGGGTTCGCGTTGTGGACGAGTTCGAGCGCCATCTCCGCGAACCAGTGGCCGGCGGCCGGGTCCCCCATGTTTCGGACGGGGTCCAGCGGACCGCTCGTCCAGCGGTAGCACTGCCCGTCCGATTCACCCGGCGTCTTGATCCAGAGGTAGGCGTCAAGGAGCGGCACGCCGGTGTCAACGGTCGGCCGGAGCCCGAGCCCGCGGTCCGGCGGATTGCACCAGTCCTGTGGGTCGCCGGCGGGATGGCGGGGCGGGGCCGTCCACGGGCCAGCGCCGTTCCGGCTCGTGTCGATCACGAAGTGCGTCGCCGCCTTGACGGTGCCGAGCATGGCGGCATATCGCGCGTTGATGCCGGAGGTGTTGAGGCCCGGGGTGTCGCTCGCGTCGCTCCACTCGCCGTCGTTGCTCAGCGTCACGCCGGTCCTGGCTCCCAGCAGCTGCGCGATCTTCGTGCCCTCCGGTCCCCCGTTCCAGGACTGATCGGGACAGCCGGCGAAGTCCCCGCGCTCGACGCCGGCCGCATACGCGATGCAGTCGGAGATCCACGTGCCGTACTGGACCAGGTTGGCCGTGTACTGGAAGTTCGAAACGTTGAGGAAGAAGCCGTTGGCGTGCTCGACGCCGGCCCTGACCAGCCGATCGGCGATATCCCCGACGCCGAGCCAGGCCGAATGCGTCCCATCCAGGTACACGCTGACACCGGGGTGTGCCCTCAGGACATCGACGGCATGGTTCAGCATCGCGAACCGGTCCGACGCGGCCGTGGCCGGGTCGGCAGCGGCCGGTTGACACCATTCATCGTGGGCCGCCCCGATCGGCCTGTACCACGGGATGATCCCGAGTCCGTCGGGCTCCAGGATCACGATTGCGCGCCCGCGGCCGATCCCCGCAGCGAACGCGTCGATCCACGCCCTGTAGGCGGCCATCGACGTCGCGCCGCCGCCCGAGTACTGCGAGCAGTCCCTGAACGGGATGTTGTAGGCCACGAGGACGGGGACGGTCCCCCTGTCGGCGGCCTCGCGGACGACCTGGCGCACCTGCCCGCGGACCTGCTGCGGCGAGCCGCCCGTGAGCCAGATCGCCTGCGGCATGTTCAGCATCCAGCGAAGGGCATCGGCGTCGCCCGGATCACGCTGTCGCAGATGCGCGATCTGCTCCACGGCCGCGACGTCGGGGTGCCGCACGTAGAACTGCGTGCCGACCGAGGCCTGGGCCGCGGAGACCGGGACAGACGACGCTGCGGCCGCGAGGGACAGACCGACGGACACGGCAACCATCCTCCAGCCGCCGACACCGGGCCGATGCCGTGCCAGCCTCGGCGAGCTCCACCGACGAACGGACATCACCTTCCCTCCGGGAGACACGCCACACGCGTTCCGGTCTCGGACGGGCGCAGTGGCAAGGCTCCAGCCATGCCTCGCGTCCGGCCGACGGACCGCCAACCCGGCGGGACCTGTCCGCGCGGGAATTCTAGGCCTGCTCGTCCCGGGCTCGAGGCGCCACGGCTACGGTTCCGGGAACGGCCTGCGCTGTCCGCCCGGCTCGTCGCCGAGCGGCATCGGCTCGACGCCGGTCCGGCGGTGGTGCTCCGCGGCGACCTCCGCGGCGTCGGCGAGGGCATCCTCGAGCGAGTCGTGGTTGTCGAGCACCCACGTCCGCACCTCGCCCTCTTCGTCGCCGATGACGACGACCTGCACCGAATAGCTCACCGCGTCCTCCCGTTCCGGCCGTCACCCGGCCGACTGCTCGTCGACCCGGACGCGCCAATCATCGTGCCCGCGCCCGCCCCCGAGCGTCTGTCTGGCCCGCCGACGATCCGCCGTGCGCAACCTGCCGGATTGGCCAGGCGCACGATGGCTCCGGCTCGTGCGGATTCCCCGACTTGTCGTACCGGTGCAACCTCTCGCCCGTGACCGCTTGACTTCAGGAGCTGGGCGCCGCGCACGATCGGCGCGGTGCCCGGCGACGTTGTCCGGGCCGGCACAGCGAGGAATCCATGGACGCGCTCGAAGAGCTCCGGCAGATGCACGTGCAGGCACAGACGGCCTTCCGCAGGATCGAGGGCGCGATGCCCGACCAGCGGGCCGGGCTGTGGGCGAAGCTGCGACCCGAGCTCGAACTCCACGAGAAGATCGAGGAGCAGTTCGTGTACGACCCGGTGGCGCGCGAGGTCGGGCCCCGGGATCAGACGCTCAAGGCCTGGGAAGGCGAGCACGAGCAGCAGGCGAAGGAAGCCGACGGCATCATCGCGCGGATCGGCGAGCTCGATCCGAAGGACGGTCAGTGGATGACCGAGTTCCAGACGCTCGTGTCGATGATGGACCGGCACATCGCGCACGAGGAGCAGGACATCTGGCCCCAGATCCGCAGGGAGTGGGGCGAGGACAAGCTCAAGCAGGCGGGCCGGCCGGTTGGTGCGGCGAAGTCCGCGGCGGAGGGCGGCGCGTCGGTCAGCGAGGCGTTCGGGCGCGCGATGCAGGCCGCGAAGCACGCCTTCTAGCGAGGACTACTCGGCGGCCGGCGGCGCGGGACGGGCGAGGCCCTCGACGACCTGGGCACCGGGGAGCGTGAGCAGGATCGACGGCGGCGCGATGACCTTCCAGCTGCGGCTCCCGCCGCCCAGCACGATCCGCTCGCGCTCCATCACGGCGGCGTCGATGAGGATCGGCAGCCCCTCGGGCAGCCCGAACGCCGTCACGCCCCCGATCTCCTGGCCCGTGAGGGCCCGCGTCTCGTCGGCCGCCGCGAACGACGCCCGGCGTGTCCCGAGCCGGTCGCGGACCGCGTGGTTCACGTCGAGCCGGTGCGTGGCGAGCACGACGCACGCGGCATGGCGCGCGGGCACCGACTTGCCCGCGACCACGATCGTATTCGCCGCGTCCTCCGGTGCGAAGCCGTATGCGGCGCAGAACGCCGCGGTGTCGGCAAGGGCCGGGTCGCACGGGAAGAGCTCGTAATCGCCGTGCCCGGCAAGGACGGCTTCGAGGCGCTCGCGGTCGGCATCTGACGTCATGCCGCCAACGGTACCGGATGCGCACCGTGCGCCGCTGGCGCCGGTTGGCCGGAGCGCACGGTCGCGGCTGGCGCGCCGATGCATCCCCTGCGTTCGGGCATGGATGGCGCGGGGCCTGATCATCGTGAAGTAGCGCCACGACGACCGGTGCCGCCGAGGGCCGGTGGTGCCGCGGAGACGATGCGGCGGCGATCGAGGCCGGGCGCCGACCGCCGACGGGACAGCAGGAGGATGCACATGGCACACGACGCGAGGGCGGCGTTCGCCGCGACGACCGAAACGCTCGTCCGGGACTTCCGGGCGCACGGCGGCCAGGTGACCGAGGGGCCGTTCGCCGGCCGCCAGGTGCTGCTCCTGACGACGACCGGCGCGAAGAGCGGAGCGCCGCGGCTCGTGCCGCTCGTCTACACCCGCGACGGCGACCGGTACGTGATCGTCGCCTCGAAGGGCGGCGCGCCGACGAACCCTGCGTGGTTCGCGAACCTGGTCGCGCACCCGGTGGTCACCGTCGAGGTGGGCGGTGAGACGTTCCGCGCCACGGCCCACGTCGTCGAGGGCGCGGAGCGCGACCGCCTGTACGCGCAGCACGCCGCGATGCACCCGAACTTCACCGACTACCAGGCCCGCACGAGCAGGGTGATCCCCGTGGTCGTGCTGGAGCGGATCCCGGGCTGACCCCCGCCGCGCGCAGCGCCATCGCCGCGCGCAGTGCCATCGCCGGGGCCGACCGCCAGCGCGCCCGCCGGATGGCGGCGGCCCGACATGCCGTTCCGGGACCCGCCGGTGAGGCGCCGCGCGATCGCGCGCGACGCGGCCTGCCCGAGCCGGGAGACCGGCGATCCGAGCGCCCGAGCAGTGCGGCGATCGGCTCCGACCCTGCCATCATCGACGCATGACGGGAGCGGTCGACTCGGCCGGACGGCTCGAGCGTCTCGCGCTGCTGGCGGCGCTCGGTGCCGGGGTGTTCCTCGCCGGCCTCGAGCTGATGGTCACGGCCACCGTCCTGCCGAGCGTCATCGCGACACTCGCCGACTGGGCGCGGCTCCGCGAGGCGTCGTGGATCATCAACGGGTATCTCGTGGCGTACGTCGCGACGATGCCGTTGGCCGGGCGGCTGGGCGACCGGTTCGGGATCGTCCGGCCGTACATGGCAGCACTGGTCGTGTTCGGCGTCGGGTCCGCCCTCGCGGGCGTGGCCCCGTCGCTCGAGACGCTGATCGCGGCGCGCGTCCTCGAGGGGCTCGGTGGCGGCGCGCTGGTGCCGCTCGCGACATCCGGGGCGAGCCACCTGTTCGAGGGAAGCGGTCGTGCCCGCGCCGTCGGACTCGTCGGCGCGCTGACGTTCCTCGGCATGGCGGCCGGGCCGTTCGTCGGGTCCGCCATCCTCGGTATCGGCGACCTGCGTCCCGCCCTGGAGGCCGGCGGCCTCCCGGCGTGGCTCGTCTCGGTCGCGACGCCGGCCTGGAGGTGGGCGTTCTACCTGGACCTCCCGGCTGCGGTCGTCGCGCTCGCCTGGGCGTGGGCGGCGGGCGGATCCTGGGATGCGCCTCGCACGAGCACGGCCCTCCGCGTGCCGTTGCTGGCGCTGTTCAGCGCGGGGCTTGCCGGCGCGCTGCTCGCCCTGACCTGGCTCGGCGATCCGACGGCACCCGGAGGCCCCCCAGGCCAGCTCGCGCTCGCGATCGCGTCGGCCCTGGCGATCGTGCTCGCCGGCATCGGCGGCCGGCGGAGCGCGGATCCGCTGCTCGATCCTCGCCGCTATCTCGACCGGTCGGTCTGCGGCGCGGTCTCGGTGAGCGGCCTCACCGGCTACGCGCTCGCGACTGCGCTCATCGGGACGGCGGTCTTCGTCGACCGCGTGCTGTACGGCGGGCCGTCCGACGAACGCGTCGCGCTCGGCACGCTCGCCGTCGCCATGGCCGTCGGGGCGCTTGCGTCCGGGGTCGCGCTGCGGCCGGTCGGCGCCGTCCCGCTCAGCGCGATCGGGCTCCTGGTCTCGGCCGCGGCACTCGCGGGGCTCGGGCTCACGACTCGCTTCACGCCGCTGGACCAGCTGGCGGCACTGGTCGGCCTCTTCGGGCTCGGCTTCGGGCTCACCGTCTCGCCGAGGACGATCGTCGCGATCGAGGCGGCGGGGCGCGCCGCCTTCGGCGTTGCGTCGGGCGCGGTCACGGTCGCGCGCATGCTCGGGATGGCCGTCGGGCTCGCGGTGCTGACCGCCTTCGGATCCGGCAGGATCGAGGTCCTCACGCGGGCCGTGCAGGATCCCGCGTACCGCGACTCCGTGCTGCCGCCGGGCCTTCGCGGACGGCCGCTCACGGACGGGCTCGTCGCGGATGCGCTCGAGCGCTGGGCGGCGACGCAGGGTGCCGCGGTCCTCGACGGCATCTTCCTGATCGCCGCCGCCGTGACCCTCGTCGCGGTGATCCCGGCACTCGCGATGGGCGGCAGGCAGCTGCGGTTCGGGCGTGCATCCGGCGGGGCGAAGGGGTCATCGTCCGGCCGTTCACGTGAGTGAGGCCGGACCCGCGCTCGCGGGCGGCGAGCTCGGAGGGTTCCTGGTCGTCATCGTCTCCGCGCTCGCCATCGTCGCGACGCTCTGGTTCCGGCGGATCGTCTGGCGCTGACGGCGGGGGATCGCCGAGCGCCGCCGACCGCACCGGGCCCGACGCCGCACCGTCGCCGAGGCGCCCCGAGGCAGCCTTGGCCGCGCCGCGCCGCCCGTCAGGAGCAGATGATCGGGTGGGGGGTGGGGTGCGAGGCGGCGTAGCTGGCCTGCTGGACGAGGTCGAACTTCGCCAGGATCTGCAGCTTGGTCGAGGACTCGTACGGGCCCTCGCTCGTCTGGAGGACGAGCTGCTTCACGCCGGGGGCCGCCTTCGCGATGTCCCACGTGTCCGCACCCGTCGGCGAGACGTGTCGCTTCACCCTCGAGATGCTGTACCAGTACACCTTCGAGTCGCTCGTGTAGACCAGCACGCTGTACCCGATCATGCTCGCCCCGTTGTTGATCATGGATTCGTTGAGGAGCGGCAGGAACATCCCGACGCGCGCATGCGCGTACAGGTACGTGGTGCCGTCCTGGCCGGGCATGACCGGCGTGAACGGGAGGCCGGAGCTCGGCAGCAGGTACTGGGCCACGTTGCAATAGGGGAACTTCGCCGTGCCCGGCAGGATCGGCAGGTCGATGCCGAGGGCCGGGATCACGACGCGGGTGGCGACGGCCGGTTGCGGCGTGGGCGCGGGCGTGCCTGAGGCGGCGGCCGACGCCGGTGCCGGCGAAGCGGCCGAAGGAGCCGCCGTCGGCGGGAGCGAGACGATCGCCTGCTGCGTGGGCGGCGGCGTGGCGGGAGCCGTGGCCGCGGCGCCGAACGGCAGCACGTACGCGAACAGCCCTGCGGCGAGCAGGGTCACGCCGATGCCGGTGAGGATCGACGAGGCGAGGTGGCGCTCGAGCTGCCGGAGCAGGCGCGGGGGACGACGCTGGTGCACGGGCCCGAATCGTAGCAGCCCACGTGCCTCGGCCGTGTCGCCGTCGGTGGGTAGACTTCCCGCCGATGCCTGACGAACGCATGCCGGCCGAGCCAGCCGTCATCTCCCCGCCGCCTGCGCGCGTGTCCTCGCCGACCGCGACCTCCGAGGCGCCTGCCCCATCCTCGGCGGCCGCGCGTTGGCCTGTGCCGGTCATCCCCGGCCGGGAACTGGCGCGGAGGTCGGCCGATCTCGCAGCCCTGCGCCCGCTGCTCCTGGTCGCCGACTTCGACGGCACCCTCGCCCGGCTCGTCATGGACCCCTGGGGCGCGACCGTGGTCCCTGGGGCGCGCCGCGCCCTCCGTCGCATCGCGGGAACACCCGGTGTTCACGTCGCGCTGCTGTCGGGGCGAATCGTCGGCGATCTCGCGGCGCGCACGCGTGTCGGCGGCGCGATCTACCTCGGCAACCACGGCGTCGAACGCGCCTTGCTGCCGCGCGGTGGCCGGGCAGAGTCGCTGCGCCCCGTGACGGACGGGTCGCTGGCGGCGTACGAGCCCGACGCGGAGCGGCTGGCCGTCGAGGTGGCGCGCTCGATCCCGGAGCCGTGGCTGATCGTCGAGCGGAAGGGGCCGTCGGTCGCGTTTCACTTCCGGTCGGCGCCCGACGTGCCTGCGGCCCGCCTGCGCGTCCTCGAGGCGATCGGGCGCGCAGACGCGGCGAGGCGGTTCGTCCGGTTCCCGGGCCGCCGGATCGTGGAGCTCCGGCCCCCGGGCGCGGCGGGGAAGCGCGACACGCTCCGCTCGCTCGTCGACGAGCTCCGGCCGGCGGCGGTGTTCATGCTCGGCGACGACGCGGCGGACGCTGAGGCGTTCCTGGTGCTGCGTGAGCTCCGGGATGGCGGGCGGCTTCGCGGCCTCGCGATCGCCGTGCAGG
>JAJYGH010000089.1 GCA_021785175.1 Chloroflexota bacterium | reverse complement strand
GCAGCGCCCGCGGTGTTGTTGTAGGGCGGCCCGTAGGTGGCGGTCTCACTCTGGCCCGACAGCTCCGCCACGGCCGTCGTCACGAAGTCGACCGGGTCGCTCTGTGCCCAACTCTGGATCGTGACGGATGGATCGTCGGGCGACGAGAACGCGGCCGCCGCGATCACGACGAGGATGGCCGAGACGACCAGGGCGACGACGAGTTCCTTGATCAGGTCGTAGCGGACCATCCGGACGCCGGCGTAGTAGCGCTCCTGGGAGGAGGCTCCGCTGCTCACTTCGAGGCCTCCTCGGCGCCGCTGGCAGAGCCGGCGGGCTCGATGGGCTTGACCACGCCGCGGATGCGGACCAGCACGATGTGCAGGGCCACCAGGGCGATGACCAGGATCGGGAAGATCATCACGTGGATGCCGTACATCTGCCCGAAGTTGAGCACGTTGAAGAAGGCACCGATCCCGGCCGCGTTCGTGGCGTCCTTCGCGTTCACCGCGATCCACTGCGCGTCGAAGTTCTGCTGCGAGAGGTAGCCGGTGAACGCGGTGCCGACGCTGATGGCGAAGATGACCACCCCGATGATCCAGGTCGGGGCGCGCCCGTCGCGCCAGCTGGCCATGAAGTACTGGCCCCACAGGTGCAGCACCATGAAGATGAAGAAGAGCTGCACCGCCCAGAAGTGCAGGCTGTTCACGAAGTGGCCGACGGCCGAGACGTGCCACCACTGGGGCCCGAAGAAGACGAGCACCACGCCGGATGCCACGATCCAGATCAACGCGGCGATCGCCACGACGCCGAAGACGTAGACCCAGGATCCGACGTAGTACGGCATCCGGTGTGGAAGCAGGGAATCGAGGGGCAGCTGCCGCTCGAGCCAGCGCCGGATGGCCAGCGTCCAGTTGCCGGATTCGGTGTCGACGGCCGGGTTGCGATCAGTCATGCCGGCCACCCGGTCCCTTCTCACCCGGTTCGTCGTGGGGGAACGGCGCGAAGAGCGCCACGACGAAGACCACGGTCATCCCCAGGATCACCAGGATGTTGGGTACCGATATCAGGATGAAGTTCCACGACAGGTACTGCGCGGGCGCGTCCAACCAGGCTCCTCCCTCCGCTCGTCCGGTGCATGCCGCTGGGATGTCGATCCGCGGTCTGCGCTGGATGACCGCTTGCGGTGACCGTGATGGTCGTGATCCCGATCGAATGGTGGCACGATGAACGGCCCGGGAGGATGGGCCGGTCCTCCCCCTGCAGAAGAGCATAGCGGCTCTCCGATAGGGCGCCAGATGGACCTAGTGCCTCCCAGGTCGGATGGGACACGTCCACCTCGTCTGGCGGGGGACGCCCTTCGACGCCAGACCCCTCGAGCGCGCGTTCGTGTCCCGGACCTTGGCATCTGCGATGATCCGGCAACCGCTCCGAGCCCATCAGGGGCGTGGCGGCCGTATGGGTGGCGTCGGCTCCCGCGTCTCTCACTGGAGCCTGGACGCGAGGCGCGCCCCCCGGTCGGGTAGGAGCAGCGGGTCGTTCGGCCGGCGCCCGGCGTCCGTCCTCCGGCTACGCTGCGCCCAGTGCTCGGCCGCGTTCAGCGCGGGCACGGAGCGTGGGCACGACAGGTCAGGGTCGAAACCGTCGCCGCCACCGACCCCCGTTCGTACCCGACGAGGAGGAGACGCTGAACGAGACGCGGACCGAGCCGCTTGAGCGCCACGCCGAGGACGATGACGACGTGGCGCTGCTCCTGTGGCTGATGCGTCAACTCGAGCAGTACGACCGGTACGACCGGGAGCCGGACGGCGACGCGCCGCTGCGGGCTCGTCGCCGGCGCGCGCTGTGCGCCGCGGCGCGGACGGTCGCCGCGCGCGTCGACGACGAGCCGGGCTAGATCTACCGCCCGTGGCCCCCGGCGGCGTGCGGCCGCCGCTGGGTGAAGGCATCGAGACCGCCCGCGCTCGAGAGCGCGCCGTACCACATCGTCGCGAGCAGCGCGATGCCGACGACCAGCAGCCCGACCGCTGAGACGTCGTAGCCGGGACCGTGCAGGGCGGGGTTCACGAACACGAAGAGCATGCCGCCGAGGAAGGTCACGGTGGTGCCCGCGATCGTCACCCACCCGATCGTCCCCTGGTGGCGCGGCACGACGAAGCGCGCGACGGCCAGCATCACGAGCACGAGCGCGGGCATGAGGAACAGTCCGAGGTCCTGGTGCAGCCAGGTGAAGACCGCGTCGTTGGCGGCGCCAGGCGCCTTGTCGCCGGCCCCGAAGTACGTCTCGTTGAGCTCGATCGAGTAGCCCGCGATGACCACGGTGGCGAAGAGGAGCACCCACGCCCAGAGCGTCGCGAGCCGGACCGGCGCGGCCGCAAGCGACCGCATTCGGGCATCGCCGATGACGACGGCGATCAGCGTGATGAGCCCGCCGAGCATGACGAAGACGCCGGTGACGATGTCGTCGCCCGCGATGCCGTTCGTCCCGTCCGCGGACTGGAACAGCGTGGGCGGGCCCCAGCTCGTGAACGCCATGACGACGTACATCACGGTCATGAGCACGACGCCGACGGCCACCAGCGCGAGCCCGAGCTGCGCGATGGACCGGGCCCGCCCGTGCAGCGCGTGGTACCCGAACTGGACCGCGGCGATCGAGACCGACAGCGCCATCACGGCCACGACCATGTCGTGCGAGTGCGAGCCGACGAGGTTCGCCTCGAAGTCGTCGATCTTGTCGCCGACGGCCGAGGCGTAGGTCCCGATGATCGAGGGAGAGTTGCCGAACTCGAGGATCCAGCCGGCGAGGTGGCCCATGACCGCGGCGACGAACATCGAGCCCGCGGCGAGGAACGCCGAGACGTAGGGGAGCGTCCGCGCGTTCGGGGCTCCGCTGCGCCACTCGCCGAGCATCCCGAGCAGCAGCACGATGCAGATCTCGTCGAGGGCGAAGAAGCCGAAGATCTGCACCCACATGGCGACCTCGGCGCCCGGGACGCGGCGATCGAAGATCCCGCCCACGGCGGTCAGCACGGTCATGAAGAGGACGCCGCCCACGATCCACATCCGCGTGTGCATCGAGCGCAGCTGGAGCACGCCGCAGGTCAGCAGGGCGAGCAGGCCGACCATGCCGACCAGCAGCCCGTGCAGGTACATGACGTGCCAGTAGTCGATGTTCGCCGAGGCCGACGTCTCGCTGGCGAACGGGTTCGAGACGAAGACGCTGCCGATCGAGAAGAGGATCAGCCAGCCGATGACGAAGAAGACCAGGTGGCGTTGCGTCAGCCAGGGGAAACGCGCGATCGGCGCGACGTCGTCGTACGACTCTCCGGTGGCGTCCGTCGGAGAACGGCTCATGTGCAACTCCTTCGCCTGCCCCAAACGCTCGCCCGAACGCGAATGCGGCCCGGTCGCCGCGTTTGCCCGGCTTCGAGACTGGTGCCATCGAGACTCCGGCGGTAGAGCCGGCGGACCCCTGGGGCCGGGCCGGCAGCCTGCGCGGCGGAGGGCCTGTGTCACCACGCAAGGTGAGGCGTGTGCCGACGGTCGACGGGCACTCCCGCCTCCGCGCCGCCAGCCCGCATGGGTGGTGCACGGCTACCCGGCGGAGCGGGACGCGGAATGACCTCAACAAGTCGAATGGCGGTTCGCTCGTTGCGATCGAGGGACCGGACGGCCATTTGCAGGGCTGGGCCGGCGGCGGGCGCGCCCGGCCGCCGGTCGCATCGCTCGAGTCCTGTCCGTGGGCGGCGGGGGCGGGCCGAAGAGCCCCCGACTGAGTCGCGCCCCGGTTGCCGTCGTGCAACCATTCTGATTCTGTGCATGTCCACCGTCGTCACTTCGTTGTTCACGCGACCTGGACTACCGTCGAATGGCGCTCGACGAGCCGGCCCGCGGGCGACGGACGATCCGGCCGGCGAGGGCACGGAGGCCGGGGATGACCGTCGTTCGGATGCCTCCCGCCGCATCGACCCGTGTGCTGGTCGTGGCCGGGGATGAGTCAGCGAATCCGATCGTTCGTCGCGCGCTCTGGGACGAGGGCTACGAGGTGTTTGCCGCCCCGCTCCGCCAGGGTCTCCAGGTTCGGCAGCGTCCCGATCTCGTCGTGATCGACCCTGCTGGGCTGCGCGGAGACGCCCTTGCACCGGTGCGGGAGCAGTGGCCGCGCGTGCCCGTGATCGTCATCGGGGCCGACGATCCGGCGTCGGTCTCCCGATGGCTCGACATGGGCGCGGACGAGTGCGTCCCCCACGGGTTTCACCCCGACGAGTTCGCCGCACGGGTCCGCGCGATCCTCCGGCGCCGCACGACCGAGCAGTGCAGGGGCCAGCTGGCCATCGGGGACGTCATCATCGACCTCGACGGAAGGCGCGTCTCCAGGGCCGGCGAGCCGGTCCGCCTGACGGGCCGCGAGTGGGGCATCCTCGAGACCCTCGCCGAGCACCCCGACGCGATCGTGTCGCACGTCGAGATTCTCGAGCAGGCCTGGAGCAGGGAAGAGGACGGGCGCCCGATGTTCATCCGGGCCCACATCTTCCGGCTTCGCCGGAAGCTCGGTCTCTCGGCCGACGGGCTCCAGACGATCCACGGAGTGGGGTATCGACTGGTTCTCCGGTCGCGGGGGATCCGCGATCAGCTCGACGCAGCCGCGCTCGACAGCCAGCAGCGGCTCAAGGTGTCGCGTGCGCGCCGGGCCGAGAGCCTGGGGCTGTTCTCGGAGTCGCGATCGCGGATCGGTCGCACCGGCTCGGCGGCGCGGCCTTCCGATGCCTGACCTCGGAACGGAACTCGCCGGCCTGCTCGCAGCCGTGGATGGCGCGCGCCTTCAGGACGCCGCCCGGGCCGTGCGCCGTGCCGGCACCGCCGCTGCCTCCGCAGCCACGCCGACGACGTAGCGTCGCTGCAGCAGGGCGAACGGGTAATGCCCGACCTGGTGGCCCGAGTGCCACCGGACGTGCACGTGCGTGAGCGGGATGAACGGCGGATCGGACGCGTCGAGGAACCCGTCGAGCGATCCCTCGACGTGGAGGTAGGCCAGGGCGGACACCCGCAGTGCGGGCGTGATGAAGAGGAGACGCCGGGCGGTCTTCGGGACGACCTGCTCGGGGGCGAGCGGCCGCGGCTGCAGGCGTGTCTGGGCGATGAGCACGAGTTCGTCGAGCTTCACGTGGAGTTCGAGTCCGGTTTCCGCCGGTGCGCCGGTATCCCAATAGAGGGTGGCGTCCTGCAGTCGGCAGTAACCGCCGAGACTGTTGTTCACGTAGTCGGACAGGCGGGAGAACTGCGCCGTGTCGAGGTAACCGTCGGCGCGGAGCCCGGAGCGGATCACCTCGACGCGCATCCGCGCGCCGGCACGCGACGTCGTTGCCGGCGCGACCTGGGTTTCCCGCTCGTCCATGCCGCCACCGCGCTCCATCCGCATGTCATCCGGGCGGCGTCCGGCCGCCGGTCTCCGATAGCCTGTCCCATCGCGTTCGCGCGTTCCATCCCCCGAGAGGGCCATCCGATACGGGACCCGGTCCCACGGCGCGACCAGAGCCTGCCGATCCGGTTGCGGGAGGGGCCCGAATGTCCCCGGAGGGTCCGGTACCATCCGCGTGGACTTTCGCGCGCGTTCCGGCGGTACGCTCGGC